>NZ_JBGCUN010000001.1:1923842-2244483 GCF_041103235.1 Yoonia sp. R2331 | reverse complement strand
CGTCAGCGACTGCATCGTCTCTTCCCAATAGTCCTGATTGAGGATGAACAGGAACCCCGCGACGATCAGCAACGGCGTCTTCCAAGAGCGTTGCAGCACAAAGGTCAGTGCCGCAAACACCGCGATGATGATAAAGGGATGTGGCGTTTCCAACACCCAAAGGATGCCGTCAATCAGCGCCTCCATCGCGTCGGAGAGCGCATCAAAGAAGAAGGCGAAGTTATTGTTGAGCCAATCAAAAATCGACTTGGCCCATTTGCCGATGGGGATCTTGTTTTCGGTTAGCAAGTCCATCGCGCCCTCTTGTCGAAATAGGCGGTCCCGTAGGGGACCGCCCGGTTGGTCTTACATGCCCAGCTTGGCCTTGACCGCCGCGACGGCGTCACCGCCGTCCTTGGTGGTCACACCGTCAAGCCAGCCCATGAAGGCATCGGGGTTGGCCGAGAGCCACGCCATCGCTGCATCTGCGGGGTCTTCGCCGTCGTTCAGGATCGCGCCCATGATCTCATTCTCCATCGCCAACGAGAATTCGAGGTTCATCAGCATTTTGCTAACATTCGGACAGCTGTCGGCAAAGCCTGCGGTGGTGTTGGTGAACACGGTGGCCCCGCCCAGATTTGGGCCAAACCAGTCATCGCCGCCTTCCAGATAGGACATCTCGAAATTGGCGTTCATCGGATGCGGTTCCCAGCCCAGAAAGACGATGGGCTCGTCCCGGCCACTGGCGCGGTCAACCTGTGCCAGCATACCCTGCTCAGAGCTTTCGACCACTTCAAAACCTGCGTCACCCAGACCAAAGGCGTTGTCGGCGATCATGTCCATGATCAGACGGTTGCCATCGTTGCCCGGCTCGATGCCGTAGATTTTGGCGTCCAGCGCGTCAGCCTTGGCGGCGATGTCGGCAAAGTTGGCAAGCCCCATGTCCGCGGCAGCCTTGTTCACCGCCAGCGTGTACTTGGCGCCTTCAAGATTGGCGCGCACGGTGTCCACAGTGCCTGCCTCGCGGTAGGGGGCAATGTCAGCCTCCATCGTCGGCATCCAGTTGCCCAGAAAGACGTCTACGTCGCCCTCTGCCAATGAGATATAGGTCACGGGCACGGACAGCACCTTAATCTCAGTCTCGTACCCCAGCGCATCCAGCACCACCGTTGTGGCAGCGGTGGTGGCGGTGATGTCGGTCCAGCCCACATCCGAAAAGGTGACGCTGTCGCAATCTGCAAAGGCAGGTGCAGCGGCGCAAATGGCCAGCACAGACAAGGTGTTTTTAAGGTTCATGACGTTTCTCCCAGATTGGCGGTTTTTTGTTGATTGACGAGTCAATCAAAAACCAAATATCCTGCTGGGGCAACAAGAAAGATCAGATAATGCCCAAGCTCGGGATGGAACCTATACGCCGCGCGGCCCTAGTGAAAGCCACGATTGCCGAGGTCGGCGATGCCGGGTCGCTGGATGTGAGCGTCAGTAAAATCGCCAAGCGAGCAGGCATGTCGTCCGCGCTGGCGCACCATTATTTCGGCGGCAAGGACCAGATTTTTGTGGCCGCGATGCGCCAGATTCTGCGCGACTTCGGCGCGCAGGTTGTGACAGCGCTCAAGGCGCAGCCGGGGAACCGGGCAGGGGCCATCGTTGACGCCTGCTTTGCGGATGAATGCTTTGCCCCCGCCACGATCAGCGCCTGGATGACATTCTACGTGCAGGCTCAGACCAACCCGGATGCGCTGCGGCTTTTGCAGCTGTACCAGCGGCGGTTACGGTCCAATCTGACACATGCCCTTCGTGGAAGCGCTGCCGACCCGCAAGAGGCGGCAGATATGCTCGCCGCCCTGATCGACGGGTTCTACATCCGCGCCGCGTTGGCCAAGCCAGAGGCGAATGCCCGCGCCAAAGTGCTGAAGATGCTCGATATTCTGACCCATGGTGCGGCATGACCCAGCGCAATATCCTGATCATCATGGTCGACCAGTTGAACGGCACGCTTTTTCCTGACGGCCCGGCAGACTGGCTCCATGCCCCCAACCTCAAGGCGCTTGCGGCGCGCTCTACCCGGTTTCAGAATGCCTATACCGCCTCGCCGCTCTGCGCACCGGGGCGGGCGTCGTTCATGTCGGGCCAATTGCCCAGCCGCACCGGCGTCTACGACAATGCCGCCGAATTTGCCTCGTCCATCCCGACCTACGCCCATCACCTGCGCCGCGCGGGCTATCAGACCTGTCTTTCGGGCAAGATGCACTTTGTCGGCCCCGACCAGTTGCACGGCTTCGAAGAACGCCTGACCACCGACATCTATCCGCCCGATTTCGGCTGGACGCCGGACTACCGCAAACCGGGCGAGCGGATTGACTGGTGGTATCACAACATGGGGTCGGTGACGGGGGCGGGCGTGGCCGAGATCACCAACCAGATGGAATATGATGATGAGGTCGCCCACCACGCGCGCGCCAAGCTCTATGACCTCTCGCGCGGCCATGACGCGCGGCCCTGGTGCCTGACCGTTAGCTTCACCCACCCGCATGATCCTTACGTTGCGCGGAAAAAATACTGGGACCTCTACGCTGATTGCGACCACCTGCTGCCCGCTGTGGGCCCGATCCCCTATGCCGATCAGGACGCGCACTCCAAACGCATTCTGGATGCCAACGACCACGAAAACTTTGACATCACCGAAGATCAGGTCAAACGCGCCCGCCGCGCCTATTTCGCCAATATCTCTTACCTCGACGACAAGGTGGGCGAGATCCTGCAAACGCTGGACGACACGCGGCAAGAGGCGACGATCCTCTTTGTCTCTGACCACGGCGACATGCTGGGCGACCGTGGGCTTTGGTTCAAGATGTCCTTCTATGACGGCTCTGCACGTGTGCCGCTGATGATCTCTGACCCCGACATGACGCCGGGCCTGATCACCACACCGGTCAGCAATATCGACGTCTGCCCGACGCTCTGTGATCTGGCAGGTGTCGACATGTCCGAAGTTGCCCCCTGGACCGATGGGGAAAGCATCAAGCCACTTGGGCAGGGCGGCACCCGGGATGCGCCGGTTGCGATGGAATACGCCGCCGAAGGCTCCTATGCGCCACTGGTCTCGCTCCGCTATGGCAAGTGGAAATTCAACATGTGCAGCCTCGACCCCGATCAGCTGTTTGACATGGAAAACGATCCGCAAGAGCTGACAAACCTGGCCGAAGTTGATGCCCATCAGGGCACACGCACGCAACTGCGTGCCAAGGCCGAAAAACGTTGGGACCTCGCGCGCTTTGATGCAGATGTGCGCCACTCCCAAGCAGGACGCTGGGTCGTCTACGAGGCGCTGCGCAACGGCAATTATTTCCCATGGGACTATCAGCCGCTGCAAAAAGCATCCGAACGCTACATGCGCAACCATATGGACCTGAACGTGCTGGAAGAAAACCAGCGGTTCCCGCGGGGCGAATGACCCCTTTCTTTTGAATAAAAATATGCCCGCCGGAGGCGTCTGTCAGATGCAAATACAACCCACCGCCAGCCATTTCATTGATGGCACATATGTCGAGGATACCGCAGGCGAGGTGATTGATGTCATCTACCCCTTCACCGGTGAGGTGGTCGCACGTGTTCACGCCGCCACGCCCGCGATCATCGACCGGGCACTTGCGGCCGCGGGCCGTGCGCAAAAGGAATGGGCCTCGTGGACGGGCACCGAACGCGGCCGTGTGCTGCGCCGCGCCGCTGACATCATGCGCGACCGCAACCATGACCTGTCGGTGCTGGAAACTTATGACACCGGCAAACCTTATCAGGAAACCTCTGTGGCAGATGCCACCTCTGGGGCGGATGCACTGGAATATTTCGGCGGCCTCGCAGGCAGCCTGACCGGCGAACACATTCCGCTGGCTGGGGGGGATTTTGTCTATACCCGGCGCGAGCCCTTGGGCGTCTGCGTGGGCATTGGCGCGTGGAACTACCCCACGCAGATCGCCAGTTGGAAAGGCGCACCGGCACTGGCCTGTGGGAATGCGATGGTCTTCAAGCCGTCTGAAACCACGCCGCTTTGCGCGCTGAAAGTGGCGGAAATCCTGGCAGAGGCGGGGGCCCCTGCCGGCACCTACAACGTGGTGCAGGGCATGGGGGCTGTGGGGTCGGCGCTGATCAATGATCCGCGCGTGGCCAAGGTCTCGCTCACCGGGTCGGTGCCCACGGGGCAAAAGGTCTATAGCGCGGCCGCTTCCGGCGTGCGCCACGTCACGATGGAACTGGGCGGCAAATCTCCCATCGTGATCTTTGACGATGCCGATCTCGAAAACGCAGTCTCTGGCGCGATCCTGGGCAATTTTTATTCCACCGGGCAGGTCTGTTCCAACGGCACGCGGGTCTTTGTGCAAAAGGGCATCAAGGACGCCTTTCTGAGGCGGCTGAATGAACGTCTTGCAGGGGTCATCATGGGCGACCCGCAGGACCCGGCAACAAACTTTGGCCCGATGGTCAGCGCGCAACAGCGCCAGATCGTCATGGGCTTTGTCGAAAAAGGCGTCGCCGAAGGCGCCCGTCTGGTCACCGGCGGCAAATTGGTGGACGGTCCGGGCTTTTTCATTGAACCCACCGTCTTTGCCGATGTCACCGATGATATGATCATCGCCAAAGATGAGATTTTTGGCCCGGTCCTGTCAGTCCTCGACTTCGAGACCGAGGAAGAGGCGCTGGCCCGCGCCAATGACACGCCCTTTGGTCTTGCGGCTTCTGTCTTTACCCGCGATCTGACGCGCGCGCACCGCATGGCCGCCGGGTTCGAGGCGGGGACCTGTTACATCAACACCCACAACCTCGCGCCGGTCGAGGCACCCTTTGGCGGATCAAAGCTGTCGGGGGTGGGTCGCGAAAACTCCAAACTTGCGATCGACCACTACAGCGAAATGAAGGGCGTCTATGTCGCCATGAACGATGTCGAGGCACCGTTTTGACGGGGACCAAAATTTTTCAAAAATTTTGGGGCCAAATTCTTGCAAGAATTTGGGGGCCCAACGGCAATCATGTGCAGTGGGGCGGTGGTTTTGACTGTGCTGAGAGGTGCTTGAGGGATCAAAATGATCCTCAGGTCACCTCTTCAAGTATGGGGGGCGATTCCCCAAAGCCTCAAGGCAGACCCGCAAAGCGGGGGCCTGCGGCCGCCTTGACCCTTCGTGGAATCACCTGACATGCGTGCGGATTACGTGATCATCGGGGCAGGCTCTGCGGGCTGTGCGATGGCGTATCGGCTGGCCGAGGCGGGCAAGGATGTTCTGATCATTGAACACGGCGGCTGGGACGGTGGACCGTTCATCCAGATGCCTGCGGCGCTGTCCTATCCGATGAACATGAAGGCCTACGACTGGGGCCTGCAATCGGAACCTGAACCGCACCTTGGCGGACGCCGCCTTGTGGTGCCGCGCGGCAAGGTCATTGGCGGGTCCTCGTCGATCAACGGGATGATCTATGTGCGCGGCCACGCGCTTGACTATGACCACTGGGCTGACGTGGGGGCGGATGGCTGGGGTTATGCAGACGTCTTGCCCTACTTCAAACGCATGGAACACTGGCACGATGGTGGCCACGGCGGTGATCCGGTCTGGCGCGGCACCGATGGTCCGTTGCACATCAGCCGTGGCCCCCGGACCAACCCGCTGACCCGCGCCTTTGTGAAAGCGGGCGAGCAGGCGGGCTATCCGGTTACGCCAGACTACAACGGCCACCAGCAAGAAGGCTTTGGCCCCTACGACGCCACCATCTGGAAAGGCCTGCGCTGGTCGGCGGCCAATGCCTATCTGCGGCCTGCGTTGAAGCGTGCAAATTGCAACCTTGTGCGCGCGCTGGCGCAACGCGTGGTAATCGAAGATGGCCGCGCAACAGGCGTCGCGGTCCAACGCGGCGGCAAGACAGAGGTGATCCGCGCCAACACCGAGGTCATCATTGCCGCCTCGGCCATCAACTCGCCCAAGATCCTGATGCAGTCTGGCATCGGCCCCGCCGCCCATCTGGCCGCGCACAGCATCGACGTGGTCGCAGACCGCGCGGGCGTGGGCCAAAACCTGCAAGACCATCTGGAACTTTATATTCAGCAGGCCGCAGTCAAACCTGTCTCACTTTTTAAGCACTGGAACCTGTTCGGCAAAGCGATGATCGGGGCACAGTGGCTATTCACCAAAACCGGGCTTGGGGCCTCGAACCAGTTTGAAAGTGCGGGCTTCATTCGCTCGAACAAGGGCGTGCAATACCCTGATATTCAATACCATTTCCTGCCCATCGCCGTCCGCTATGATGGGCAGGTTGCCGCCGAAGGCCACGGCTATCAGGCCCATGTGGGCCCAATGCGATCAGTCTCGCGCGGGCAGGTGACCTTGCAATCAAACGATCCCAATGTCGCCCCGAAAATACAGTTCAATTACATGTCCGACCCCTCGGATTGGGAAGATTTCCGCCGCGCCATTCGCCTGACGCGCGAGATTTTCGCGCAACAGGCCTTTGCCCCCTTTCGCGGTCACGAAATTCAGCCCGGCGCGGCGGTGCAAAGCGATGCGGCGCTGGATGATTTCATCCGCGACCACGTGGAAAGCGCCTATCACCCCTGCGGCACCTGCAAGATGGGCCGTGCTGACGACCCAATGGCGGTCGTTGACCCGCAGGCCCGCGTGATCGGTGTTGACGGGCTGCGCGTGGCCGACAGTTCGATCTTTCCGCGGATCACCAACGGCAACCTCAACGCGCCCTCGATCATGGTGGGCGAAAAAGCGGCCGATCACGTGTTGGGCCGCACCCCGCTGCCCCGCGCCAATGATCAGCCGTGGATTCATCCCAACTGGCAAACCAGCCAGCGTTAACCACTCTTGGTGTTTCCTTCTGCGCGCCTTGTGACGGCCACAGGGCGCCCATACCTTAACGCCATGTTGCGTGCGTTCATGGTTTCTTTACTTTTGACGACCGGCCCTGCAGGGGCTGAGGTGATCTCGGGCGTGGCGACCGTGGTCGACGGTGACACGCTACGCGTGGCCGGACAATCGGTGCGTATCCACGGGATCGACACGCCCGAACGGGATCAGACCTGCCGCACCGAACATGGCGTGATATATGGCTGTGGGGTGGTTGCGACGGCCGCCATGATACAGCTGATCGGCCAGCATCCGGTAACCTGCAATGGTCAGGATCGTGATAAATATCAACGAGTTGTGGCGAAATGTGTGGCCGGGGACCGCGATCTGGGGGCGGCCCTTGTGGCACGCGGCTATGCCACGGCCTACCAGCGCTACAGCCTTGACTATGTGCCTCAGGAACAGGCCGCGCGGGCGGCCCGCCTTGGGATCTGGTCCGGGACCATGCAGCGTCCCGCCGTCTTTCGTGCCCGCGATGCCGATCCGGCACCGGGGGATTGCACGCTGAAGGGCAACATCAGCGCCAATGGCCGCATCGTGCACAGCCCCGGTGATGACAGCTATGCCCGTACCAAGATCAACGCCGCCCGTGGCGAACGCTGGTTCTGTTCCCTGGCCGAGGCGCGCGCCGCAGGCTGGCGTGCCGCGCGGCGTTAATCCACCTGATAGGGCAACACATCCCGCACATTGGGATCGACCCGCAACTGCCGTTCCAGCGGCGGGACAGAGCGTTGATGGCAATTCCGCCGCTCGCAGATGCGACAGGAAATCCCAATCGGTTCAAAGGCGTCTGCGTTATCGGTCAGCATGTGATCTGCATAGATCAGGGCAGGGGCGTGCTTGACTTCGCAGCCCAGCCCGATGGCATAGCGCCGGGTCGGCGCACCAAATCCACCGCCCGGTTTGCTGACGTCGCGCGCCAGACAAAAGTACCGGACCCCGTCGGGTGTTTCCGCCAACTGCCGCAGGAATTGGCGCGGCGTCTCAAACGCGGCGTGCACGTTCCACAAAGGGCAGGCGCCGCCATAACGCGCAAACTGCAGGGTCGTGGCCGAATGGCGCTTGGTGATCGTGCCCGCCTGATCGACCCGCACGAAAAAGAACGGGATGCCCTTGGCCCCCGGTCGTTGCAATGTCGACAGCCGGTGCGCGATTTGCTCGACCGAGGCCCCGAACAGGGTCGCCAAACGCTCCAGATCGTGGCGCGTGTCTTGTGCGGCGGCCAGAAACGCGCCGTAGGGCAGCAAAGAGGCCCCTGCAAAGTAGTTCGCCAACCCCACCTTGGCGATGCCCCGCGCCTCGGATGATGCAAATCGGGCGAAATCCAGCGTCGCATCCAGCAGCGGTTCATGCTGGGTCAATGCAAGCTGCATCAGGATCTGAAAGCTTTGGGTGGCGGGCTCTGCATGACGGCTGAGCGTCAGGGTCCGGGTTTTGGGATCAAACCGCCGGATTGCCGCGTCATCGGTGAACCGCGTGGCGATGCCCGCGCGTTCAAGGGCTGCGATTGCTGCCTGCGCCACGGACTGATCGGCACTGACGCTGGCAGCAAACCGTTCGGCGGCGCGGTCAACGCTGTCGATGTAGTTGTCGCAATAGTGAAAGAAGTCGCGCACCTCTTCCCACGGGCTGGGCTGCAGGCGGGCATCTTCGCGCCCCAGCGCTTCGTCCAGTGACGCAAGGCGTTCATGCGTTTGCCGATAGGCGGTATGCAGGTCCAGAAAGGCGCGGGTCAGGCCGGGGGCATTTGTCGCCGCAAGTCGCAAATCTGCAAGGGCAGGGGCAGGGCCGGTGAACACCGGATCGGCCAGCGCCTCGCGCATATCGCCCACCAGCCGCGCCTCGTCGCCAGCTTGCAACTCTGTCACGTCGATCCCGAATTCCTGCGCCAGCCCCAGCAGCACTGCGGTGCTGACGGGCCGGTTGTTGTTTTCCATTTGGTTGAGATAGGGCAGCGAGACACCAAGCCGCGCGGCAAAATCTTTTTGCGTCAGCCCTTGCCGCCCACGCAATTCGCGCAGTTTGGCCCCGGCATAAAGTTTCTGTGTCGCCATGATCGCCCCTGACCGTCTGCCTTTGCAAACTGCCTTTGCGGCTTTGCGAAATCAAGCGGTGGCGACCTGACGCCCCCGGAAGATGACAAAGATCACAGCCAGCAGCGACAGGACTGCACAGGCAAACATCAGAACCTGCAAGGGAATAGCAGAGCTTTGCCCTTCCAGCACCACGCCTGCCAGTTGCGACAGCGCAGCCCCCCCGCCGATCATCAGCGCGCCCGACAGGCCAGAGGCGGTGCCCGCAAGACGGGGACGCACAGACATTGACCCGGCCATCGCACCCGGCAGAAGCATCCCGTTGCCCATCCCGAAGATTGTGCAGAAACCGAAGAACAGCCAGGCGCTCTCGCTTCCGGCCAGTGCAAGCAGCAGTGACACGCCAAGGCCCGCCAGTGTGATCAGTGTGCCGATCATCGCCATGGTGTTGACGCCGACGCGCACCGTAAAGCGCCCTGACAGGTAATTCCCAAAGGCATAGCCGGCCGCTGGCGCCCCCAGCGCGATCCCAGTCCACAAAGGTGAAAGGCCATATAACCCGTTGGCCACAAACGGCGCGCCGCCCAGATAGGCGAAAAACGCCCCCGACCCAAAGGCCGCGGCCAGCGAATAGCCCCAGAACCGGGGCGAGGTCAGCAGCACCGGATAGGCTGCCACTTGCTCGCGAAAGCCCATGCCGCCCTCGCTGAGTGTTTCGCCCTGATCAAAGTAGCACAGCGCCAGCACGCCCGTGCCTGCAACGGCAAGGAACACAAGGGTCGACCGCCAGCCAAACGCCTCGTCCAGCGCGCCGCCGACCATTGGGCCTAGCATCGGCACCAGCGCCATGCCCATCGTCACATATCCGATCATCGACGCGGCCTGATCCTGCGGCACGATATCGCGCACAATCGCGCGGCTGAGCACAATGCCCGTGGCAACTGCGGCTTGCAGAATGCGGAACACCAGAAAGGTCCCGATTGTCGGGGCCAGCGCCGCCCCGGCCGAGGCCAGCACAAAGATCATAAGCGCGGCCAGCACGACCGCGCGCCGCCCAAACCGATCTGACAGTGGGCCAATGGCGATCTGCAAGACCGCTGTGGCCGCCAGATACCCCGAGACCGCAAACTGGATCGTCGCGTAATCCGTGCCAAAATCCTGCGCCATGATGTTCAGCGATGGCAAAAAGATCGACATGTTCAGCGCGGAAATGCCTGCCAGCAGGATCAGTGTCGCGATATGTGGGGGCGTCGTGCGATCAAGGAATCGCACTGTGGGCAAACTGGACATGAAGCAGAGGTAGTCCCGGAACCCGTCAGCGTCCACCCGCCGTTTGTGACGGGTGTCCTGTGCGAAATTGCATATATTTGCAGGTTTGCAATTTCTGGCGCGACATGTGCCATAACTTTGCAAATTTGCGCTTCATCTTCGCGGCGGCCCGCCTATGATGCCCGCACCAGTGGGGAAGGATCAAAAGATGCAAGATATCCTGCAAGAACTGCAAGATCGCCGCGATGTGGCACATGCCGGTGGCGGCCAGCGCCGGATTGACGCGCAGCATGGCAAGGGCAAGCTGACAGCGCGGGAACGGATCTCGCTCTTGCTGGACGAAGGCAGCTTTGAAGAGTTTGACACCTTTGTCGCGCACCGTTGCACCGACTTCGGGATGCAGGACCAGCGCCCGCCGGGTGACGGGGTCGTGACCGGCTGGGGCACGATCAATGGTCGCATGGTCTATGTCTTTTCGCAGGACTTCACCGTCTTTGGTGGCTCTTTGTCGGAAACTCACGCCCAAAAAATCTGCAAGATCATGGATATGGCGATGCAGAACGGCGCGCCGGTCATCGGGTTGAACGACAGCGGCGGCGCGCGCATTCAGGAAGGTGTCGCCAGCCTTGCAGGCTATGCCGAGGTGTTCCAGCGCAACATCATGGCCTCTGGCGTGGTGCCGCAGATTTCCGTGATCATGGGGCCTTGTGCCGGTGGTGCTGTCTATAGCCCCGCGATGACGGACTTTATCTTCATGGTCAAAGACAGCTCTTACATGTTTGTGACCGGCCCCGATGTGGTGAAAACCGTCACCAACGAAGTGGTGACAGCCGAAGAACTGGGCGGGGCCAGCACCCACACCAAGAAATCCTCGGTCGCGGATGGCGCGTTTGAAAACGATGTGGAGGCTTTGGCCGAGGTGCGCCGTCTTGTGGACCTTTTGCCGCTTAATAACCGCAGCAAGCCACCCGTGCGCCCGTTCTTTGATGATCCGGGCCGGATCGAGGACAGCCTTGATACATTGATCCCCGACAACGCCAACACCCCCTATGACATGAAGGAATTGATCCTCAAGCTGGGGGATGAGGGCGATTTTTACGAAATTCAGGAAGACTACGCCAAGAACATCATCACTGGGTTTATCCGGCTGGAAGGGTCCACGGTTGGTGTGGTTGCCAATCAGCCGATGGTGTTGGCGGGCTGTCTTGATATCGACAGCAGCCGCAAGGCCGCGCGTTTTGTGCGGTTCTGCGATGCCTTTGAGATCCCAATCCTGACGCTGGTCGATGTGCCCGGTTTCCTGCCCGGTACGTCCCAGGAATACGGCGGTGTGATCAAGCACGGGGCGAAGCTGCTGTTTGCTTATGGAGAGGCGACAGTGCCGAAGGTCACGGTCATCACCCGCAAGGCCTATGGCGGGGCTTATGACGTCATGGCCTCCAAGCATTTGCGGGGCGATTTCAACTATGCTTGGCCCACAGCCGAGATTGCGGTGATGGGGGCCAAGGGGGCCACAGAGATCATCCACCGCGGCAAGTCACCCGATGAGATTGCGGCGCTGACGCAGGAATACGAAGACCGCTTTGCCAATCCCTTTGTGGCTGCCGAAAAAGGGTTCATCGACGAAGTGATCATGCCCCATTCCACCCGCAAGCGGGTCTGCCGGGCGTTTGCGTCATTGCGCGGCAAGTCGCTGCAGAACCCGTGGAAAAAGCATGACAATATTCCACTCTAGGGAGGCATTTTTTTCAAAAAAATGCGGGGGGCCAGCCCCCCGTCCGCAAGCGGACTCCCCCCGGGATTATTTTGGCCAGAAGAAGATTTGGGCACTCGTGCTGGGTCTTTTTGCGTCACCCGTGGTGGCGGATGAGGGAGGGCTGGGCACATGGCTGCGGGACCGTTTGGCGCCGGATGTGCACGCAGACCCCGCGGCTTTGGCAGATTGGGACATGGTCAGGTCTGCCCATGATTTGGTGGCAGGTACCGCTGAGATTGAGTTCAACCAAAAGCGCGGAACTGCGGGTGACACAAAGACGTTTCCGTTTCTGGCAGCTTGCCAGATGGCCATGGATCAGCGCCTTGTACATGGGGCAGGCACGCCCGCGCCCGGTGTTGTCACGGTGATTGCCGCGCGGGTGCGGGGCACGGCGCGGTTTTCCCGTGCGGTGGAATTCGCAATCATTGGAGAAAGCTGCCATTCCAACTTTGTGGGGTCAGACACATGATGCGCTGGATGGTCCTGCTGGCGCTTGCAAGCCCCGCCGCCGCCCAAGAGGTGGCTGTGCCATCGGGCGTGCCCATGACGCTTTATGATGTCCGGCTGGAACAAGAGCCTGAAGAGGTGGCGCGCTTTCGCTTTGTCAGCGCGGCGATTGATCCCGCAGGCGCGGGGCGCACCTTTGGCGATCTGGTCGATGACCTGCAATTCATCTGCGAACAGGTGGTTGTGCCGTCGCTGGCGGCCAACGCCTGGACAGGCCGTTCGGTTGTGATCTCGGTCTCCAGCCGCGAAACCGAATTTGGGATCTATGACGACAGCGTCACCCAGTTCTTTCAACCTTATCAGATCACAGGCGACACATGCGCGTGGGAGGAGTTCTGATGATCCAGCCCGCCACCGCCACTGATGCAGCCAGACCACAGGCCGGCGCTTTGCACCTGACCCCATATGCAGGCGCGCCCATTGCCGCTATGCACGGGGCCAGAGGCAATTTCGCGCCGCAAAGATCGGAAAATCCGACGGGCCGCGCGACACAATCGGGCGGGTTACCATGTCAAACGGCATCAAGGCGTTTGCGTTCGCAGGGCTTATGGCCCTTGTTGCGATCAGCGGATCACAAGGGCAGGCACGCGGCATCGCTGTGCAAGCGGATATCATCCTTACCGAATAACCCCGCACGGGGGATCGGCTGATGGAAAAGCATCGCGGATTCCCGGGGCGACTGCCCGGCACCGATTTTCAATTCACCATCCGGCGCGCGCACAAGGACGGGGCCACCCGTCTGACGGCGCGCCAGCGATTCCCGGATCGCCGCCCGGCTGATAAACGCGCCGATGCGGGATTTATGGCGGCTTTGTGGGAACATTTCGGCCCTGATCCTTTCCCGCGCGGCAATTTGGACGCGGGCCGCCTGTCATGGCTCTTTGAGCGTGAGGTGATTGCCGCAGAAGATCCTTTTGATCCAGAGAGTTACGATGCCCTGCTGCAGATCGATGAAAAGGTGGCACGGGTCACCTTTGCAGAGGTGTTTGCATGATTTTTGGGCTGAATATGCGCGGGAAAGTGCCGCAGGGCATGCAATCTCGGCGGGAAATCGCGCAAATGCGACCCTGTGGAGGTGCGGACTATCTGAACGCGGCACCATCATGCAAACGTTGTTCTGCAGATGGGTGTTCCAGCAAGCGCACGTCTGCACATTGTCAACACCGTTACCCTTCCCCTTGCCGGTTTGCTCTGTCCCAGAGCAGACCGGCATACCTCTTTTGGGGCTTGGCCGATTGCTCGGCGGCAAAACGCAAGGGGGGCATCTTTGGGGTTGAGTTGACCGCGCAATCCAGCGAATCTGCATATGTTAACAAAACCAACAAAGGCAGTATTCCATGTTTAACCTTAAGTTCATCATCGCAGCCGCTGCGGCCCTTACGCTGTCAGCCTGTGCAGGCATCAACACAGATGGCGAGCGCGCCGTCGTCGGCGCAGGCGTCGGCTGTTTGGCCGGTGAAGCGATCAACGGTGATTGCACCACAGGCGCACTTGTCGGCGCAGTTGGTGGCGCATTGGCCAACGACCTCTAGGGTCGGCACACGACAGTTCCCGGATCAGGCGGCGTGCCGTCGCCTGATCCACCCCCGCCGCACCAAGGGGGCTTGCGCAAGGCCCCACCTGCGGCGAGTATCAGCCCCATTGAAACACCATCAGGGGGCCATATCATGCGCAACTTATTCAAAACACTTCCCGTTCTCGCCGTCCTTGGCCTTGCCGCCTGTGCAGGCCCGGTCGAGGCACCCGCACCAATGGCCGAACCTGCCATGGTTGACCCCATGGAAGCGGCAGCACCGGCTGTTCCCGTTGTCTGCGACGCCAACGGCAATTGCACCACGCCGGGTAGCTAAACTCTCACGCCTTCGGGCCACCGACATCACCAAAAGCCGCCGCCGGGGTCTGCCCCCGGTGGCGGTTTTGCGTTCAAAGGAGCCGTCCCATGTTTAAGAAAATCCTGATCGCCAACCGGGGCGAGATTGCCTGCCGCGTGATCAAAACTGCGCGCCGCATGGGCATCCAGACGGTGGCCATCTATTCGGATGCTGACCGCAATGCGCTGCACGTCAAAATGGCGGACGAGGCGGTGCACATCGGTCCGGCACCGGCCAACCAGTCCTATATCGTCATCGACAAGGTGATGGACGCAATCCGACAGACTGGCGCAGAAGCGGTGCATCCGGGCTATGGTTTCTTAAGCGAAAACAGCAAGTTCGCCGAAGCACTTGAGGCCGAAGGCGTTGCCTTTATCGGGCCGCCCAAAGGCGCGATCGAGGCGATGGGTGACAAGATTACCTCTAAGAAGATCGCGCAAGAGGCGAATGTTTCCACGGTGCCCGGCTATATGGGCCTGATCGAAGACGCCGATGAGGCGGTGAAAATCTCTAACGACATTGGTTACCCGGTGATGATCAAGGCCAGCGCGGGCGGCGGCGGCAAGGGGATGCGGATCGCCTGGACCGACCAGGAAGCGCGCGAAGGGTTCCAAAGCTCAAAGAACGAAGCGGCCAACAGCTTTGGCGATGATCGGATTTTCATCGAGAAATTCGTGACCCAACCCCGCCACATCGAAATTCAGGTGCTGTGTGACGGCCACGGAAACGCGGTTTACCTGCATGAACGCGAATGCAGCATCCAACGCCGCAACCAGAAAGTCATCGAAGAAGCCCCCAGCCCATTTCTGGACGAAACCACGCGCAAGGCCATGGGCGAACAATCCGTCGCACTGGCACAGGCGGTGGGCTATACCAGTGCAGGCACCGTGGAATTTATCGTCGACGGGGACCGCAACTTCTATTTTCTGGAAATGAACACCCGCTTGCAGGTGGAACACCCGGTGACCGAACTGATCACCGGCATTGACCTTGTGGAACAGATGATCCGCGTCGCCGCGGGCGAGCCTTTGCCGATGCAGCAGTCCGACCTCAAGATCAACGGTTGGGCGATGGAAAGCCGGCTTTATGCCGAAGACCCCTATCGCGGCTTTCTGCCTTCAATCGGGCGGCTGACCCGCTATCGCCCGCCTGCGGAAGAGGCGACCAAGACCCGTGCCGTGCGCAACGACACCGGCGTCTATGAGGGCGGCGAAATCAGCATGTACTACGACCCGATGATCGCCAAACTCTGCACATGGGGGCCAGACCGCGCCACAGCGATTGAAGAAATGCGGCTGGCGCTGGACGGGTTCGAGGTTGAAGGCATCGGGCATAACCTGCCGTTTCTGGCCGCAGTCTACGACCATGAAAAATTCACCTCTGGCAATATGACCACTGCGTTTATCGAGGAAGAATACCCCGACGGGTTTGATGGCGTCACACTGGAACGCGGCGTGCTGCAACGGATCGCGGCGGCCACGGCGGCGATGCACCGCGTCGCTGAAATCCGGCGCACCCGCGTGTCGGGCCGGATGGACAATCACGAACGCAAAGTGGGCGCGGACTGGAATGTGGCTGTGCAGGGCGAAAGTTTTGATCTGACCATCGCTGCAGACCGCGACGGGGCCACGATTGCACTTGGCGAAGACACCTACCGGGTCGAAAGCGATTGGACACCGGGCCAACCGCTCGCGCGTCTAATGGTCGATGGTACGCCGCTGGTGATGAAGGTCGGCAAAATCTCGGGCGGGTTCCGCGTGCGCTATCGCGGGGCCGACCTAAAGGTCCACGTGCGCACCCCGCATCAGGCAGAACTGGCGCGGATCATGCCCGAAAAACTGCCGCCCGATACCTCGAAGATGCTGCTGTGCCCGATGCCCGGCCTGATCGTCAAGATCGACGTGGCCGAGGGCGATGAGGTGCAGGAAGGGCAGGCGCTTTGCACGGTCGAGGCGATGAAGATGGAAAACATCCTGCGCGCCGAACGCAAAGGCGTGGTGGCCAAGATCAACGCCGCTGCCGGTGACAGCCTTGCCGTGGATGACGTGATCATGGAGTTCGACGCATCCGCATGACCCTAACCCGGCAAATCATCGTGACTGTTGTGGCGCTTCTGGCAGCTGTGGTCGTGGCAGGGGCCGCGATGGTGGTCATGCTTGATGGTGCGCCAATCTCTGTCGAAGGCGGCGTGCCCTATGCCGCCGTCACCGTGCCGATGATCGGGGTTGTGGTGTTCTGGCTGGTGGCGCGTGCGCTGGGCGCGCTGCTGGAACCCATCCGCACCTTCATTTTTGGGGCCTTGGTGGTCTACGGAACACTGTATTTCGTGGGGCGTATCATCACTTTCACCGCCATGACAGACGGCCTCGTGCTTGCGCTAGCGCTTTTGGTAATCATCGGGTGTGCATTCGGCTCTGTGCGCGGTGCGACACGTGCAGCGGGGTTACGCGAATGATCTCGCGTTATCCGCCCGCCCGCCGATCTTCGATCTCTTGCTGGCGCAGAGGCATCTTGTCGATCGACCGCGACAATTCCCGCACATCCCAGGGGCGGGGCTTGCGCAGCTTGACCTGCCCATCCTTGCCGACCAGCGCCAACATGAATGCACGTGGGCGCAATGCGGTACGGATCGCTGAGCGGGCATCTGGGTCGGTGTCGGTGATGACGATCACGTCGCGTAACGCCAGATCCTCCAGCCGCGCGTTGATCAATTCCATTTGCTGGCGGAATTGCGGGTCAAGCGGGCTGTCGCCAAAGACCACCAAAGGCCGCGCAATCCACTTGAATTGTTCCAGCGTGATGTCGCCCGCTTCGAATATGACGGCATGGTCCTCTTGCCAGGTGGCAAGGACATCGGGTGCCTCGTCTGCGCTGGCAGACAGCGGCAAGAGCATCAGCAGTGCGGCAAGTTTTGACTTCATAGACAAAGATATAGGCCCGTTTGCACGAAAAGCTAAGGGGTGTCGCAACGGCGGCGCACAGATTTTCGTGATGCGGGCCAACACAACCGAGGTGACACCATGACCGACGATTGGAAAAAGCTGGCAGAGGCCGAATTGCGGGGCAAGCCGCTGGACGCGCTGGACTGGGACACGCTGGAAGGCATCACCGTCAAGCCGCTTTATACCGCTGACGACACCGCTGATCTGCCGCATATGGGCGGCATCCCTGGTGCCGCGCCTTACACTCGCGGGGTCAAGGCCACGATGTACGCAGGCCGCCCCTGGACGATCCGCCAATACGCAGGCTTTTCCACGGCAGAGGAATCCAACGCCTTTTACCGCCGCAACCTTGCTGCCGGTCAGCAAGGTGTCTCTGTCGCCTTCGATCTGGCGACGCACCGGGGCTATGACAGCGATCATCCAAGGGTCGAGGGCGACGTAGGCAAGGCCGGTGTCGCCATCGACAGCGTGGAAGACATGAAAATTCTCTTTGACGGCATCCCGCTTGATAAGGTCTCGGTCTCGATGACAATGAACGGTGCTGTCATACCAATCCTCGCCTCCTTCATCGTGGCAGGCGAAGAGCAGGGCCATGATGCCGCTCTGCTGGCAGGCACCATCCAGAATGACATCCTTAAGGAATTCATGGTCCGGAACACGTATGTCTATCCGCCCGAACCTTCGATGCGGATCGTCTCGGACATCATCGGCTATACCTCTGAAAACATGCCGAAATTCAACTCCATCTCAATCTCGGGCTACCACATGCAAGAGGCGGGCGCGAACCTCGTGCAGGAATTGGCCTATACGCTGGCCGATGGCCGCGAATACGTCCGCGCGGCCCTTGCCGCCGGGCTCGACGTCGACAAATTCGCCCCACGCCTGTCATTCTTCTTCGCCATCGGCATGAACTTCTTCATGGAGGCTGCCAAACTGCGCGCCGCCCGCCTGCTGTGGTCGCGGATCATGGCAGAGTTCAATCCCCAGAACCCCAAATCCTCGATGCTGCGCACCCATTGCCAGACCTCTGGCGTCAGCTTGCAGGAACAGGATCCCTACAACAACGTCATTCGCACCGCTTACGAGGCGATGTCGGCGGTGCTCGGCGGCACGCAGTCCCTGCACACCAACGCGCTCGATGAGGCTATCGCGCTGCCCACCGACTTTTCCGCCCGCATCGCGCGGAATACGCAGCTGGTCCTGCAAGAGGAAACCGGTGTGACCAACGTGGTCGACCCGCTGGCAGGCAGCTACTACGTCGAAAAGCTGACCCATGATCTGGCCGAAGAGGCGTGGAAACTGATCGCAGAGGTCGAAGAGATGGGCGGCATGACCAAGGCCGTGGCCTCTGGCATGCCGAAACTGAAGATCGAGGAGTCCGCCGCCCGCCGTCAGGCGATGATTGATCGCGGGGACGAGGTGATCGTTGGCGTCAACAAGTACCGCAAGGACAAGGAAGACCCCATCGACATCCTGGATGTGGACAACATGGCCGTGCGCGACAGCCAAATCGCACGGCTCAACCAGATCAAAGCCGACCGCGACACAGCGGCCTGTGACGCGGCCCTCACCGCACTCGAAGAGGCTGCAAAAGGCGACGGCAACTTGCTTGCCGCCGCCGTCGACGCCGCCCGCGCCCGCGCAACCGTAGGAGAGATCAGCATGGCAATGGAAAAGGTGTTCGGCCGTCACCGGGCCGAGGTCAAGACACTCGCCGGTGTCTACGGTGCGGCCTACGAAGGCGACGCAGGTTTTGCCGCGATCCAGAAATCGGTCGAGGATTTCGCAACAGAAGAAGGCCGCCGCCCGCGCATGCTGGTGGTCAAGATGGGTCAGGACGGTCACGACCGTGGTGCCAAAGTCATCGCCACGGCCTTTGCCGACATTGGCTTTGACGTGGATGTGGGTCCGCTCTTTCAAACACCCGAAGAGGCGGCACAGGACGCTATCGACAACGATGTGCATGTGATCGGCATCAGCTCTCAGGCGGCAGGGCACAAAACGCTGGCCCCGCAACTGGTCGCCGCACTCGAGGCTGCAGGCGCGGGCGACATTCTGGTGATCTGTGGTGGCGTGATCCCGCAGCAGGACTATCAGTTCCTTTATGATGCGGGCGTCAAAGCCATCTTTGGCCCCGGCACAAACATTCCCCGCGCGGCAGAGGATATCCTGACCCTGATCCGCGCCGCGCGCGCCACCTGACCAAACCATTTGGCCCATGGTCCCCAGCTGTGCGAGCATGCCTCGCATCGCAATGGGGGCCCGGCATGGCAGGACAGATCAACGGCATCGGTGGGTTCTTCTTTCGCGCCAAAGACGCGGCCCGTTTGGCAAAGTGGTACAAAACCCACTTTGGCATCCCGCTGGGGATGGACGGGGGCAGCGACCCCGAATGGCACACGGCCGCCGGTCCTTGCGTCTTTGCGCCCTATGACAAACCCGCGCCCGATATGCCGACAAATCGGCCCTTTCTGCTGAACTTTCGCGTCGACGATCTCGACGCCATTCTGGCCCGCCTCGCCAAGGCCGGAATCGTTGCCAGCAACCACCATGAGATCGACGATGTTGGGCGCTTTGCATGGGTTTACGACCCCGAAGGCAACCCGATCGAGCTGTGGGAGCAGGTTGCGGACTAAGGACGTGCCGCCCAGTGGCTTATGGCTGTGAAATCCATATAATCGACCAATATCAAAGCGTTAGGTCGGCTTTGGATGGTTAACGTATTGAATCCGACACCCCGGCAACGCCCGTTTTCTTCCTTAGATTGGTTGCAGATCAATTTGGAAGGAACGGAACAATGGCAAAGTTTACAGTAGATACAGTCAACGACATCGTCGACGCGAATGACGGCGTGACATCCCTCCGCGAAGCCATCGCATTGGCCGAACGCAACGTCGGCACCGACACGATCACCTTCAAAGAGGGTATCAACACGGTCTATATCGACGCGAACAACCCTGATGCATTCACCATCGCCAGCCAGAAGGTCATCATTAACGGTGACACCAATGGCGACGGCATTGCTGACGTCACCATCAGCGGCAGCGACGCCAGCGCGCATTTCGTGGTCAAGGATACGGCTAAACTTACGCTTCAGGCGCTCAACCTCGAAGACGGTTACAACGATCAACGCACCACAAACTCGACCGCCGGCGTTGGGCTGGACGGCGCCGACGGCGCGAGTGCATTCGGCTCGATCTACAATGCCGGTGAGCTGGTGCTGGACCGCGTCAGCTTTGACGACAACACAGCCTACGGCGAAGACGGCCAGATTGGCGGCTACGGCGGCATCGGGAGCAAAGGCAGAGATGGCAGCGACGGGCGCGATGCCGCAGGCACCATCTTCAACCCGATTAAGGCGTTGGACGGCGGTAACGGCGGCACCGGCGGCACCGGCAAAACCGGTCGCGATGGCGGCGAAGGTGGCGATGCGGCTGTGATCCTCAACTACGGCGACCTGACCTGGAAGGACAGCGGATTTGGGGCCGACAACCTGTCGATGGCGGGTGAGGGCGGTCAAGGTGGCTTGGGCGGCTATGGCGGCTATGGCGGTGACGGCGGCGACGGTGGTGATGGCCTTTTTGCCATCTCGGGCGCCAAAGATGGCGGTGACGGCGGCGATGGCGGCACCGGCGGTCTGGGCGGCACAGGTGGCGATGGCGGCATCACGTCTAGCGGCATCCTGAACTTTGGCGACGTCGAATTTGCGACACGCTATGTGGATGGCAACTATGGCCAGGACGACCACAGCGCCGCGTCAGGTGGCGGCAAAGGCATCGCAGGCTTCGGCGGCTTTTCTGGCAACGTTGGCAGCGCCGGTGGCGGCTCTGGCTCTGGTAGCGCTGAAGGCGGCGACTTCGGTGATCGCGGTGGGCGCGGTGCCTACGGCGAAGCAGGCGAAGACGGCATCCTGGCCTTTGGCAGCCACGGTGCTGCAGATGCCCGCCGCCCGATGGACACGATGATCTTTGCACACGGTGAAAAGGACGCCTCCGAAGGCCAGGTCATGACCTACACCATCGCCCGCACTGGCGAAGATGCGAACGTCAATGTCAAATGGTCGCTCGATATGACCAACGGCCTGAAGGCGGCTGACTTCGCCCCCGGTACCGATTTCAGCGGTGTGGCCAAGTTCCGTGACGGCGGCCCTGACACGATCACCGTCAGCTTCCGTCTGCGCAACGACGGCGTGGCAGAGCGGATCGAGAACGCGGAATTCAACCTTGATAAGATGACGATCCTGTCGGACCACAAGGTGGCATTCGGCACCCGTGACGTGGACACCATCGTGCACGCCAACAACGCCGCAGGCCGCAGCCGTGGCGCGGACGAAGAACTGAACGGTACCAACCGCGCCGACAAAATGTCCGGCCACGGCGGCGATGACCGCATGTGGGGCAAGGGCGGCAACGACCAGATGTTCGGCAACAAGGGCGAGGATGTGGTTTTTGGCAACGGCGGTTCGGACTTCCTGCGCGGCGGTGACCACCGGGACGTGCTGCTGGGCGGCAACGGCAATGACCGTCTGTTCGGTGACAAGGCTGCTGACCGCCTTGTCGGCGGAAATGGCAACGACGTTGTCACTGGTGGCGCTGGCTGGGACACATTTGTCTTTGGTGACAACTCTGGCAACGACCGGATCACCGACTTCCAGCAGGAAAAGGACGTGATCGAGATTGTGCGCGGCGCTGACAGCTTTGACGATCTGGACATCCGTCAGGCCGGTGATGACGTGATGATCAGCTACGCCAACACTACGATCCGCGTCGAAGATCAAACTGCCAGCGACTTTTCCGCTGACGACTTCTGGTTCTGATCCTTCCAAAAAGGACCAGCAGTGGCCGGGCAGGGTAACCTGTCCGGCCTTTGCCGTTCGCGCCGAAATTGGGGGGTTGTCAGCACCCGCCAAGAGGCGTCATTTGGCGGCATTTGAAACGGATGCGCATTGGCATGTTTGAACTGGATCATATCGCGGTCGCCTGCACCGACCTTGCTGCCGGAACTGCCGCCGTGGAACAGGCGCTGGGCGTTTCCCTGCAACCCGGTGGCCAACACGACCGATACGGCACGCACAACACGCTTTTGGGCTTGGGTGATTTGTATCTCGAGGTGATCGCCCTTGATCCGGCAGCCACGCGGGTGCGGCCCACATGGTTTGACCTCGATCGCTTTACCGGGCCGCCGCGGCTGGCCAACTGGATCTGCCGGGCAGACGACTTTGCCCCGCACCGCACCGTGACCGGCCCCGCCCATGCGCTGACGCGCGGGGACCTCAGTTGGCAGATCACCGTGCCAGATGACGGCGCGCTACCCTTTGACGGCGCGTTCCCGACCTTGCTGCAATGGGTCCCCGGCACCCGCCATCCCGCCACGCGGCTGCCCGACTGCGGTCTGCGCCTGACCCAGTTCGAGGTGCATCACCCCGCCGCTGGCGTCATTCAAGAGATCGTGCCAATTGCTGACCCGCGCGTGACTTTTGTGAATGGGATCAACGGCTTCCGTGCAGCCTTTGCGGGGCCGGACGGCGAAAAGGTGCTGACATGATCCGCCCCGCGACGGCCCAAGACGCAGAAGCGATCTGTGCAATCTGGAACCCCGAAATCCGGGACACGCTGGTCACCTTCAACAGCGTCGAAAAGACCCCCGCCGACATCCATACGATGCGCGCTGACAAGGGCGACGGCTTTCTGGTCTGCGCCGATCAGGTGGGCGACATCCTTGGCTTTGCCTTCTACGGCCAGTTTCGCGGCGGCATCGGCTATCGGCACACTGCCGAACATACGATCGTTCTTCACGCGGATGCGCGCGGGCGCGGGGCAGGGCGCGCGCTGATGGATGCGATCTGCGAACACGCACGGGGTGCGGGCTTTCACAGCCTCATGGCCGGGGTCAGCGCAGGCAATCCCGATGGCGTGGCCTTTCACGCGCGGTTGGGCTTTGTCCAAGTTGGTCACCTGCCGCAGGTTGGCCGCAAGTTTGATCGCTGGATCGACCTTATCCTGATGCAAAAGTTCCTTTAGGCTGCCCCCATGTCGATCTGGTCCCGCATTGCTGACGCTATCGCCGCCCTTGCCACGGGCGAGGGGCTGACAGCCGTCTTTGACAAACTCCGCACCAGCCCTGACCGCACCGTGGCCTTTACCATCGCAGTGATCGCGCTGGGGGCGAAAATGGCCAAGGCCGATGGCCACGTCACCCGGGACGAGGTTACCGCCTTTCGCGAGGTGTTCCACATCCCGCCGCAAGAAGAACCCAATGCCGCGCGGGTCTTCAACCTGGCCCGGACGGACGTTGCGGGCTTCGAGGATTATGCATCCCGCATTCGCAACATGTATCCACCCGGTGACCCGACCCTGTCTGACCTGATGGAGGGGCTGTTTCACATCGCCATGGCCGACGGCGAATACCATCCGGGCGAGGATGAGTTTCTGCACCGCGTGGCCGAAATCTTTGGCTTCGATGATGCCCGCTTTGCCCGCATCCGGGCGCAATTCGTGCCCGACGCCGAACGCGATCCTTATGATGTGCTGGGCGTGTCGCCTGACGCCGACATGGACACGATCCGCGCCGCCTGGCGCGCCGCCGTGCGCGACACCCATCCCGACCAGATGATCGCGCGCGGTGTGCCCGAAGAAGCGGTCAAGCTCGCTGAAAAGCGCATGGTCGCGGTCAATCGCGCTTGGGAACAGGTGCGCGAGCAACAAGGATGAGGATCGCCACCTATAATGTCGAATGGTTCAACAGCCTCTTTGATGACGATGGACAGTTGATCAATGATGGCGGCTGGTCATCGCGCTGGGATGTGACCCGCGCCGACCAGACAGCCGCCCTTGGGGCTGTGTTTCAGGCGCTTGATGCCGATGCAGTCATGGTGATCGAAGCCCCCGACACCTCGCGCTATCGCGATGGCAAAAAGGCGCTAGAAACTTTTGCAGAGGCTTTTGGCTTGCGCGCCGACACGGCGCTGATTGGTTTCCCGAACAATACCCAGCAGGAAATCGCACTGCTTTATGATCCGCGCAAGATCACAGCGGTCCACAAGCCACTTGAAGACGGCCCCGCAAACCCCCGTTTTGATGGGGAAATGCCCTTTGATCTTGATGTGGACGCCGCCCCCGAACCGGTGCGTTGGTCCAAGCCGCCGCTTGAGGCGGAACTGACCTATCAGGGCAATACCCTCAACCTCATTGGGGTACACGCCAAGTCCAAAGCACCGCATGGCGCGGGCAATGATGCCGAAGCGACCCGCATCGCCATCGCCAATCGTCGCAAGCAGTTGGCGCAATGCATCTGGCTGCGCAAACGGGTCGATCAACTGCTGGCCGCGGACGCACGCCTGATGGTCATGGGTGACTTTAACGATGGGCCGGGGCTGGACGAATACGAAAAGCTCTTTGGGCGTTCGGGCGTGGAAATCGTGCTCGGCGAAGGGCAACAGACCAAGCTTTATGACCCCCATGCCCGCTTGGCGCTGGGGCGGCGTATTGGGGCCATGCCCAGCACCGCGCGGTTCAAGAAAAAGGGACAGCCCTATTTGTCTGCACTGCTCGACTACATCATGGTCTCACCCAACCTGCGCGGGGCAGCACCGCGCTGGCAAATCTGGCACCCGTTCGATCACCCCGAATGCTATGCCGATGCCGACCTGCGGCAGGCGCTTCTGACCGCTTCTGACCACTTCCCGGTGGTCATTGATCTGGCGGATTAGGGCCACCTGACGCATTCCCCCTTTGGGATCGCCCGCGCACCTTCTATATTGACCTCATGAAACAGATCGCATGTGCACTTGCCCTTACACTCTCTGCCGCATCAGCCAGCGCGCAGGACACCGACGAAGGCCTTGATTTGATGGAAGAAGGGGCCAAGCTTTTGCTGCGTGGCCTGATGACCGAAATGGAACCGGCCCTGCGCGAACTTGAAGATTTCGCAGACGAAGTCGGCCCCGCCATGAAACTGCTTGCCGATGAAATGGGCCCCGCCCTGGCAGAGCTGATGGCCCAGATCGACGACATCCGCAATTACGACCCGCCCGAGATCTTGCCCAACGGTGACATCATCATCCGCCGCAGGCCCGACGCGCCGGTTTATGAACCCGGAGAAGAGATCGAGCTTTAGCCGCCTTGCCCCGTCGCACCACCGGTGCGGCGGCGAAAGCTGACCTTGACCTCTGCATCCAATGCGCCCGCCAGCCCATTCAGCCGTGACTGCGCCACCTCGCCAAACAAGGGCTTGGCATCGGGGTCCAACATCAGCTTGAGTTGGCGTGATTTCGGCTTCCAGCGGATCTCGCCGGGCGGGGTGTCGCCCGCCATCCACAACATCGCACCAAAGCGCATCGCGCGGCCCAGAATATCAGCCTCGCGGCGCTGATCCTCTGTCAGCAGGCTGAAGTATGGGTCCAGATGTGTGCCAATGCTCTTGTTGGTGTAGCGCGTCATTAGCGCCAGCCCCAGCATCACCCGTTCGGCATGTTTCAACCCGCCCAGATTGGCGCGGGTCACATTGTCGAACGCGACCTCGTGGCGGTAATCGGGGTGGCCGCGCCAGCTGACGTCATGCAGCAAACAGGCGGCCCGGATGATCCGTTTGCGTTGCCAACCCGCGCGCGGAAACAGCGGCATGACAAAGTGATAGAGCTTACGGCCAAAGCCCGGATTGCGCGCATCCTTGTTCTCCGCAAAGCGGCACGCTTCGATCAACGGGTCACGTTCGCGCAGGGCTTGCGGCATTTGTTCATACAGCATCCCCTCGCGGATGCCATAGGACGACACGGTGACATCCTTGGGCCTGAAGGTGCGCACCAACTCTTTCAGGACCAGCGATGCCAGCGGCACCAGCGACATCCGCTGTTCCGAGATGCTGCACCGACTGCGCAGGTCGGCCAGATCGCTGTCAGCGATGAACGACACCGTGTTGCCGATCCGCCGGGCCGTCATGCGGTACTCGTGCAGCACCGTCAGCGGGTATTGGCGGCGCTCCATGTCCACGCGGGCAATCGCGCGCCATGATCCGCCCACCAGAAACAGCCGCTTGCCGGTCTCATTGCCCATACGGTCATGCAGATCGCTGATGACCGTGCGAATATGCGCCTTGATCGCCTTTTTGCCGCCCTTGATGTCGCGCAGCTTCAGCGGCCCAAGGGGTGAGGTGACGCGCCGCCCCACGCGACCTTCGGCCAGATCGGCCAGTTCCATGCTGGACCCGCCGATGTCACAGACCAATCCGTAAGACCCCGGCCAGCCCAACAGCACACCTTGCGCTGACAGCCGCGCCTCTTCCTCGCCGTCAATGATCCACAGCTTGATGCCAGTCTCGCGCTCCACCTCGGCCCGAAACTCCAGCCCGTCGCTCGCCTCGCGCACTGCCGCCGTCGCCACAGCCGTCAGCGGCGTGATTCCCATGCCGTCGGCTAGGGCGGCAAACCGGCGGATCGCATTCAGCGCGCGCACTCGGCCCTCGGGGTTCAACCGTCCGGTTTCCGACAGGCCCGCACCAAGGCTTGCCATGATCTTCTCGTTGTAGAAGTAGGCTGGCGACCGTGCAGCACCATCAAACACCACCAACCGGACAGAGTTTGACCCCACATCAATCACGCCCACCCGGCTGAGTTTCTGGCTCGCGGGGTCGTCAAACAGCGGGCGGCCGAACGGGCCCCAGTCAATGGGCGCATCTGCGGTCATAATGGTGTGGCCCCTCGGGTTCGTGCGGGCCGACTTTGGCCGATGGGCGCGGGGGCGTCAATCAACTGACCCGGAAAATGGCGGTTTGCTAGTCCTCTGTATGGGTCAGTTTGGGCACATCGGATGCCCCTGCTGATCCGCGCCCCGACAGCGACGGATTTTCCATAAAGAAGCGGTGGCAGTTGAACGCAAATTCGCCTTCCGGCACTTCGGCCCGCGCAAAGGTGCCATCGGCCTTCATCACCCAGCTTTGCGCCACATCGGCCATATTGGCCGCCATGATCTGGCTGACGATCTGCGCCTTGACGGTTGCATTCTTGATCTCGACCAGCGTTTCGACGCGGCGGTTCAGATTGCGCCCCATCCAATCGGCAGAGCTGATGTAGACCTTGGCCTTTTTGCTAGGCAGGGTCTGGCCATTGCCAAAACAGACGATCCGGCTGTGTTCCAGAAACCGGCCCACAATGGATTTCACGCGGATATTCTCCGACAGCCCTTTCACGCCGGGGCGTAGTCCGCAGATCCCGCGGATCACAAGATCAATCTTCACACCAGCCTGGGACGCTGCATAAAGCGCGTCAATCACGTCTTCCTCGATCAGGCTGTTCATTTTGGCCCAGATCACCGCCGGTTTGCCATTCGCGGCATTGGCCGCCTCTTCAGCGATGCGTTCCAGCAGCGTGGATTTGAGGTTCAGTGGCGCAATCGCAAGGTTTTCCAGCGCATCAGGCTGGGCATAGCCTGACAGATAATTGAACACCTTGGTCGCATCCCGCCCCAACTTGGCGTCACAGGTGAAAAAGCTCAGGTCGGTATACACGCGCGCGGTGATCGGATGGTAATTGCCCGTACCGTAGTGGGTATAGGTCACCAGCCGGTCGCCCTCGCGGCGGACCACGGTGCTGATCTTGGCGTGGGTCTTGTAGTTCAGAAAGCCATAGACCACATGCGCGCCCGCCCGTTCCAGCCTGCGTGACTGGCGAATATTGGCGGCCTCATCAAACCGCGCTTTCAATTCCACCAGCGCTGTCACCGACTTTCCGTCCTCTGCCGCCTCGCACAGCGCCTCGACAATGGGTGATCGTTTCGAGGTCCGATAAAGCGTCTGCTTGATCGCCACGACATCGGGATCGCGCGCGGCCTGCGCCAGAAACCGGATCACCATGTCAAAGGTCTCATAGGGGTGATGCAGCAGCATATCCTTCTGCCGGATCGCGGCGAACATATCGCCCTCAAAATCCTGCACCCGTTCCGGCACGCGCGGGGCGAACGGCGGCCACAGCAGATCAGGCCTGTCATCCAGCACCAGCTCGCTCAGGTCCGCAATCCCGATCAGCCCATCCACCTCGACCACTTCGTCGTCGGTGACGCGTAATTCCTGCATGATCATCCGGCGCAGCCCGGCGGGTGCATCGGCACTGATTTTCAGGCGCACAACTTCGCCTCGGCGGCGGCGCTTCAGCGCGGTCTCAAACTCCCGCACAAGGTCCTCGGCCTCGTCCTCGACCTCCAGATCACTGTCGCGCAGCACCTTGAACGCGCATTGTCCTTTGACCTTGTGACCGGGATAAAGACGGCTGACATAAAGCAGCAGCAGTTCTTCCAGCGGCAGGAACCGCGCAACGTCACCCGGCAAACGGACAAAGCGGTCGATCTGTGCGGGCACCGGCAGCAGCGCGCGCAGCGGCAGCTTGTCCTTGGTGCGTTCCAACTGCAGCGCCAGCGCAAAGCCTGCGTTGGGCAAGAACGGAAACGGGTGCGCAGGGTCAATCGCCAGTGGCGACAAAACCGGGAACACCTGATCCAGAAAGACGTCATCCAGATAGGCCATGTCCGCTTCGGTCAGGCCGTCGCGGCCCATGATGTGGATGTCAGCGGCGGCCATTTCCTCTGCCAGCGCGCGATAGACATCCTGTTGCCGCGACAGCAATGCGCGCGCATTCACATCAATCAGCGCCAATTGTTCAACCGGGGTGCGCCCGTCGAGACCGGGCATCGTGTTGCCCTCATGGGCCAACTCGCGCAGGCCCGCGACGCGCACAGTATAGAATTCGTCCAGATTGGTGGCCGAGATCGACAGGAACCGCAGCCGTTCCAGCAGCGGAACGCGCGGATTCTCCGCCTCTTCCAGCACCCGCCAGTTGAAAAACAGCCAACTGAGTTCCCGGTTCACATAGCGTTCCGGGGTGGTCACATCGATATCAAGGTCAACAGGGGCGGCAGGCGCTCCTTGTAGAAAATCAGCTTGCATCATCGGGCTTTCATCACTGCAAACCATTGCAGTTTCATGACATTATCACGCAAGCGGCGTGTCTTTGTCCAGCAACTCGCCTGCCAGTTTGCGGCTGATCGGCTTTTTGCGGCGCAGGGCCTCGGCGTCCAGCCGTGCGACGATATCGGCCGCGGCAGCAAAGGAGCGTTCGATCCGCAGCGACAGGTAATCAACCACCGCAGGCGGCGGCATGATCTGGCGGTCGGCGAAAAGCTTCATCAGCAGCGCTTGCAACAACGCATCATCGGGGTCACTGATTGCCACCGGCGTGGTGGCCTGCATCCGGCTGGCCAGATCGGGCAGGGCGATGTCCCAGCGGCTGGGCGGTGTCTGGGCGGTCAAAAGCAGCGGCAGCCGTGCGGCGCGCAGGTTGTTGTGCAAGTGAAACAGCGCCTCTTCGCAGGCGCGGGGCAGGGTGTGGATATCCTCGACCACCACCGGGCCGTTGGGGTGCACATCGTCCAGATCACGCGCGTTCATGATCCGCGCGCCGTGACCGGCCTGAAACACCCGCGCCAAATGGCTCTTGCCCGCGCCCGCAGGCCCTACAAGGCACAGCTTGCCCTCGGGCCAGCTATCGGGGGCCTCCAACATGGCAAAGGCCTGCGCATTTGCGTTCGAGACAAAGAAGTCCTCTGGCCCAAGGGCCACGCCCGTGGGCCAGTCAAAAATCAGCTGTTCAGGCATCCGGGTCCTTGCCCGCTTGCCCCCGGTAAAGCGTGCTGCGCTGGTATTGCCCGATGGCAAAGCGCACCAGCACCCCGATCATTGCCGCCAGCGGCACGGCGACCAGCAGTCCGACAAAGCCGAACAAGGCACCAAAGACCGACAGCGCCAGCAACAGCCAGACTGGGTGCAGCCCCACGGATGTCCCGACCAGTTTGGGCGTGAGGATATTGCCCTCGACGAACTGGCCCGCCTGAAAAATCAGATAGATGCCAATCACATAGAACCAGTTCACGCCCGCCACAGCGCCATCGACACCGTTGGCCACATCCGCGGCAGACCCGGTCCAAGTCTGAAAGATCGCGACACCCACCGCCAGCGCGCCACCAACAATGGCCCCAACATAGGGGATAAATGTCACCAGCCCCGCAATCGCGCCAATCACGATGCCAAAGTTCAGCCCCGCAATCATCAGTGCTGTGGCGTAAAAGACGCCCAAAATCAGGCACACCGTGCCTTGTCCGCGAATGAAACTCGCCAGCGTCGCATCCATCTGCCGCGCCAGATCGCGGATCACGGGTGCGTGGTCGCGCGGCAGCAACGCATCAATCCGCGCAGTCATGTTGTCCCAATCCACCAGCAGATAGACCGCCACCACAGGCACGATCAGGAACAGGACCACCACGTTCAAAACACCGGAAAAGGATGACAGAACCGTGCTCAACAGCTCACCACCTCGGCTTTGCAGGGATGCGGCGATGTTGTTCAGCTGCTGCCGGATCGCGCTGTCCTCGACCATCAGCTCGGGGAAGCGTTCGATCAGCCAATCGCGCAATTGCTTGAGGTATTCAGGTGCCGCCGCCACAAGGGCCGACCCTTGGGTGATCAGCGTCGGGATGATCAGCAGGACCAGCACAACAAAGATAAGCAAGGCCACCACGGTGATCACCGCCACCGACAGGGCCCGCGACAACCCCCAAGATTCCAGCTTGTCCGCAATCGGATCAAGGCAATAGGCAATCGCCCCGCCCAACACAAACGGCAGGATCACATCCCCCAGCGCCCAAAGCACCACCAGAAATGCCACCGTGGTGATGCCCCAGTACTTGGCTTGATCTTTCATCGGCAATGCCATCTGCGACCCCTTTGCTTGCGTTCTTCCTAGATGCGGCAGGTGCGGCGTTGGTGCAAGGGGGTAGGCCGGGGTTTACCCCGGCGCGCCCTTTGGATAGCGCACATAGGCAAAGCGCCCGCCCTCGGGATGCCAGCACGGCACGTTGATGCTGCCTTGCCCGCCGTTGAACGCCGCCAGCGCGCGGATATTGCCGCCCGTCGCGTCCATCAGGCGCAGCTCCACCGGCAAATCGCCGGGGTGGCCTGTCGTGCCTTCGGGATAGGCCAGATATAGCACGTCGCGGCCATCCGGGCTGGGGTGCGGAAACCATTTGACCCGTTCGTCATCGGTCATTTGTTGCAGATCGTCACCATCGGGCCGCATCCGCCACAGGTCCGCACCGCGCCCGTGATGATCCGAGTTGAACCAGATCCAGCGCCCGTCGGGCGTGTAGTCCGGCCCGTCCCGGTGGCCGGGTCCATCTGTCAGGATGACTTCATCTGTGCCATCTACCGCACTGGTACATATGTGAAAAATGCCTTTCCGCCTGCCGACATAGGCAATCCGCGCGCCATCCGGTGACCAGCCGTGCCAATAGCTGGGTGCCAACGGCGTAACCCGCTCTGGCGCGCCGCCGCCAATCGGCAAACGATAGATGATCGAGGTGCCGCGCCCCGGACTGTCCGAAATCATCAGCTTCAACCCATCGGGCGAAATCCCGTGGTCATTGTTGCAATGGGTGCAGGCACCGGTGTCGATCCGCTGCAGCACCTCAGGTGCGGCCAGATCGACCCGCAAAATCTGCCCGCCGCTATTGATCACCAAAAAGCCGCCGCAAGGCGACCAGTTCGGGGCCTCAAAGTGCACATCGGCGCGGTGGATCACATCCTCCGCGCCGGTGGCCGTGTCGTGTATCACAAGTTCAGAGATCATCCGCCCTTCATGGCGCATCCCTGTCAGGCGGGCAATATCCCCGGCTTAGTGGCAGGCCGGGCGCGTGCCGGGCAGCAGCACCTTGTCGATCACGTGGATCACGCCGTTGTCGGCCTCGATATTGGCGATCACCACATTGGCGACCTCGCCTGTGCCATCCGCAATGGTCACGCCGGAATGGCTGGTGATGCACAAACGTTCAGTGGCAAGGATCGGCTTATAGTAATTGGCCCCTGCGGCGAAATGCTCTGCCGTCAGCTTGCGGTCATCCACATGATAGAGCAGCACATTGGTCAGCTGATCCTTGTTCTCGGGCATCAGCAATGTTTCAACCGTGCCTTCGGGCAGGGCGGCAAAGGCGTCATTGACCGGGGCGTAAACGGTGAACGGGCCGGGGCCGGACAGGGTTTCGGCCAGACCGGCAGCGGTCACGGCAGCAACCAGCGTGCTGAACCGTTCGTCGCCTGCAGCGATATCAACGATTGTGTTGGCCGATGCGACCGTGGCGGCAGCGCCAAAGGCGGCGGCAAGGATAGTTGTGCGGAACATGATGTGTCTCCCTCTCGGTTGAACAAGCTTTTTGCTTGCTGTCAGGGATTACGCCGCAACCGTCCATTTGGGTCACTGTTGTCACGCAGGTGTCAGAACACTGTCATGAATGATCTGACCCGCGATCTGCGCCGTAACGCGCGGGCGCAATCACTTGGCGCAGCAGGCTGATCTTGTGAAGGGCAAGGCGATGCCCTAGGACTTGGCAAACTCCAGCTACAGGTTCCCGCCCATGCGCCTTTCCCGCTACTTCCTGCCCGTCCTCAAAGAAACCCCGCGCGAGGCGCAGATCGTCAGCCACCGCTACATGCTGCAGGCGGGCCTGATCAAACAGGCCAGCGCCGGCATCTATTCCTGGCTGCCGCTGGGCTTCAAAATGCTGCGCAAGCTGGAAAACATCGTGCACGAAGAACAGGCCAAGGCAGGTCATATCGCCATGCTGATGCCGACGCTGCAATCGGCGGACCTGTGGCGCGAAAGCGGCCGCTATGACGGTTATGGCGAAGAAATGCTGCGCATGAAAGACCGGCACGACCGCGACATGCTGTTTTCGCCAACGGCTGAGGAAATGTTCACCGACACCTTCCGGTCTTACGTCAAATCCTACAAAGACCTGCCGCTGACGCTCTACCAGATCCAGTGGAAATTCCGGGATGAGGTGCGCCCGCGGTTCGGCGTCATGCGCGGGCGAGAGTTCCTGATGAAAGACGGCTACAACTTTGACCTCACCAAAGAAGACGCGCTGCACGCCTACAACCGCCACCTTGTGACCTACCTGCGCACCTATGAACGCATGGGGCTTCAGGCGATCCCGATGCGTGCTGATAGCGGGCCCATTGGCGGCGACTACACCCATGAATTTCTTGTGCTTGCGGACACCGGTGAATCAGAGGTCTTCTACGACAGCGCCGTCACCGACATCTCGCTCGGTCAGCGCGACGTGAATTTCGACGACGTGGATCAATGCCAGTCGATCATGGACGAATTTACCTCGCTCTACGCCCGCACAGATGAAACCCACGAAGAAGACCTGTTCAACGCCATCCCAGAGGATCGCCGCCGCGTCGCCCGTGGCATCGAAGTGGGGCAGATTTTCTACTTCGGCACGACATACTCTGAACCCTTGGGTGCTACCGTCGATGACGGCAAAGGCGGCCAAACTCCCGTCCACATGGGCTCTCACGGCATCGGCGTTTCCCGCCTGCTTGGGGCCATTATCGAGGCGAGCCATGACGACAAGGGTATCATCTGGCCCGAAGGCGTCACGCCCTTCCACTGCGGCATCCTTAACATGCGCTCCGGCGATGATGCCTGTGACGCCGCCTGCGAAGACCTCTATGCGCAGCTTACCAACGCAGGTCTGGAACCGCTCTATGACGACCGTGACGAACGCGCCGGGGCCAAATTCGGCACGATGGACATGATCGGCCTGCCGTGGCGGATCACCGTCGGTCCGCGCGGGTTGAAAGAGGGCAAGGTCGAACTGACCAGCCGCCGCACCGGCGAAAGCACTGAAATGTCCCCCGCCGATGCGGTGCAGCGTATCGTAGACATCTACGCCGCGCTCTAGGCCGGGCTTCAGACCGGCATCACCGGCTTTTGCCCGATCAGAAAGACTGACGCATCAGGCCGGGGCCGGAATTCATCGACAATCTCCAGCCCCGCAGCCCGATGGGCCGCGATCAGGTCATCGCGCTTGACCAGCAGCACCTTGGGGATCAGCCCCAGCTTGCCGATCCATGGCACGACCTTTGGCATCAGCCCGGTCATATCCCCCATGCACACGGTTGAGGTGACGACGTAGCCCCCCGGTTTCACCTGACCCGCCAACGCCGCCACACCAGCGCCGGCATCATCCAGCAGATGCAGCAGCGACAGGCCAAGCGCCATATCGTACTGCGGTGTGGCGGGCAGGTCCGCAAAGCTGCCGATGCGGAAATCCACATTGCTGATCCCCCGGCTTGCAGCCTTGTCGCGGGCAATGCCGATCATCGCCTTGGAAAAATCCAGCGCGTCAATCTTTGCGACCTTGGGCGCGTGATACAGCGCCGTGGTGCCGGTGCCGCAGCCCATTTCCAGCAGGTGCATTTCGGGGCGCAGTAGCGCCTGGGTCATCGCCAGCTTGCGCTCATAGCTGGGTTGATCCGCAACCGGGTCGCGGGCGTATTTTTTGGCAATGACGTTCCAGAATGTTTCGCGGGCCATAGTGGGGCCTCCTTATGTGTGGATCTGAATGGGGGCAGGGCGGTTGATCCGGCGGATCACCCATTCGCCTGCGGCAATCGACAGCGCCCATGAGGCGACGACCGTCAGATCGGACATCACGCCAACGGGCGGCTCGCCGGTGATCAGGTAGATCGGGAACAGGATGAATGCGATCAGCGACTGGCCCATGCCAATGGCATAGGCGCGGATCATCCAGGCGCGGTGGCGCGGGATATCGCGGTCCATGACCGCGCGGATCGCCAGCGCCAGCGCCACCAGCAAGACTATCCCGCCCAGCATCCGGGCCACATCTATGATCAGCGTCGATGACCCCGGAAAGGCCAACAGCAGCCGCAACCCCGACAGGCCCAGCACAACGCCTGCGGCCACAAAGATGCGCCCCAAAAACTTGTGCAAGCGCCCGAACCGCTGCGCCAGCGCGCGGCCAAACTGCAACGGCCCCAGCAGGCCAAAGGTGGCCCCAGCGGCCGCATGCAGCCAATAGGGCAGCGGCTGCGTCATCAGATAGGCCACGTCCTGTGGCGTTGTCCCGGCGGGAATTTGCACCACCCGGACCCCGGCCATCACGGTGGGGATGGCCGTCAGGAAAAGCAGAAGTGCAGGCACAGAAATGGCGTTCACGGAACGGCGTCCCATGTTGGTCTCCTTTATAAAACAGTTGGTTAGACGCTAGTCTTCAGGTGCGTCGTATTGAAAAACCTCTTCAAGCGGCTTGTCGAAAGCCTTGGCAATCTTGAACGCCAGCTCCAACGTGGGCGAGTATTTGGCGTTCTCGATTGCCACAATCGTCTGGCGCGTGACACCCACGGCCTCTGCCAGACCCTTTTGCGTCATCTCACCGGTTTCAAAGCGAAGCCGGCGGATGGTGTTGCTGATCGGCGGCGCGCCCATCAGTAGCCGCGCCGGTAGAAAAAGAGTTTGACCAGATTGCCCGCAACGTCTGAAAACCACGCCGCCAGCAACATCAGGTTCAGGGTCTGCAGCGCGGAATATCCCAGCGCCAGCAAGACGACCGCAATGATCCAGCCCGTTGAAAACACAGCCTGCGTCACCCGCATTCCGCGCAATCCAATATGGCGATCCCGCTCATCCTCTTTCATCGTCAAATCGTCACCCCCGGTGAAGATGCCGTAGACGATATTGGCCAGAATGACAGTGACGATCACCATCACAATCGCCATCGGGATATATGTCAGCACCCGCCGCGCCCATGTTTGCAGGCCCTCCGGCCCGTCAAAAGCGCCCAACACGGTGGCATCATAAATGCGCGTGCCAAAGATCAGCATGACGGCCAGGCTGACCAGCAGGTAGACCCATGTGTTGCGTTCCTCAAATGCCATCGCTCTTGTCCTTCCGCGAATCGATGTGTCTGGTTTGTTGTACCTTATGTATGTTTCATTTTACCCCATGTCAAATAAACCGGACACGATGAATTTGCCAGATAGACGGACTGCCCGCGGTGCGGCATAGTGCGGAAAAACAAAATAGACCTGAGGCACGACATGGTTCTGAACATGCGGACACACGCGCGATCTGCGCGTGAATGGCGCTGATGCGGCGCGCTTTGGCACTGGCGGGCGGCGTTGCGGGGGCTGCGGTCCTGTCGCAATACCCCGCGTTTTCGCAGCAATACCTGCAACGGCTGGCCGGGCAGGTCGATGCGCTGACCGTTGTGGTCAAGGACTTTGACGCCTCGGCTCTGGCCTCTGGCCTTGGTCGGCAAGAGGCGCTGGACCAGATGACCGGCACCGCATTCCTGCAAGCGCGGGCCACGGACATGCGCCAGACTTTTGTGCGTCACGCGCGCCTGTCCGACAATCTGACCGCCCTGCGCGCGGCCACACCGATGGAACGGATCGCCATGCCGCAACGCATGTCCGACCCCGCGACGCTCGCGGCTGCCTGGGCCGACTTTGAACCGGCGATGCCGCTTTCCGCGCCCGGTGCGGTCACGGCAGGTGCGGGCTTTGTCACCGGCTGGGCGGGCATCGCCGCACTCTTGGCGTTGATCACCGCCCCCTTTCGCCGCCGCAAGGCCCCCGCACGGCAAGAACCGCGCGTGGCCCGCCCGGCACCGCAACCCAACCTTCCCAAACTGCAAGGAGTCCGCAGATGAAAGCTTTGATTACATGGGGCGGCTGGGACGGCCATCAGCCCGACAAGGTCGCCGCGATCTTCCGCGACATCCTGGTCGGGGCAGGGGCAGACGTCACCGTCACCGACACGCTTGATGCCTTTGATGACCCCGACTACCTGCAAACCCTCGACCTGATCGTGCCCGTCTGGACGATGAGCAAGACAACCCGCGAAGCTGCCACCAATGTGTCAGAGGCCGTGGCCCGTGGCACCGGCCTTGCGGGCTGTCATGGCGGCATGTGTGATGCGTTCCGCGACATGCCACTTTGGCAATTCATGACCGGCGCCAATTGGGTGGCCCACCCCGGCGGCGACGGCGTGAAACACCGGGTGCAGATCACTTCGGATGATCCTTTGGTCGCGGGCATCCCCGATTTCGATGTCGCGACAGAGCAGTATTACCTGCACACCGACGCCGCCAACACAGTGCTCGCCACCACCCGCACCGATGTGGTGACCTGGTATCACAGCCCCAATGGCCCGGTGGACATGCCCGTGGCATGGACCCGCCACTGGGGCCACGGCCGCGTCTACTACAACGCGCTGGGCCATCAGGCCGACGTCATCGCCGAGGGCCCCGCGCACGAAATGCTGCGCCGTGGATTGATCTGGGCTGGGTCCGGGCAAAAGGGTCAGGATGTCAGCGCCCTGCAATCCCCCGGCAATCACTGGTAGCCGCGAAAAAGCGAAAAATTTTTTGAACCCCTGTCGATTTGGGCGGGCCTGCCGCGTCTGGTATGTAAGGGGCGCGCGGTTGCGCCCTGCAGACAAGGAGAAACAAAATGCAATTTATGTGCTTGATCTATTCCGCCGAAGGAACTGGCCCGCAGCCCGGAACACCCGAATTCGGCCCCTTCATGCAGGGCTATCAGGATTTCACCAAAGACATGCAGGACAGCGGCAAGATGGTCGCCGGTGACGCGCTGCAATCCGTTTCAACCGCTACCACAGTCACCGTGCGCGACGGCAAGACCGAAACGATGGACGGCCCCTTTGCCGAAACCAAAGAACATCTGGGCGGCTACTACCTGCTCGACTGCGCTGATCTGGACGAGGCACTGAAATACGCAGCACAGATCCCGACCGCGCAATATGGCCGGATCGAGGTGCGCCCGGTTGTCGTCTGGGACAACTGATCGCTGATGCCGCCCCCATCTCAACACGCCATCGAAGCTGTGGTGCGCAAGGATTGGGGGCGCATTCTGGCATCGCTCGTCAAGACGTTGAGCGACTTCCAACTGGCCGAGGATTGCCTGCAAGACGCGCTCGTCTCAGCCCTGACGCACTGGGCGCGCAACGGTTTGCCGCGCGCGCCCGATGCCTGGCTGATCACCACCGCCCGGCGCAAGGCCATTGACCGGCTGCGGCGTGCGGCCACGCATAACACCCACGCAGCCGAGCTGTCTTATCTGGCGGACCTTGCCAATGAACCGATAGAGGATGTCGTGATCCCCGATAAACGGCTGGAAATGATCTTTACCTGCTGCCATCCCGCAATCGAAGGGCAGGCGCAGGTCGCCCTGACCCTGCGCACGCTTGGCGGGCTGACCACGGATGAAATCGCCCATGCCTTTCTGGTCAAGCCCGACACAATGGCCCAACGTCTAGTGCGCGCCAAACGCAAGATTGCGGCCGCTGGCATTCCTTACGCGGTGCCTGACGCGGACGTGCTGCCCGCGCGGATCGACGCCGTGTTGTCGGTTATCTACCTGATTTTCAACGAAGGCTACAGCGCCACCGCCGGAACCGACCTGACCCGCCCCAGCCTCTCGGACGAGGCGATCCGCCTCGCGCGGGTGGTGGCGGGTCTGATGCCACGGGTCGCCGAAGTGCGCGGCTTGCTGGCGCTGATGCTGCTGCACGACAGTCGCCGGGCCGCGCGCACGGACAGCCATGGCCAGATGATCCCGCTTGAGGCGCAGGACCGCAGCCTCTGGGACCGCGCCAAAATTGACGAAGGCACGCAAATCATTCGCGCGGCCCTGCTGGAACAGCTCATCGGCCCCTATCAATTGCAGGCCGCGATCAGTGCCGCCCATGCCACGGCACCCGATTGGGACAGCACCGATTGGCAGGACATCGCCGGGCTTTATGGCCTGCTCTGGAAGGTGCAGCCGACGCCCGTGGTGCAGATCAACCGCGCGATTGCGGTGTCCTATGCCCAGGACCCCGCCGCCGGACTGGCGCTGTTGGCGCAAGTACAGGACGACCAGATCGCCAGCTACCAACCCTATCACGCGGCCCTTGCTGATCTTTCTGCACGTGCGGGCGACATCGCGGCGGCGCATGACGCTTATGCCCGCGCCATCGCCTTGTCGCAAAACGCGCAGGAACGCGGCTTTCTGACCGCGCGGCAATCGGCGCTGGGCCGCACCCTGCATTAGGGTCAGGACCCTCGGCAACCTCCGGCTAAATCACCCCGGTCTGCATTGACCCGCGCGCCCGCATCCCCCAATGTCCGCGCGAGCAGACAAAAGGCAGCAAATGGCCCGCACCGCCCCTTTCGCAAAATTCGAATGGATGATCGCCTGGCGCTATATCCGCGCCAAACGCGCCGAAGGTGGCGTCAGCGTGATGACCTGGATCAGCCTCGTGGGCGTGACCCTCGCCGTCTTTGCCCTGATCGCCACACTGGCCGTGCGCTCTGGCTTTCGGGCCGAATTTGTGGACACGATCCTTGGCTCCAACGCCCACGTCACCGTCTATCAACAGACAGAGATTGCAGGCACCACGCAGGTCAGCCGGCTGATCACCGACTATGACCAGCTGACGACCGATCTTGCCGCAATCCCCGGTGTTACCCGCGCCGCCCCGCTTGTGCGCGGGCAGGTCCTTGCCAATCGCGGCAATCAGAACACGGCGGCTGACGTCTATGGCATAGCACCTGCGGACCTGCTGACCATTCCGCGCATCGCCAATCCCGAAGACAGCATCGGCGACATCGCCAATTTCGCGGACGGCATCGCGATGGGCTCTGGCGTCGCGCGCGAATTGGGCGTGACGGTCGGCGACCGCGTGCGCCTGATTTCACCCAATGGCGCGCGCACTGCGATGGGCACCGCGCCGCGCACCAACGCCTATGACGTGGTCTATATCTTCACTGCCGGGCGCTATGACATCGACCGCACCCGCGTCTACATGCCGCTGCCAGAGGCGCAGTTGTTCTTTAACCGTGACGGCGTCGCGGACGAGATTGAGGTTATGGTCGCCGACCCTGACGCCATCGACGACCTGATCCCCGCGATCTTTGACGTGGGCGGGCAGGGCACGCTGGTCTGGACATGGCGTGACAGCGCAGGCGCGTTTCTGCGGGCACTTGCGGTAGAGGATAACGTGATGTTCGTGATCCTCTCGATCCTTGTGCTGATTGCCTCGATGAACATCATCTCGGGCTTGATCATGCTGGTCAAAAACAAGGGCCGCGACGTCGGCATCCTGCGCACGATGGGCCTGACCGAAGGCTCGATCCTGCGCATTTTCTTTATCTGTGGGGCGGGCATCGGCACCGTTGGCACGATCTTGGGTGTGATCATCGGCTGCCTCTTTGCGATCTACATCGACCAGATCTTCAGCTTCGTGAACTACATGGCCGGTGGCGGCGTCTGGGACCCGTCGATCCGGGGCATCTACGCGCTGCCTGCGGAATTGCACCTTTCTGATGTGCTGAAATCCGTGGCCCTGTCGCTGGGTCTCTCCTGGATCGTCACGATCTTCCCCGCCCGTCGCGCCGCGCGGATGAACCCGGTCGAGGCGCTGCGGTATGAGTGATGTGCTGACCCTCACCGGCCTGACCAAAGGCTACAACCACGGAAAACCCTCCGAGGTGACCGTGCTGCAAGGCGCAGACCTGACCGTGGCGCAAGGAGAGGTCGTGGCCCTTGTCGCACCCTCAGGCGCAGGCAAATCCACGCTTTTGCACATCGCGGGGCTGCTGGATACGCCGGATGCGGGCAGCGTGGCGATCGGTGGCACCGATATGACAAAACTATCTGACCGCAAACGCACCGCTGTGCGCCGCGCTGATGTCGGGTTTATCTACCAGTTTCACCACCTGCTGCCGGAATTTACCGCGCTTGAAAATATCGTGCTGCCACAGCTTGCCAACGGCGTGGATGCCGCCGCGGCAGAGGCCTATGCGCTCGATTTGCTGGACCGCGTCGGCGTGCAGCCCCGCGCCAGCCACCGCCCCGCGGCCCTGTCAGGTGGCGAACAACAGCGCGTTGCCTTCTGCCGTGCGCTGGCCAACCAGCCCAGCCTGCTGCTTGCGGATGAACCCACCGGCAACCTTGACCCGGCGACCTCGGACCGGGTGTTTGATGCGCTGATCGCACTGGTGCGCAGCACGGGGCTGTCGGCGGTGATTGCCACCCATAACCTCGATTTAGCTGCGCGGATGGACCGGACGGTGCGCCTTGTCGACGGACGTCTCAATTAGCGGGCCTCGATTATTCGTCGAATAATCGCCACCGACAAAAGGAAACCACATGCCCCAAGTCACCCCCGCACAGATCCATACCGCCACCCATGCAGCCCTCGTGGCCCATGGGGCCAGCGATCACGCAGCCACCCTTGTGGCCCGCGCCACCGCCGATAGCGAGGCGCATGGCAATACGATCTGCGGCCTGTCTTACGTGGAAAGCTACTGCGCCGCCCTTGAAACCGGTCGCGTGGATGGCACCGCCACGCCTGTGGTCAGCACGCCGCGTCCCGGCGCGGTGACCGTCGATGCAGCACAGGGCTTTGCGCAACCGGCGTTCGACGCGGGCCTGCAATCTGCCGTCGCCGCCGCCCGCACCAATGGCATCGCAAGCCTTGCTGTGGCGCATAGCCACACCTGCACCTCGCTTGGCTATTTCACCGCCCAGATTGCGGCTGCTGGGCTGGTGGGCCTTGGCTTTACCAATGCCTCCCCCGTAGTTGCCCCACCGGGTGGCGCGAAGCCCGCCCTTGGCACCAACCCCATCGCACTCTCCGTGCCCGGTGACGGCAAAATGGCGCTGCACTTCGACAGCTCCACCTCTGCCGCCGCTCTGGGTGCCATCAAAGAGGCGAAAGCCGCAGGCACGCCGATCCCTTCCGGCTGGTGCGTTGACGAAAACGGCGATCCCACAACCGACCCTGCCGCCGCCTTGCGCGGTGGCATCCTGCCATTGGGCGGGGCCAAGGGTTTCGGCTTTGGTGTCATGGCAGAGGTGATGGCCGCCGCCCTGACCGGTTCGGTCAATTCGGTCGATGTGGCAGGCCTCAAGCTGGGCGACGGCCCGCCCCATGATCTGGGTCAGTTCTACGTCCTGATCGACCCCGGCACCCACACCGATCATTGGGCCGCGCGCATCGCCCGGCTGGCAGGGGCGGTCTCGGATCAACCCGGCGCGCGCCTGCCCGGATCAACGCGGGTTCCGATGGACACCGTCGCTGTGCCCGATGCCCTGTGGGACCGGATCACCGCACTGGCCTAGGCCTTCTGCGTCACGAACACCCCAGCCGCCATCAGCGCAATCCCTGCTGCACGGGTCAGCGTCAGCGGTGACACCTGTGCTGTGAACAGCCCGAAATGGTCAATGGCAGCCGCTGCAATCAACTGCCCCAGCAGCACAAAGAACACCGCATTGCCCACGCCAATGATCGGCGCGATCCAGGTGATCGTCAGCACATAGAACGCAATCAGCACCCCACCCAGAAACAGATGCCTTGGCGCCATTCCCAGCTTGGCCACCGCCCCCGGTGCTGTCAGCGCCGCAGTCGCTGCCGCCACTCCAAAGGCCACCGCAAACAGCACCGTCGCGGCCACTGCAGGTGATCCGATCGTGCGCCCCAAGGCCGCGTTCAACGCCGCCAAAACCGGCACCCCGATCCCGGCCAGCAGCATGATGCCCGCATATTGCATATCGTCCCCTCCTTGGTTGACCCGCACACTGACGCAGCCCATGATCTGGATCAAGGCGGGGACCTCACCACCTGCTAGTCTTGCGGCAAAAGGAGCTTTCACAATGCGCCCCATCACCTTGATCCCCCTGATCGCGCTCGCCGCCTGTGTCCAGGACGCGCCGGTCGACGGCAAACTGGCCTTCATGGACAATTGTGCCGCCTGCCACGGGGCATCTGGACAAGGCGACGGCCCGCTTGCGGCCAACCTGACCCCCACACCCCCCGATTTGACTCGCATCGCTGCACGCAACGGCGGGGTCTTTGATCGTGCCTATGTGGCCAGCTTCATCGACGGGCTGGACCGGGGACAGCACAACGCGGATGTGATGCCAGAGTTTGGGGCAGGGGACCTTGGCCCGCTGGTCACCACGGACGAAGACGGCGTGCCTGTGCCGATCCCGCTCAAGCTTCTGGTGCTGACCGACTACGTCGAAAGCATCCAGCAGTGATGCAGGTGTAGGCCGGGGTTCACCCCGGCGCACTTATTCAACCAAGGCCACATCCACCCCCGGCATCTGGCCCGAGATTTCCAGAAAAATCTTGCGCTGCACGGCCGCGCCAAAGGTCTCGCGGCTTTCGGCCGTGACCATAAAGGCACCGGGGCCGCCGATGATCCGCGCCTGATATTCCGCCTCCAGATTGGCGCCCGCGCGGCGCCCGCTGTCGGGCCGCAGGATCGGCAGCGCATTGATGACCGTGCCGCGGGACAAGACCTCTTGCCGTGCCTCTTCAATCGGTGGCCCGTTTGAATTGCCGATACTGTCGCCGGAAAAGTCGATCACATGGCGGAAGCCGTCAAACTGGTTGATGTCGATTTGCCGCTGCCCTTCCAGCAAGGCCGCCCCAATCGCATTGCGCCCGAACACCTGCCTTGGTCCTTCCAGCTTGGCGGCAAAAGCCGCCGCCGCCTCTGGCCCGTCAATCAGCGTCCACTCCGCGACCACCGCCTGATTGATCGCCCATTCCACATAAGCCACCGCAATATGCCCGTAGGCTGTGTCGGCAATTGCCGCCAATACCTCGGGGCTTTGGATTGCATCCGCATAGCCCTGTCGCTGAAACGCAAGCTCGGCCTCATCAATCGACCCCGACCCATCCGCCAGAAACACCAGTTCCAACGAGGTTTCGACCATTTGCGCCTGCGCGGCACCGGCCCACAGGCAAAGGGCAACTGTCATCCGCATGAATCCAAACATAGCTTCATTTCACCCCGTGACAATCGCGTGACGCGGGCGTGAGGGGCGGCGAAACCGATCCGCAACCTGCTACGTGTCTTCCAACACCTCGGAATGGAGAGACCGAACATGATCAAATACGCCGCCCTCAGCCTTGCCCTTGTTGCCACACCGCTGGCCGCTGGCCCCGTCAGCTTTGCCAATGGCTGGCAGGAACAGAAGCTGTCGCTTTTCTCAAGCAACGACTACAACTTCGGCAATACGCTCTCGATGGTCTCAAACGGCTCTGTCAGCATCGCCTGGACCCGCCTGCCGCAGTCCGAATGGGGGGCAAATGCCGCGTCCTGGGCCTGGACGGTGGACCAATCGGTGCCCGCCACGGATCTGTCGCGCAAAGGCGGCGATGACCGGAACATCAGCGTCTATTTCGTCTTTGTTCCGGCTGAGGTGGCCCCGTCGCTGTCAGGTGCCGGCATCCGCAGCCTCTTGGGTCGCGACGATGTGCGGGTGATCCAATACGCCTGGGGCGGCAACCACAGCCGGGGACAAGTGATCAAATCGCCCTATGGCCGTGGCGGCGTGACGATCCCCCTGCGCCAAGCCAGCACCGGGTCACATAGCGAAAGCGTCGACCTCGCCGCGGACTACGCCCGCGCCTTTGGCGGCACCAAAGGCGCGCTGATCGGCATGGCCGTATCTGGCGACAGCGATGACACCGACAGCGTGATCCGTGCCGCGATTGGTAATATGACGCTCCGGTAATCCTTACTTTACGTAAGCCCATGTCATGCGCCAAGCTACCCTCGTATTATCGGGGGACACATTATGGCTTGGCGCGCGGCATCGTCACTGACGAAATTCATTCAGCAAATCAACGATCTGGCACCGGACCGGTCCAAGAAATCAGACGGCACCGTGGGCGACGCCGCCCACCAATCGCGCCAAAGCGACCACAATCCCTGGATCAAGGACGGCCCCTCCCGCGTGGTTTCTGCCGCTGACATCACCCATGATCCCGACAAGGGCTGCGACTGTCACTTGATCGTGCAATCGCTGATCGAAAGCCGCGACAAGCGGATCAAATACATCATCTGGGACAAGAAAATCTGGCGGTCCTACGACAAACCCACGGTGCAGGCTTGGGACGCGCAAGAGTATCGCGGCTCCAACCCGCATACCAAGCACCTGCACCTTTCGGTGAACAGCCAAAAGAAGCACTACGACAATATCGACCCATGGGATGTGACGCCGCTGGCGCGCTCTGCCATCGACATCGTGATCGGTAACATCCTGGCCGAGGCGGGGCTGGACCCGCAAATCGCATGGGGGGCGATGGTTTCACCCAGCTTCAAAGCCAAGGTGATCTCAATCTGCAACGGCTTGCAGATCGACCCCAACGACCTGATGGCGGTGATGGCCTTTGAAAGCGCGCGATCCTTCGCGCCGGATGTGGAAAACCCGCTGTCGGGGGCCGTGGGTCTGATCCAGTTCACCAAGAAAACCGCCGAAGGCTTGGGCACCTCAATCGACGCCCTCAAAGCCATGACCGCCGAAGAACAGCTTGATATCGTTGAGCAATACTTTCGCCCTTACCACGGGCGCCTGAATGACATCTTTGACGTCTACATGGCCGTGCTCTGGCCCCGCGCCGTGGGCAAGATGAAAAGCTATGTGCTATTCGAATACCCCTCGCGGCAATACAAATGGAACAAGGGGCTGGACGCCAATACCGACGGCGCAATCACCAAAGCCGAAGCCACCGCCCATGTGCTGGCACTGCTGAACGAGGGCCTACAATCGGATCGCGTGGGGTAGGGTGCGTGATCTCACGCACCACCGTAGGCCGGGCTTCAGACCGGACCACTGTCCCAACCCATGCCGCCCCCCGTAGGCCGGGGTTCACCCCGGCAAGCGCAACCGATCAAGAATCACAACGATCAAAGGCGACGAACTCCATCTCACCCCATCCCGCCCGGCGGCACCGGCGGGCATCGCCCGACCTCCCCCCGGAGGGCGATTTTGCAACGTTTCAAACAGCGGAACAGTCGGACCTTTGGATATGACGGATCAAGCTGCGAAGTCACAAACGCCCACCAGGTCGGGCGATGCCCTCCACAAGTTCAACGTGCCCGCTCAGCAAGGGGCTAATCATAACCCGCGCAAAAAAAGTTGATGCGTTCGATCAACAGAGAGTCCTCATCATAGCCAAGTGAAGCGAGGTCCAGCGCCGCAATACAGCCCTGGAATTGGGCTCCACTGCTCGCCTTTGAAAGATCGTTGATTTGCACGCGCACTTCTGTCGTGCCGTCAATCGTTGCCTTCACCCGAATGAGTGATCCGCTACGATGGCTCACACGTGCCAAAACCTCCTGACCAATCCGCGGAAGCGTTATGACATCCTGCTCCGACTCCACAAAGAAAACCAAGATGTCTGCCTCTCCGGGCGCAAACCAAGCATCACTTGAAAGTTGAATCCTTCCGTCAGGGTCAACTTGATCCAGCGTTTCTTCAAATGATGCCGGAGGGTGGTTCACCAGAACTTTCAGTGTTTCGGCAAATAGGGCTGATGAACAGGTGATAGCGCAGACAGTCGTTAGGCATAGGAAGCGATTTCCCCTAAACATCCAACTCTTCCACAAACCGCGCGTTCTCCTGAATATACTGGAACCGCAACTCCGGCTTCTTGCCCATCAGGCGCTCCACCAGGTCCGCCGTCTCACCCGGTTCATCGTCGGACACCGACACCCGGATCAACTTCCGCGTCTTGGGGTCCATCGTCGTCTCTTTGAGGTCCTTCGCGTCCATCTCGCCCAGACCCTTGAACCGCTGCACGTCGATTTTGCCCTTGCCGCCCAGACCCTTCTCCATCATCGCGTTCTTCTCGGCATCATCGGCCACATAGATACGCTTCGCCCCTTGGGTCAGCCGATAGAGCGGCGGGCAGGCCAGATACAAATGCCCCGCATCAATCAAGGGTCGCATTTGGGTAAAGAAAAACGTCATCAGAAGCGAGGCGATATGCGCCCCGTCCACATCCGCGTCCGTCATGATGATGATCTTGTCATAGCGCAGATCATCCAGATTGAACTTTGCCCCCATGCCGACACCCAAGGCCTCGCAGAGGTCGGAAATCTCTGCATTCGACGTCAGCTTCGACGAGGCCGCGCCCAGCACGTTCAGGATTTTCCCGCGCAGCGGCAGCAGGGCCTGAAAATTCCGGTCCCGCGCGCCTTTGCCAGAGCCACCCGCGCTGTCGCCCTCAACGATGAACAGCTCCGTCCCTTCGCGGGACTTCGATGAACAATCGGTCAGCTTGCCGGGCAGGCGCAGCTTTTTCGTCGCACTCTTGCGGGCGGTTTCCTTTTCCTGACGGCGGCGCAGCCGTTCTTCGGCTCGCAGCACCAGAAAGTCCAAAATCGCACCGGCCGATTTGGTGTCCGCCGCCAGCCAGTTGTCGAAGTGGTCGCGCACGGCGGCGTCGACCATCCGGCCCGCTTCTGTCGTGGCAAGCCGATCCTTGGTCTGGCCCACGAACTCCGGCTCGCGGATAAAGCACGACACCAAAGCACAGCCGCCTGTCATCAGATCATCGCGGGTGATGATGCTGGCCTTTTTGACATTTGTCAGCTCGCCATAGGCCTTGATGCCCTTCAGCACCGCCCCCCAGAACCCCATCTCGTGGGTGCCGCCTTCGGGCGTGGGCACGGTGTTACAATAGGACTGGATGAACCCATCGCGCGACGGCGTCCAGTTGATCGCCCATTCCACCTTGCCCGGAACGCCGAACTTTTCCTTGAACTCCACCGATCCGGCAAAGGGGCTGTCGGCATAGGTGGTCGCCCCGCCCAGCGTCTCGGCCAGATAATCCGACAACCCGCCGGGGAACTTGAACACCGCCTCTTGCGGGGTCTCGCCATCGTCAATGTCGGTCTTCCAGCGGATTTCCACGCCCGAGAACAGATAAGCCTTAGACCGCGCCATCTTGAACAGGCGCGCGGGCTTCAGTTTCAGCGACCCGAAAATCTCTCCGTCCGGGTGGAACGTTACATTGGTGCCGCGCCGGTTCGGGGCCGCGCCCACCTTTTGCAGCTTGCCTTGCGGCACGCCGCGGCTGAACTCCATCGCCAACAGCTCTTTGTTGCGGGCCACCTCCACGCGCAGATGGTCCGACAGCGCATTCACCACCGAAGAGCCAACCCCGTGCAACCCGCCAGAGGTTTCATAGGCGTCACCATCAAACTTGCCGCCCGCGTGCAGGGTGCAGAAAATGATCTCAAGCGTGGATTTCTTGGGGTCGGACGGATGCGGATCGGTCGGGATGCCGCGCCCATTGTCGCGCACCGTGACAGAGCCGTCTGCGCTCAGCTCGATCTCGATCCAAGAGGCGTGGCCCGCCACAACCTCATCCATCGAGTTATCGACGATCTCGGCCACCAGATGGTGCAGCGCGCGTTCATCGGTGCCGCCGATATACATGCCGGGGCGCAGGCGCACGGCCTCCATCTGTTCGAGCACCTGAATGCTGGATGCGTCGTAGGAAGACCCCCCTTTGGGGGACAAAAGATCGGCCATGTCGCTGCTCTTTTTAGCTGTTGTTTCTTGGCGTGTCGCATCATCGCAGAGCAAGCGGGGCAGGGCAATCGCTATCCGGTTCCACACCGCCCCGATTGACCTGCGGCGCTCAGGGCATACACTCGGGTTCATTCAAGTCAGCGTATTGGGGACGGTGGTGCGACATTCATTCATCTACATGACATTCGTCGCGCTGGTCTGGGCAAGTGGCCTTGCGGCGCAGGACAGCGCGCCGATCAGATACCCGGTCGAGGGCAACTGGGCCGTCCGCTGGCACGATGTGCAGGACGAAGACACCCCGTCCGAATTGCGGGTCACCGTGTTCCATGACCGGGTTGAACGGTGTGACGGCGACCGGATGGCAAACTGTCAGTTCGGGACCGTCGTGCAGCGCGGACATCTCAACCTGAACTACCTGATCGCCGGGGGCGGGTCCTATTTTGTGCGCGGGGTGCAAGCCAACCCGGCAGGGGCTCAGATGGACATCACCCATGCCCATGGGCTGCACGGCCATTGGGGCGGCACTGAAGCGGTCAGCATGTCGGGGCCGAACACGATGACCGGGCAATGGCAGTACAATGACACTGCCGGGCAATCCACATGGCAGCGCATCGTGCCGTTGGTGCAGCGTGTCACCGTTTTGAACCCATCCGGCCTGTCGCATATGCGGGCCAGCGAAAGGGTCTCGGACCGGCACGTCAAAATGGTTTTTGACGCCAGCTTGCCCGCCTGGTCACTGGATCAACCATTCCCCGATCAGCGCCCCTGGGTCACGGTGCGGATCACCGGGCGAGACTTGTGGGGGTTCCAGACCGCAACCTTGCTGGGGGACACGACCGGAATCGAGGTCAGCCCACCGCGTGTGGCGCGTGACCCGGCAGGACAGGATTATCTGGAGGTTGACCTGACCTTCTGGCCGGGCGCCCGCGCGGGACGGCATGTGCTGGACATCAGCGGCACCCCGGTGATCCTTGATCTGGAACTGAATGCCGGCGACCTCATCGGGCGGGCCAGCATTGACGTAGGGCCTGCGACTGCGGCGCGGCCCTATGCCGCTTCACCCGACACGAACCCAATGGTGGTGCAGCATGACTTGACCGCCACGCTGGAGGATGTCGGCAGCCGCCCCTTTACCGAAGTAGAGGCGACGTTCCGCACCACACATCCGCTTGTCTTGTTGGGCGCGCAGTCTTGCCAGAACACCGGGCCGCTGACGGTCGTTTGCCGCGCATCGGGGTCCGGCGGGCGGTTCAACTTTGGGTTTTCCTATGCCATTCAACCGGTTGCGGGGCATCAATCCATTGCCTCCCGGATCACCATGCGCGCCCGCGCGCTTGACCCTGTGACCGGCACTTGGGTCAATGCGGGTCGCAGCTTTGGCACGGTCCACGTCCGCAACTGCGACGCAGCACTCCGCAATGAGCTGGCGCAGATGCTGCCCGCGTCAGAGCTGCAGGCCATCGCCGCAGGCGCGCTGCAACCTGTCGCGGATCTACCGGGCAAGCGGCTGTTCCCCGGCCCGCGCGACGATGACGATGCAGATCCAGCCCTAACGAGCCGGGTTGAAATCCTCACCAACACGCTGGCGTCCAACAAGGGTCTTGATGCCTGGCTCTTTGCGCAGGCCCGCGCCGCCCCCAGCGTGTTTGCCCGCTTTGATACGCTCAGCACCCGCGCGCGTGGCCTGCAAAGCTGCACCGCGGATCAAGCCCTGACCGACGACATTGCGGCGGCCCGCGCGCTGCTGGACGACCTGCGACGCAACCGTGCCGAGATACAAAGCACATATCTGGGCGTGGCCGAAATGGTGACCTTCAACGAAAAGATAGTCGAGGACAGGCTCAGGGGCTTTTCGGGCTGGCTCCCGCCGACCCTGCGTACGGTTCTTGGCGTCGGTGGCTCTGCGGAAAAACCCCGCGTCGGGTCCAACATTTTTGAACGTGTGCTCCATGAATTTTCCCAGAACGGCTTCGGATGGGCGCTGACAGAACTGGGCCTTGTGTCCGCGACGGTTCTGGAACAAACCGCCGAAATCCTGAAAGTATCTTCCGGCGCGAAAAACCTTCTGCGGGCACCGTCCTTTCTTGGTGGCGTGATGGTCACCGCGCAGGCAGAGATATCAGTGGTCGACATGTGGATTCTGTTGGAGCTTCAAGGGCGCGCCGACAACATCAAAGCCTGGATGGAGGCAGAACCCTACACCCGCGCACTGCTGGCCCGTTATGACGCGCTCGACGAAAGCTACGGCGCGGCCCTCCGCCAGATGGAAGCCGCGTCCAACGCCTGTACTTGCCGCTACTGATCAGGCGGACCTGCGGTGGGGCAGATTGATCTGGTATCGGCTCGGGTGACGTTTACGGCAATCCAGCCCCACGGCGAATCCGGTGTCCCGGACAATCGTCCCGATTCGGGCCTGATTGTGGCACTGTTGGCAGGGGCGAAACAAAGCGGGGTGCCACAGGGGCCTCTGTCGCCAAGACCGCGAAAATAAACATCAAAACCTGTCTAAAGAGACAAGGTGCCTTCAGGTAAGGCCTTCGATAAACCTATGGGTGTAGTGAGGGTGACGAGTGTTATGTTTGGTCGTTGACGACCGCGGCGACACCTCGGTGTCGTCGCAGCCCGTTACAAGTTGACTGTTAGTACTTGCTGGTATCCATGTTTGGTGATGATGCGGCCCGTGTGTGAGGTGCCGCATCACGCCACCAGCCTATTCCGCCTGTTTTGTCTCAAACCGCAGCCCCGCCGCCGTGCGGTTGCCAAAGCCTGTCCAATAGGTGTGATCCTCGGTAAATGCGCCATCGTCATCGACGGCCCAGACACCATCAGCGGCATTAGGCTGCAGCATCAGGTAGTCGGCCTTTTCGGTGTCGCCTTTCAAATGCAGATCCAGATAGGCGGTGACAAAATGCGCGCTGACATTGTTCATCCGCACATTGTCCCACACCGCATCGGCGTAATGCTCAAACGGCGCCCAGCCCAGCGTCTCATTGACCGCATAGCTTTCGGCAGGGGCGGGCATCGGCGCGCCTGCGTTGTGGTTGGCCGCCTCAAACGTCAGCAGATGCCGCGTGATGCCGGTGGCTCCGTCAAAGATGCCCCGGATTGCCTCATACCCTGACACATCGTCCACCTCGCCTGCGATCAGCATCAGTGGCGTGTGGATGTCCGACAGACCAGAGGCGTCCCAGAACCCCGCATTGTTGCCCCACGGACCAAAGGCCACAAAGGCTTTGACGCGGTCATCGCGTAGGCTCTGATGTTCGGTGGTGCCCATCATGTTGCGCTCCAGCAGCCCCTGCGGCGCGCCCCATTCATAGGCGGTGGCCAGTTGCGTGACACCGGCACCCGCATAGATCAGCGCGCCATAGCCGCCCATAGAATAGCCCACCACAGCGGCGTTTTCGGCATCGGTAATCGCGCCGATCTCGTCCTTCAATGCCGCCATGCGGTCGATCACATAACGCTGGTCCCACGGCCGGTTCACCAACGTGGACCCAAACGCCGCCTGATCGGAATATGTGCTGTCTTTGTGGTCGATGCTGACCACAACGTATCCCTTGGACGCCAGATTCTCGCCCAGCCAGCCCATCAGCCAGCGGTTGCCGGGGTAGCCGTGGCTCAGGATCACCAACGGATAGCTCCCTTGGGTCGCAGGCACCGCTCCGCGCGTGGCGTAGCCTTCCAGCATCACCGTTGTGGTCCCATCGCGGATCACCGCTTCGTGCTGGCCGCCGGGCACCGTGTTGTCCAATGCCGGATACCAGATTTCCACTGTCAGCGGTCTGTCAGCGCGTGCAATCTCGCCCTCTGGTCCGGTGTTCACCACATCGACCTGATCCGTCATCGTGAACACCCGTGTGGTCACACCCACGGCCATCTCGCCATAATCAGCAAGCGCAGGGGCATCGGGTCGGATCGTGTCGATCCGGTTCTGCGCCGCGGCCGTCCCGGCAGCCAACGCCGCAGTCAATGCCAATGATGTCAAGGTCTTCATGCGGTTCTCCTTTGGTGGGGATGGACGATCCCGGCTGCGGGCGCTTGCACATGCGCCTGACGCCACTAGGCTAGCCCAGAACAACAGCGGAGCGCCAGATGCGTGTATTTTTCACCGGCGGCAGCGGCAAAGCGGGCCGTCACGCCATTACTTACCTCATGGAACAGGGCCATCAGGTCCTGAATGTGGATCAGGTGCCATCGGGCCTTGATTGCGCCGAACTGCTGGTGGATCTGTGCGATGCCGGGCAAGTGATCGGCGCGATGTCGCAATTCACCGACTTTCCCGAACTCGACGCCGGAACCGGGGTGCCGCGCTACGATGCCGTTGTGCATTTCGCCGCCGTCCCGCGGGTGATGATCGGCACCGATGGGGAATGCTTTCGGCAAAACACAACCTCCGCCTACAACGTCATTGAGGCCGCGACCAAACTGGGCGTGCCCAAGATCATCTTTGCCAGCTCTGAGACGACATATGGCGTCTGTTTTGCCGATGGCGTGGTCAAGCCAAGCTATATCCCCGTCGACGAAGAACACCCGACCGTGCCCCACGACAGCTATGCGATGTCCAAGGTCTGTAACGAGGCGACGGGCCGTTCATTTCACGCCCGAACCGGGGCGGATATCTATGGGTTGCGCATCAACAACGTGATTGAACCTCATGAATACGCTGAGAATTTTCCAGCCTTCATGTCCGATCCCGCCAGCCGCAGGCGGAATATCTTTGGCTATATCGACGCGCGCGATCTGGGTCATATGGTTGACCGCTGCCTTGCAACCGATGGGCTGGGCTATCAGGTCTTCAACGTCGCCAATCCCGATATGTCTGTGGGCGTGACCACCGATCAGATCATCGCCGATCACTATGCCGATGTGCCCGTCAAGCGCGCCCTTGGCCCGGACGAGACATTCTATGACATCACCAAGGCTCGTACGCTTCTGGGCTTTGATCCCAAACACTCCTGGCGCGAGGTGCTGGGATGATCGCCGCCTGCGCCTGTGGTCAACTGACGGCACAGGCCAGCGGCGATCCCCTGCGCGCAGTTGTCTGCCACTGCCACGCATGTCGCACCCGCACCGGCAGTGCGTTTTCGCTCAATACCCGGTTTGCGTCCGATGCGGTCACCATGCAGGGCACCTCCAAAGCGTTTACCCGCACCGGCGATGAAGGCTCACAGATCACCTACCACTTCTGTCCCGACTGCGGCGTGACGGTCTGGTACCTCAATGACCAGATCGACGGTGTGATGATTCCCGGCGGCGCGCTTGCCCCCGCTGATCTGCCTGCACCCACGCTATCGGTCTATGATGTCCGCCGCCCCGATTGGCTGCGGCTTGCAGGGATGGATGTGATGGACTGATGGCCTTTCCCAGCTACGATCTGTCCCGTTTTGCCGCTGACCCGTCCTCTGCGCGCGAGGTTGACGCGATTTGCCGCGACACCGGCTTTCTGGTGCTGACCGGCCACGGTGTGGCGCCGCAGGTGATTGATGACGTCTGGACCGCCGCTGCCGCCTTCTTTGCGCAAGACCCTGCAACCAAAGCACAGGTCCGCGCGCCATATCCGGGCTATCCCTACGGCTGGCTTGGCCCCGACAGCGAAGCATTGGCAAAATCAAAAGGTATGGACACGCCGCCGGACCTCAAGGAATCCTTTAACGGCGGGCCTTTATGGGTGCCTCTTGATGCGCCTGCCGATGCGCTGAAGTTCTGTTACCAACCCACGCTCTGGCCCGATCTGCCCGGGTTTCAGGACGCCTGGACGGCCTATTACGCCGCGATGGAAACGTTGGCCGCGCGCATCATGCAGGTCTTTGCCGTGGCGCTGGGCCGCGATGCGGATTTCTTTGCGCCATTTATCGGCAACCCGATCTCGGCCCTGCGCGCGCTGCACTATCCTGCCACCGGCGCTGCGGCGCAAAAGGACCAGCAGCGGGCCGGGGCGCATACCGACTACGGCAGCCTGACAATCCTTCTGCCGCAACCCGACCGGCGCGGGCTGCAGGTGCAGATCGCCGGTGACTGGGTCGATGTGCCAACACCGCCGGGGGCCTTTGTGATCAACATCGGCGATCTGATGGCGCTTTGGACCAATGACCGCTGGGTCAGCACGCTGCACCGCGTGGTGGCGATCCCAGATCAGCCTGCCCGGCAATCGCTCGCCTTCTTTCATCAGCCTGATTGGGACGCCGAAATCGCACCGCTTGACTCTACCATACGGGAGCGTATGGTGCGTTCCGGACCCTACCTGATGAACAAATTCAAGGCGACCGGCACATGACCCTGACCACAGCCCCACTGCCCGATGACGCGTTTCTGCACCGCTACGCGGAACGCGATGACTGTTATGCCGATTGTTACATGACCGATGCGCAGGCCCCGGATCTGGCGACCTGCATCCGCGCGTTTTACACCACGCCGCTGTTTCGCGCCGAACGGCTGATCCTTGGCGTGGTTGGGATGTCCAGCACCGACGCCGATGTGGATGCCTTGGCCGCCGGTACCGCTGATACCTTTGCCGCCTGGCGGGTCGAGGATCGCGCGGATCATCAGATCCTGCTGTCCGACAAACGCGGCTACACGCGCTCGTGGCTTTATCATCAGCCCGGTTGCCTGTTCTTTGGCTCGGCGGTGACACCGCCGGAACCGGACGCGCCGCTGGGCGTCATGGTCAACGCGCTGATGCCGTTTCACAAGGTTTATAGCCGGGGTCTTTTGGGCAGCGCCGCCCGCCGCCTCGCCTGACGGCCATCCATCACGACACCAGCAACACATCCGTAGGCCGGGGTTCACCCCGGCGCCGCGCTCAGGCTTCAGCGATCCCGATCAACATCTCATTAAGCGGCCAAAGCGTCGTGAAGGCCTTGGTCAGTTGCGCCTCCAACGGTCCCGACTCTGGCAGGTCCAGATGGCCGACCACGCCCTTCATCCGCAACAGCCGCGCGCCCGCGTGGTCCTTGTCAAAGGGCGGGGGGACGCGCTTCAGTTCAGGGTCGCGAAAATGCACGCCCTTGCGCTCCAGCCCTGTCACAACCCCCGCAATCCGATCCGTATCCAGATCGACAAACTTGCGCCAATCCGCCAGCACTGCCTTGTCGAACCCCATCATGCCAGCGCCCGCGGTGATGTAATCCAGCCCGACACCGAAAAAGAACACCGCATCCTGCCGCGCGCCTGTGTCCAGCCGCCACAGCATGTGCAGATGCGTGGTGTAGGGCGTCTTGTCCTTGGAAAACCGCACATCCCGGTGCGGGCGAAAAAGCTTGGGCACGGCCTCCAGCCCGCTCAGCGCTTTCAGCTTCGGTTGCATCTGGTCCAGCAGCGCCAAAGCGGGCGTTTTCAACTTTGCGTCATAGGTCGCCTTGTTGTCCTGCCACCAGTCGCGGCTGTTGTTCTGGGCCAATTGCCCCAGAAAGTCTCGTGCATCCCCAATCAGACTATTCAGCTCCGACATCACATTCCCTTTCGTTCCGCGGAATGTTGCCGCAGCGCGCTGCGACTGTCCATTGCCAGTGCCGTCCGGCTGGCCTATCTGCTGACATATGCGCACACCGCTTTGCATCGCCGCATTGGCCCTGACACTGACCCCGCCGCCGGCGCTGGCGCACCCGCATATCTTTGTGGGGGCCGAAGTCACTGTGGATTTCTCCGGCAGCACGCCGGTGGTGCGTCTGGCCTGGGTCTATGACGACTATTTTTCGCTGTTGATCACCGCTGATCTCGGCCTTGATCTGGACGGTGACATGCGCCTGACCCCGGCAGAGGTGCAGACGCTCGCGGCCAGCGTCACCGCTTGGCCGCCCGATTTCCAAGGCGATCTTGAGGTCATGCAGGGCGATACCTTGCTGGGACTGGCGCCCAAGCAAGACCATACCATGACGTTCGAAGATGGCCTTGTGCGCGAAATGCACAGCCGCGCCGTCACGATCGCTGACCCTGCCGCACCGCTGAACATCCGCGTCTATGACCCGTTCTACTACGTGGCCTATCAACTGGCCGCCCCGGTGCAGATCACCGGGCGCGATGATTGCACCGCTGCGATCACTCCGCCCAATCTCGACCGCGCCTATTCGCTGGTCGAAGAACTGCTTTATGGCCGCCCCGCTGGTGATGTCGGCCCGGACGAAGAGTTTCCCGAAGTCGGCGTTGAATTTGCTGAGACGATTACTGTGACATGCGCCGCGCCGCTCTGATCTTAATGGCCGTGCTGGTCGCGCTTGCGGTCTGGCTGTGGGGCATGGGCGGGGCCGATCAGGTCAGCCGCTGGGCGGCAGCGACCCAGCGCGAGGTGCAGAATGCCATGGCCGGTGCCCTGCGCGCCTTGCAAGCAGGCCAACCCGGTGCCGTGTTCACGCTTTGGGGCCTGTGTTTCACCTACGGCTTTGTGCATGCGGCGGGGCCGGGGCACGGCAAGCTGTTGATCGGCGGCTACGGCCTTGGCGCACGGGTGCCTGCCGCGCGTCTGGCCGGGCTGGCGGTGGCCTCTTCTCTGGCGCAGGCCGTGACCGCCGTGGTTCTGGTCTATGCCAGTGTCTGGGTGCTGGGCTGGGGGCGCGCGCAGATGACCGGTGTGGCCGATCAGGTGATGGCCCCGCTCAGCTATGCGCTGATCGCAGGCGTTGGGGTCTGGCTGATGCTGCGCGGGCTGCGCAAGGTGCGGCGGTACTGGGCCGCGCCGCAAGCCGCCGCTCAGCCCAACCACGCCCACAATCACGCTCACGCGCATGCCCACGATCACCACGCTCACGCGCATGCCCACGATCACCACGCTCACACGCATGATCATCACGACCACGCGCATGATCACCACCACCACCACACCGACGGCATCTGCGACACCTGCGGCCACGCCCACGGCCCAACCCCAGACCAGGCCGCTTCCGTGCGGTCGCTCCGCGATGCGGTTGTGCTGATCGGCAGCATTGCCGTGCGCCCCTGCACTGGGGCGCTCTTTCTGCTGATCCTCACTTGGCGGCTGGGCATCGACTGGGCGGGCATTATCGGCGCGCTGGTGATGGGCCTTGGCACGGCTTCGGTCACTGTCGTGGTGGCCCTTGCCGCCGTTGGCATGCGCGAAAGCGCACTGGCGCAGGCCGCATCGTCGCGCAGCACCGCGCGGCTTTTGGCGGGGGTCGAGGTGCTGGCAGGTCTGCTTGTTGCGGTCCTCGCGCTGCAATTGCTGGCCCGCACAGTCTAGGCTTTACCTGCCTCAAAACCGGGCATAGGGGTAGGGGATGCAACCCACCGCCCAGACATATCCGCAGCACTTCTCTGCCGTCCTGAAACTGGGCCTGCCGCTGATTGCGTCCAATCTGGCGCAATTTGCGATCCACATGACCGACACGATCATGCTGGGCTGGTACGATGTGACAGCCCTTGCCGCTGTGACCATCGCGGCGACCATGTTCTTTGTGCTTTTTATCGTCGGCGCAGGCTTTGGCGTGGGCGTCACAGCGCTCGCCGCCGCCGCGGCCGAGGTGGATGACACTCAGGCCGCGCGGCGCGCCACCCGCATGGCGATCTGGTTGTCGGTCTTTTACGGCGTCGCGGTCTCTATTCCCTTCATCTTTTCCGAAGCCATCATGCTCGCCATCGGGCAAGACCCGGTTGTGGCCGCCGCGGCGCAAGACTATCTGCATATCGCCGTGCTGGGCATGATCCCGGCGCTGCTGGTCATGGTGCTGAAATCCTTTCTGGCGGGGGTCGAACACACCGCGATCATCCTGTGGTCCACAATCATGGCCGCGGTGCTGAACGCTTGCGTGAACTACGTGCTGATCTTCGGCAACTTCGGTGCGCCAGAGCTGGGGATCCGCGGTGCCGCCATCGCCTCTGTCCTGTTGCAGATCGTGACGGTTGTGGTGCTGGTGCTCTACGTCCAACGCCGCCTGCCGCAGTTTGAGCTTTTCCGCAACGCGCTCCGCCCCGACCCCGAGGTGATGGCCCGCGTCTTCCGTCTGGGCGTGCCGATTGGCCTGACCTCTCTGGCCGAAGGTGGGCTGTTTGCCGCCTCTGCGGTGATGATGGGCTGGATTGGCGCGCTGGAACTGGCCGCTCATGGCATCGCGATCCAATGGGCCAGCATCATGTTCATGGTCCATATCGGCCTGTCCCAAGCGGCGACCGTGCGCGCAGGCCGCGCACTGGGCCGCCGCGATGAACCTGGCCTGCGCCAGGGCGGGATTGCCGCGATTGTGCTGTCGGGCGGCTTTGTTGTGTTGACCATCACGCTCTTTCTGGCAGTCCCGGATGTTCTGGTCAGCGCCTTCATCGACCCTGATGAACCAGCGCGTGATGCGCTTTTGTCCGTGGGCGTGTCGCTGATCATCGTGGCCGCACTCTTTCAGGCAGTCGATGCGCTGCAGGTTATGGCGCTGGGCCTGTTACGCGGCGTGCAGGACACAGCCGTGCCCATGGTGATTGCCGTCATCAGCTATTGGATCATCGGGCTGCCGGCCAGCTATGTCTTGGCCTTCACGCTTGGTTATGGGCCGGTCGGGCTTTGGCTGGGGCTTGTGATCGGGTTGAGCGTTGCCGGTGTGCTTTTGTCCTGGCGGTTCTGGCGCGGCACCAGCCGGATTGCGCAGGCGGCCTAGTCGGCGTCGTTCTCCTTGCCCAGCAGACGCTCCGATTTCTTGCGGACCAGCAAGGTGCGCAGATCATGCATGGCCAGCAACAGCCGGTCTGTCACCTCTTCCAGCTGCGCGTCTTCGGCCTTGGACTGGACCCATTGCGTTGTCAGGTTCAGATAATCGACCGCCCGGTGAATATCATCCATGTCCCGCTGTGCGAGAAGGGCGACACGCTGGTTCAGCCAGTCCTGAATGGCGGCAATGTCATCGTCTGAAAGGGTGTGATCGCCATGCGGCTTGACCTCTCCATTCTTGACGTTGACGACCGCCACCTGGTTTAGCTCGATCCGCCGCTGCCGGTTCTCGGTATCCACGCGGAACACCGCCGCGCCGTTTTCGCGGATCCGGAAGTAGTAGTCTGGCAGGTCTTTTGTCATGCGCGCCTCAGGCTTTTGTGAGAGGTTAACAGTGCGGTGCCAACGGCGAAACAGACTTTTGCAAAAGTCTGTCAGCAAATCCTCAAAGAGGATTTGCCGCCAATTTCTTTGAAGAAATTGCCACCCCACGCCGGGCCATAATCTTTGCGGTCACAGACGCCGCCCTTGCGTCGTCACGCGCGGCATCGCTCACGCTGAAGTGCGGTCATTCACATACAGCACGACCCGCCGTTCATTGCCGCAACGGGCCACCGAAAAGCCGTTGCGCAACAGCAGGTTGGTCACCTGCGGTAGGGTGCTTTCCTGTTTGAGACCGCGTTCGAACCCCACATCAGCAGTGACGTAGTCAAAGCAATCCAGAACCCCCATCGCGCCGTCCAAGATTTCCGGCTCTGCGCCCTCGGCCTCGAGTTTGAGCAGCTTGTAGCGCTGACGCGGCAGCACCTCGTCTAGGCGTTTGGTCCTGACCTTAACAACCTCGCTTGATCCATCAATTGGATGGATAGACGAATCCGCTGTCCCGGATTTCACATAGAATTCAAGCTCCTGGTCGCTTTGATGCCAAAGTGCGACGTCATGGGCCCGGGCCTGTTCATAGATCCCCAGACTGGCAATATTGGCCGACAGCGTTTGAAATTCGCGCGGCGAAGGTTCAAAGGTATCCAGCGAAAAACGTTTGCCAAACTGACGCAAAGCAAGCGAGAAATCCCCGTCGTTGCCGCCGGATTCAACGATATGATCACCGTCTTCAAAGGCAATGTCATCGAGCAGGTACTCATGCGCCAGTACTTTGCCGCGATGGGCCAATCCTTGGGTAAAATACCGAAGGCGCGCAGGCGCGGTAAAGCGATAGACCGGATCCTGCGATGCAACGTAGTCGTCGCGCGCCTCGTCGTAACCAATCGCGATTTCAGGGTCAAAGTAGGTCTGAACAAAGTTTGTCGCGGCCTGTGCAAAATCCGCGCCACTCAGCGCGATGGTTTGCGCAAATTCATAGCCCCGCACTCCGTCCTTGCGGGCATCTTTTAAGCGCCCAAAGCGTGCCTGCCAGATCGCAGGTGAAAAATGACGTGAAAATGGTAGTGCCGTCCTACGCATGAAAAAAACCCCACTGCCGAACCAAAGGATGCTTATTGATCTAAGGCAGCATGAGAGATTACGTTTCACCTGGCAATACGGCAGGGTGCCCTGCGGCACTGTCGCCAAAGCCTTTCAAAGGCTTTGGAGAAAACCCTTCAAAGGGTTTTGCGCTTCACACCAACCCTTCGCAGAATCCCTTGATCCGCGCGCAGGCCTCTGCCAGCGCATCGTCGCTGGTAGCGTAACTGACCCGGAAATGCGGGCTCAGGCCGAAGGCTGCGCCAAAGACCACGGCGACACCGGTTTCCTCCAGCAGGGCGGTGGCAAAGGCTTCGTCGTCGGTGATCGCGGCACCACCGGCAGAGGTTTTGCCGATGCAGCCTGCAATCGACGGATAGACATAGAACGCGCCTTCGGGGCGCGGGCAGGTGATGCCGGGGCAGGCATTCAGCCCGTCCACCACCAGATCGCGGCGGCGTTGGAACAGGGTGGCATTGGGGGCCAGAAAGTCCTGCGGACCGTTCAGTGCCTCAAGCGCCGCGTGCTGACTGACCGATGAGGGGTTCGAGGTGGATTGCGACTGCACCTTGCGCATCGCGCGGATCAGCACCTCTGGCCCGCCCGCATAGCCGATCCGCCAGCCGGTCATCGCATAGGCCTTGCTGACCCCGTTGATCGTCAGCGTCCGGTCGTAAAGCTGCGGTTCCACCTGCGCAGGCGTGCAAAACGTGAAATTTCCAAACGCCAGATGTTCATACATGTCATCGGTCATCACCCAGACATGCGGATGCCGCAGCAACACATCTGTCAACGCCTTCAGTTCCGACCAGCTGTAGCCTGCACCGGTGGGGTTGCTGGGGCTGTTGAACAGGAACCACTTGGTCTTGGGCGTGATTGCCGCGTCAAGTTGTTCCGGTGTGATCTTGTAGCCCTGATCCAGCGCGCCTGCGATGAACACCGGTGTGCCGCCCCCTAGCAGCACCATATCGGGATAGCTGACCCAAAAGGGGGCTGGGATAATCACCTCGTCACCGGGGTTCAGGGTGGCCATGAAGGCGTTATAGAGCACCTGTTTGCCGCCGGTGCCCACGTTGATCTGGGCGGGGGCGTAGTCCAGAGCATTGTCGCGTTTGAACTTGGCGCAGATCGCCTCTTTCAGGGCCGGGATGCCGTCCACGGCGGTGTAACGGGTGTGGCCTGCATCAATCGCGGTCTTGGCGGCGGTGCGGATGTTTTCGGGCGTGTCGAAGTCCGGCTCGCCCGCGCCCAGCCCGATCACGTCACGCCCTGCAGCGCGCAGCTCTGCTGCTTTGGCCGTCACTGCAATGGTGGGCGAAGGTTTCACGCGGTCCAGTGTCGCAGACAGGAATGGCATCGTCGTCTCCCGGTGGTCAAAGGCTGTTGTGCGTGTCATAGGGTCACCCAGAACCCCATTGCAAGCGACAAGGAGCCCCAGATGCCCGAAGACGAAACGCAGGACGGTTGGTATTCAGACGACATGGCAACTTTCGGTGACCGGCTGGCAGCGGCGCGCGAAAGCGTGGGCATGTCGGTCGAAGACGTGGCCAAGCGTCTGGGGGTGAAGCCTGCGACAATCGCCGCATGGGAAGAGGATCGCAAGGAACCGCGCGCCAACCGGCTGACCATTCTGGCGGGCATGATGGGGATCAGCCTGTCCTGGCTGATGACAGGCGTAGGTGAGGGGCCCGAGGGCGGTGATGAGGCTCCGGATGTCACACCCGAGGTCAGCGACCTCTTGGCGCAAATGCGCGCCACGCGCGCGCAGATCGCACGCGGAACAGACCAACTGGCACGGCTGGAAAAGCAGCTGCGCAAGGCACTGACTGTCGCCGCATGACCGAACCGCGCGAGGTGATGGTCAAGCGGCTGGCGATGCGGTCCATGCGGCGCGGGATCAAGGAAATGGACCTGATTCTGATGGATTTTGCGGACCGGCATCTGGCGGGCATGTCAGCGGAGGAGCTGGCGCTTTATGACCGACTGTTGGCGGAAAATGACCATGATATCCTTGCCTGGATCATGGGCAAGGCGCCGGTGCCGGATGATTATTCAGGGCTGATGGCGCGGATTGCCGCAGGTGCGGCGGGTGTTGCAAAGCCGGGGTCCGCTTAACGTTTCCTTGGGCTTTTTCGTTCATTCCGGTCTTGCGGTGGATTCGGAGAACAAGATGACCTTGCATACGAACCTGAAACAAGTCCCGGCCGAGGCAGAACTTTCGGCAGCCAATACAGCCTTTATGGCCAGCTATCTGGACAGTTTGACCTTGGTCGAGCGTCTGCACCGATTGTTGCTGGACGTCATCAAGGATGAATTTGAACGGGTCGGGGTGCTGGAAATCAACGCTGTACAGGCCCTGCTGCTATTCAACATCGGCGATAACGAGGTGACAGCGGGTGAGCTGAAAACCCGTGGCTATTATCAAGGCAGCAATGTCAGTTACAACCTCAAGAAGTTGGTGGACAACGGCTATATGCACCACCAGCGCAGTGAGGTGGACCGCCGCTCTGTCCGGGTCAGCCTGACCGCCAAGGGCCGCGAAATTCGCCTGATCGTGGGAAAGCTGTTTGCCACCCATGCCGATGGGCTGGTGACTCGTGGTGTGATGGACCAGCAGGGGATTGATGACATTATCACCTCCCTGCGGCGGATGGAACGCTATTGGACCGAACAGATCCGCTATATCTACTGATCCGCGCATCCTATTAGATTGCGCGGCTGCGCCGCACGACATACTGCCGCTGGTGGCCCTGTTGCAAAGGGCCCCGGCGGTTTTGCGCTTGGATCGGTGGAAGCCTCCGGCGGGGATTATTTTGGCCAGAAGAAGTGAAGGACCTGCGCATCGTATCTGTCGGCGGTCTGGATGTGGGCGTGCAGCGCCTTGGGTGGTGTTAGGGGGCTTGTGATGTGGCGGGTGCGGATTGCGAGGTGGCGAGCGTTTCCAATTCCCGCAAGAGCTTGCGTTCCATTGCCGCGGCGTAGTCACCATAGCCCAGTGCCACTTCGACAAAGGCATCCGGGCCGCGCAGCACGTAAGCCTCAAAATAAGCGGTCAGTTCCTGGATGCCCGCACCCCAGTTTCCGCCCGGGCGTTCGGCAATGCCGACAACAAGTCCGTTGACCGTGACATCGCCCATCCCATCGGGAAGAATGATGCTTTGGGGCAGGGGGCCGGTGTTGGCCTTGCCATCACCCGACAAATCCAGCGTGCGTTTCCAGCAGTCCGGCTGCGCTGCCAAAAGATCAAGCCCGGTCTGGAGTGCGGCACCAATTGCCGTCGTGGGGCTTTGTGCCGGGCGCGGGCGGCTTTGCAGCACACCCAGAACCCCGGCAAGTGCTGCGCGATCCGCAAGCTCTGTCCAGGGCACGATCACGACCTGCTCTGCCGGGCCTGACCATTCAAAGACTGCTATCCGCACCGGTGCGCTGCCCGGTTGAAACAGGATATCCTGCACCGCCGGGCTGCTTAGCGCCTGCGCCAGCCCGTCTCGCTGCAGCTGATATTCATGTGCATCGACCGAGCCCGAGATATCCAGCCCCAGGGCCAGTGCCTGCCGGCAAGCCGCCTGTGCCGGGGCCGCCACCAGCGCCAGTAAGGGCGCCAATGCCTTCATCCGCCGCTGCCAACCCTGGGCGCACCACCCAGCACCATCGCTGACAGCTCTCGGATCAGCTTGCGTTCCATCGCGCTGGCGTAGTTTTCAAACCCATTGGCGATTTCCAGAAAAGCGCCGGGGCCGCGCAACACCTGCGCGCGGTAGTAGGCGATCAGGTTCACCTCGGCCTCGTATTCGCCGGCGTTGACCACCAGCCCGTTGACCGTGACGCCATCGAAATCAAAGGCGGCATAGGCCTCTGCCGGACCAAAGCCATCGTTGTTTTCGCCGTCCCCCGCCAGATCAACCGTGCGCGACTGGCAACCATCAGGGGCCGCATCCAACCGGACGGCGGCATGTCCCAGCGCATGGCCCATGGCCGTGGGAAAGTCGTTGTGACTGCGGCTTGACCCTGCGATCCGGGCCGCTGCGGCCGCCAGATCTTCGGGCGTTTCGATCAAAGTCCAGCCCAGCAGATCCTCTTGATTGTATCGCCCCGACCATTCAAACACTGCCAGCGCCACCGGATCAGCGCTGGCGAAAAACGCCGCCTGCACATCGGGGGCCACCAGTGCCGCCGCCAATCCGCCGCGCTGCAACGCATCCTCTTTGGCGTTCACCGAAGAGGACACATCCATCGCCAGGATCAGCGCCAGCCGACACGCCTCTGCCCCGCCGGGCCAAAGCGCCAGAAGGGCCGCAGCCCTTACCAATGGCCGGTGTTTTCCATGCTGGCCCAGGGTTCTTGCGCGGGCAGGCTTTCGCCCTTCTGCAGCAATTCGATCGAGACATTGTCGGGCGACCGCACAAAGGCCATATGCCCATCGCGCGGTGGCCGATTGATCACCACGCCATTGTCCATCAGATGCTGGCACAGCGCGTAGATATCATCGCAGGCATAAGCCAGATGCCCGAAATGGCGGCTGTCAGAGGGCAGGCCGTCATCACCATCCCAATTGTAGGTCAGCTCAACCGGGCAATCCTCGTCACCGGAGGCGGCCATGAAGATCAGCGAAAACCGCCCGCCTTCATTGTCGTGACGGCGGATTTCTTCCATGCCGAGCAGACGGAAAAAGGCTTGCGTGGCCTCCAGATCCTTCACCCGGATCATGGTGTGCAGATATTTTAGTGACATGCTTGGTTCCTTTGCTGGTTGCGCCAGAAACTAGCACAGACGTGGCGAAGGCCAAGCGGTCAGAACGAGGAAACGAAATTCAGCCCGATGTTATTGGTGTCGCGCGTAAACCGGCTGATATTGCTGGTCGACTTTTCGGCCGACAGGCTGACAACCGGGCTGAACCCGGCGTATTGGATGTCGGGGAAAGTGATATCAAGCCCCAGCGACCGCACCTTGTCTTCGCGCCCGCCCAGCACCGGGATCAGCCCGACGTTGTAGGCCGGAAACTCTTGCTTGCTCAGCCCGGCAGAGACAGAAAACTGCGCAGGTCCAAGGCGATAGCGGGGGCTATAACGCCCCTGAAACGACCACTGGGTCGAGGTTTGGTTGACCCGGTCACTGTCGCTTTGGGTCAGTCCCAGCGTCCCAGATAGCTGGCTGCCGTCCGAAAACTGATGCACCACCGTCGCCCGTGCGCCCTTGCGATCCACATCCGCCGTGGGCCCGTCTGCGCTGTCCTGCCGCTCTGCAAAACCGGACAGGATCAGGCGTTGCCGGTCGTTGAGCGTACGAACATAGCTTAGCGATACGCGGCCAAAAGCATAGTAGGGGTCACCCGCATAGCGGACTTGCCCAAGGGTCAGCTCGACCGTGCCAAGCGAGGCCCCGAAAATGCGGTCATACCGCAGGCCGATTTGTGCGATATCTGACGAAAAATCGCGATTGCCATTCAGTGGTTCGGGCGGCAAACCCTCGCCCCTGTTTGCGGCCTCAACACTTGCCTGGAATTCCGCGGCGCGGGCGTCGCGGGCCTCTTTTGAAAGCCGCACGCGCGTCGCATCATAGGAAAACGACAATTGCACCCGGCTTGTTGCGGTCTCGTAGGCGCGGTACTGTGTCGTGATCCCGTACCGTAGAATGATGCCTGACAGCGCCTGCGCGTCTACGGAATTCGCCCCGCCAAATTCGGCGATTTCAGCCAAAACCGTGTTTTCGTCGAGCGGAGTCAGCCGCAAGTAGTCAAACGTCAGTTGCGCGTCCTGCGTCCCGCCATTCACATTCCCCGATGGTGTGACCGAAAAGTTTAACTGTGTTGACCACGGATTAACCCGCGCCACCTGCTGTGCATCCGCGATTGTCCGCTTGGTCTCGGCTTCGTTCGGCGCATGGATTAGCGCCCGGCGCAGCCAGAGCGACGACAGGGTAAAACGCCCCTCGTTTGCAGCGGCAAGTGCTGTCTGGCGCGCAGCACCATACCGTTGCACCTGCGAGGTCGACAGGGCAAAGGCGCGCTGACCTGCCTTGCGTCCGTCTTCCGCCCGTCCGACCTGAGGCAGCGCATTTGCCAATATCAGATAGGCGTCGCGGTCGTTCGGATTTGCCTGCAGCAGGGCCGTGGCGATATCAATCGCCAGCTGCGGATTGCCCTCAAGCGTGGCCCGCGCCGCAATCTGCCGGGCCTCATCAAAGGGGATATCAACTGTGGTTTGTGCGGTCGGCGCCGTCGCCCAAAAGACCGCGCAGATCAGTGCTGCGGCCTTACGGATTAACATTGTCGCAGATCGCCGCATCTCCGCTGTTGCCGCATTTGGTCAGCACAAACAGGCCTTGCTCGGCTTCATTCTCAACCGTCGGAATGAATTCCTCGATAAAGATGCCGCCCGCAATGCCAGAGGCCTGAACACCACCAAACGTACCCGCCCAGCTGCCAATCTCGGTCTGACCCGGATCTTCGACCGTGCCAAGGAATTGTCCGTTCTCGTCAAACTCCGTAACAATCAGCACCACGTTGTCCAGCGGTGCATTGCCGAAATCAACAACCTCGCGGTTGTAGATCAATCCGTTCACGGTGTTGTCCGAAAAGTCCGCGTTGATAAAGATGTCGCCCGTCACCCGTGACGCCTGTCCGGGGGCCAAGGCCGGATCAACACCAGCCGGGAAAGGCAGCGCCTCGTTTGGGCGAGGTGCATCAAGGTTCAGCATGCCCACATAGTCCCCGGCATAGGACACAAGCCCATTGTTGGGCTGCGATGGCGTATGCGCAGAATAGGCCCCGTTCTGTTCAAAGTAGGTGCCAGAGAAGAACTTGTTGAACTGCCCGCCATCCATCACCAGCACGCCGGTTACACCACTTTTGGTCTGGGCCATGCCGATGAAAATCCGGTCAAGCGGGTCTTCTTGCTGACTGAACGCGCGGTAGCCGGGCACATCCAATGCCGCATTGCGCTCATAAATCGCGTCCGTCGGCGTGGAATCAAGTGAGGTAATCTGCACCGACAGGAAATTCCCGCCCGCCCGATACGTCGCCGTTTCCAGATTGCGACCAACGGCCTCGGGAATACCCGCCGCTGAAACCGGCTCTGCATCCTCGTCCTCGACAGGGACCTCATCGCCAATCGGTGCAAACGTAAATGGCTGCGCATTGTCACAAGCGGCAAGCAATGCCAGCAGCGCGGCAGTGGTCAAAAGACGGTTCATCGGTCGGATACCTGTCGTGGGTTCAAAAAATCAACATCATCATCCGTGCCCCACCGGGGCAAGTCAATCGCCAACACAGAACCCCATCGGTTTTCTTTTCCGCATATGGAGGTTTTGCCGCGCCCTGCGTCTAGATATAGTGTCCGACGACTCAGCACCCCACAGGAGTAGCCCATGCCCGTCACCGACACGCAACAGGCCGAAATTGATCTTTTGCGCCAGCAGTCCAAACCGACCCTGCGCGCGGTGTCCGAGGGCATGGAAAAGCACCTCTATCTGGCCCACGATGTGCTCGACCACGGATTCGTCCGGGTCATTGACTACATGGGCGATGATGCCGCGATCTGTCAGGCCGCCCGCGTCAGCTACGGCAAAGGCACCAAGTCCGTCTCAAATGACACCGGCCTGATCCGCTACCTGATGCGGCACTGGCACTCCACCCCGTTTGAGATGTGCGAGGTCAAGCTGCACGTCAAACTGCCCGTCTTTGTCGCCCGCCAGTGGATCCGCCACCGCACCGCCAACGTCAACGAATACTCTGCCCGCTACTCGATCCTTGACCGTGAATTCTACATCCCCGAACCTGACAAACTCGCCGCGCAATCGGTCGTCAACAATCAGGGCCGGGGCGAAGCCCTCTCAGGCGAAGAGGCCGCCCGCGTGCTGCGCTACCTCAAGGATGACAGCGCGCAGGCCTATGACCACTACGAGGAAATGATTTCCGACGAGGGGCAACAAGGCCTCGCCCGTGAACTCGCCCGCATGAACCTGCCCGCCAATATCTACACCCAATGGTATTGGAAGGTGGACCTGCACAACCTCTTCCACTTCCTGCGCCTGCGCGCCGACGCCCACGCCCAATACGAAATCCGAGTCTATGCTGACGCCATCTGCAACATCGTCGCCGACTGGGTCCCCGCCGCCTATGCCGCCTTCGAAGACTACCGCCTCGGCGGCGCGGTCCTCTCCGAAAAGGGCCTGCAGTGCTTGCGCCGGATGCTGGCAGGCGAGGCGGTCACGCAAGAGACGTCGGGGATGAGTAAGGGCGAATGGCGGGAGTTTGAGGCACTTCTTTAGCACCTCAATTCGTCAGAAATGAAATTGATGAGGACACTATGCAAAGGTTGTTGCCTGTTTTGACATTTCTGGCACTCGCGAGTGTCGCCTCTGCCCAGGACACCACCAAATCCTTTGGCGAGGTGATCGGCCATCCCGCTCGAATTATTGTTTATCAAACAATTCGTGATTTTGATCAGCAGCTTGCAGCGCTGGATACCAATCACACTTGGATCGAAGGAAGCGAAGACTGGAACCCACTTTCTCAAAGTGACGTGGTCGTTTCCTTCCTCGAAAATGTCGGGGCAACTGACTCACTGCCAGATATCGTAAAGCGGGTCTTGGCGACGCAGGAGGTTTCAGATACCGCTGCAAATCTTCGCGTTGATGTCAGTATTGGCGGTCGGGATCAGATGTTTTTCTACGTCTTTATGGACCGGTTTGGCGATCGATCTTTCAGAACCGTTTCTTGTCTGATGGCGGCGGAAGTCTTCGGTGACTTGTCCGGTGCGACACGCGACGCAACCAAGCTGCGAAGGCAGGCCTGTGATTCACCGAGCTAGCAAGCGCTAAGGCGGGCCTTCATCGTACAGTTCCCCCGCAAAGACGAACTCATCTGTTTCCTGGCCGGTCTGTTTCCCAGCCGCTGCAACACAGCTACCTATTGGCGCGCATTGTTCAACCAGTCACCAATCTGGCTCAGGTTGGTGGACACGCCGAAACCAACCGTCATGGTTTCTCCAAATGCATCTACCAGACTGTAGGCCGGGGTTCACCCCGGCAAACACCATCTCAACCCAACACAACCAGCAGGGTCAAACCCGCCCTTCGGACTCCGCCCGTTCGGCCCTGAGTTGATCCCGCAGATCAATTCCGAGACGGGCCGAAATCCCGCCACCACGACGAAAACGGCCAATCGCGGACATCTTCCACCAACCCATGCTTCACCGGATTGTGCCAACAATACGCACATGGTTCCGAAAGTCCGCCTCATCCCGAATGTGATCGGCTTCGCCGCCGGGGCTCCGCCCGTTCACGGCTGAAGCGGTCCACTGGACCGCTTCCTAGACGCCGTTCACCCCAAAACCGTTTCTGCCACACCGACGTTTCATCCTTGGGTAGGTCGGGGTTTACCCCGACTCTCCGACGTCCGCCAACCACACCAAACGCCTGCCTTTGACGGGGCGGCGGGGTAAACCCCGCCCTACCCAAGGCTGTCGAAAACCGCGCCTTGATCGCACCGACCCGCTGCCCATAGGCCTTGTCCCCGGCGGGCAAGGACCAGACGCAATGCATGTGATCGGGCAGCACAACCCAAGCATCAATCCCAAACGGGTGCTCCGATTTGGTCCGCGCCACCGCGTCGCGCAACAGATCAATATGGCGCACCAATGTATCCGTCCCGCGCGCGGCCAAGTTGACCGTCAGAAAGACGCAGGCTCCGGTGACATCTGGGCGGCGGTATTTCGACATCGCCGCACCCTGCCAAATCAGGGTTAATGATCTCTGAAACGCGATGCCGCCCCGCTTGCGCTTCGCGTGTTAACAAAGTCTGAAAATCGTGGGGATGCGGATTACTGGAGTGTTAACGCCGGACACCAGCCGGGCCGGCGTTTTCGCAACAAAATCAAGCGAGGCGCACCCGCGCGCCGCGCAGCTTAATCGTGCGTTCATACTTGCGCATGCCCGTGATGTGTATGCGATGTGTACGGGGTGTGCATCCCACCGCAGCGGCGTTGCGTTAACCCTAATCGACCGCTGAAAGGTTACCGGCCATCTTGCGCCCGTCGCGCCCTTCGACCAGTTCATAGGCGATCTTCTGGTCGTCAGCGAGGCCGGTCATCCCCGCCTGTTCGACGGCCGAGATGTGCACGAACACATCCGATCCGCCTTCGTCTGGGGCGATAAAACCAAAGCCCTTGGTGGTGTTAAACCATTTGACTGTGCCCGTCGGCATCTTGAATTCTCCTTGTCACAACCGAATTGCGGTCCCTTCAACATTAGGGCATTTTCACAAAAGGCAAATGACAACGGCGTGGGCCTGTGCAAATTTGCGCCAACTGCTGAAAAAGGGGGCGAAAGTGCGATTTTTTGGGCTGAAATCCTGTGACACCTGCCGCAAAGCGTTGAAATCGCTGCGCGCCGCCGGGATTGACCCCAAGGTGATCGACGTGCGGGCCGACGGGTTAACAGATGATGACATCACCGCAATCGTTAACGCCTTCGGTGCGGCAGTTATTAACAAAGCTTCGACCACGTGGCGAAATCTTAACGAAGACGAGAAAGCTAATGATCCCAGTGACTTGCTGCGCGATCATCCGACCCTTATGAAACGCCCCGTGATCGAAGATGACGGTTGGACGATGGGCTGGAAAGCTGACGTTCAGGCAACGCACCTTGGAACCTAACCCTTTGGCACCTATGTATAAAATATGAGAAACGCAGCTTCTGTCCTGGGCCTGATTGCGGGCCTGATCGGGATCATCGTGGGCCTGTTTGGCTATGGTGCAACCGAACTCGCCGCGCGCGCGCCCGAAGTGGCCGATGCGCTTGATCTGTTTGAAAACCCAGCATTTATTCGCTTTGCTAGCTTCGTCGCACCGCTTCTTGCAATCGCCGGTGGCGCAATGGCCAAGGATCGCGCTTTGTGGGGCGGGATCGCGATGTTGTTGTCCTGTGCGGCCTTCTACAGCGCCTTCGGTTTCAACGTCGGAACGATGTTTCCCATTGGTTTCGCGGGCTTAGGCGGCGTTCTTGCAATCGCCTCTAGACAACCGGATCAGCCCCGCGCCCATTGATCAACCGGTCAAGCGACAGCCAGCCGGCACCTTTGAAGACCAGGATCAGCAACAGCAGCACCCAAAGGCTGCGTTGATCCATAATTAACGAATCTGAGCTACCATCGAACCACGTCCCAGCTTCGGCGCCGTGACCAATGATGTCGGTCAGGCTTTGCACGACCACAAATCCGATCATCCCCAGTGCCGCGGGCCGCGTCAGCAGGCCGACAATGATCAGAACCGGCAGAATGAACTCTGCCCATGTTCCCGCCAGCACGATGATGGTGCTGTAGCCGGGCAATTGGCTGACATCATAGCCGACAGCTTCCATCTGTTTGGGGAAGATCTGCGCGTAGGCCCCCAGTGATGGCGTCCACAGGCCCGCGATCCCGTCGCCCAGCTTGGTCAGGCCGGAATTGATGTAATACATGAACAGCACACCGGCAAAGACCAGCCGCGCCAAGAGCGGCAAAAGACTGTCGCCAAGCCGGTTCAGTGACCGATAGGTGCGGTCAATTAAGGTAAACATATCAAGGCCTTTCAGGATATTTCGGTCAGCGCGCCCTGGCGCAGCAACAGACCCAGCATAGCGCCCAGGTCAAATTCCGGCCCCGCCTTGGACATGGCCACGCCAAGCGCGTGACCAGCCTGCAACGCGGCCAGAAATTCGGCGTCGGCATCGCTGATCAGATGCTGCGTGGGGTCAAATGCAGTGCGGGTAATCAGCACGTTTTCACCCTGTTTGACCGGTTTTGGCGCATCAGTGATCATGTTGGCCTGCCACAGACCGTAGATCGGATGGCTGGACCGGATCACCCGGATCGCGGGAGATAGGGTCAACTTGGTCCCCATCAGCGCATCGGGCGCAATGGCGGACAATGCGTCGGCTGACACAGGTGCTGCGTCTGCTGCGTGATAGCTTTCGCGCATCGCGATTTCCAATCGCGCCACATCGGGCAGATAGGGCAGGGATTGTGCCGGGCCAAACCGTTTGAGAAACTGCGGCATCTTATCGCCATAGTACATCATCAATGCGGTGTCAGGCAGGTGGGTGCGTAGATAAACGCCTGACATTGCACGAAAAAACGCATCACCGACCAGCTTGTAGATCACCGGAAAGGCGCTGATCAGCGCATCGGTCAGGCTGACGGCAACATTGTTGCGGTAGACATCAAACCGCTTGGACGTGGGCGCACCAGTGCCATCTTGCAGGCCTTCGGGTGCGGGCAAGCTGGGGTCCAGTATCCCCGCCGTAAACTCCGTTTGCGTGACGATCATGCGGGCACCAGGTCCAATGCGGCAGCGGCGCGGTCAACCTCAGCGGCCAGCACCGGCCATTCAGGCACATCGGTGTCCCATTCGATCAGCAAGGGCCGGGGGCCGGTCTTGGCGAGCGTATAGTCCAGCAGCGCCCAAACCGGATCTGCCACTTCGCGTCCATGGCTGTCGATCAGCAGCGGCGCGCCGTGATCGTCGTGGTCTTCATCATGGCCGCCCAGATGGATTTCACCCACCTTATCAAGGGGAAAGCTGTCGATATAGCCCTGCGGGGTGAAGCCCAGATTGGTGGCGCTGACGAAGACATTGTTGACGTCGAGCAACAGGCCACAGCCGGTGCGGGCCACAACCTCGCGCAGGAAATCGGTCTCGGACATCTCGCTTTCCGCAAAGGCGAGGTAGCTGGACGGGTTTTCCAGCAGCATCTGACGGCCCAGCACATTCTGCACCTCATCAATGTGGTCCGCGACGCGGGCCACGGTGGCGGGCGTATAGGGCAGGGGCAGCAGGTCGTTCAGGAAATGGCTGTCGTGGGTGGACCACGCCAAATGTTCCGAAAAGCTGGCCGGGTTCAGCCAGCCCACCAGATGTTTCAGACGGGCAAGGTGGTCCGGATCAAGGCGGCCTTCGCCGCCGATCGACAGGCCAACACCATGCACAGAGATCGGGAATTGTTCGGAAAGGTGGCGCAGTTGCGCAATCGGGCGGCCACCGTCACCCATATAGTTTTCGGCGTGGACCTCAAGCCAGCCCAAGGGGCCGGGTGACGTGGTAATATCGCTGTAATGCTGGGGTTTGTAGCCGACACCGGGTTTGGCTGGCAGAGTGTTTTGCGGCGCATCAAACATCGGTTCGGACCTTTGGACGTCAGGGTAGGGTGGGCATTTTGCCCACCCTGTTAGCATACTTATGCAGGCAGGTCGCGGTCTTGTGCTTCCAGCGAACCCATGCGTGCAGAACCGTCAGCCTGTGCAGGCAGTTCCATGTCAGCACATGTGCCAGCAGGCACCAGGGTCCAGGCGTTGCCCTGATAGTCAACAGTGGATGTACCGGCGCAAGTTGTGCCGGGGCCAGCAGCACAGTCGTTTTCGCCAGCCAGCGAGACACCGTAGCACTTTTCGTTTTCTTGTGCGGTTGCGTTTGTGGCGACACCGGCAACAGCGGTAGCAACAGCAGAAGCAACGAGCAGAGTGTTGGTCATCTTAGACATGAGGAGTTTTCCTTTTGGACTTTGGTTCAGTTCAGGTCGTATCCCATCAGGGGATGACCAAACACTAAACGTGGCAGCCCTGCGCAATCCACTCACAGAGGCGTGGGTCACGCGTCGGTGAGGTCAAGTGAGCCGAATTTGGCCTGCGACAGGCGGTCACAGGCGAAAAAGGGCCGAAAATGACAAACCCGCTGTGCTGGACGGCGGGTTTGTTTCAATTTCGGGCTTTGGTTTGTAACACTCTGGCGGGTCGCGAAAATGGCGCTCACGGATTGTTACAGGCCGGCCTTAGCGCAGATCAGGTGGTGTTGCTTCCAGCTTCAGCGCCGCCGTGACGGCCTCAATCCCATCGACGCTGGATTGCTTTTCGCCCAGCCGCCGCATGGACACGGTCCGCTCTTCCACTTCGCGCGCACCAATGGCCAGGATCACCGGCACCTTGCCGACGGAATGTTCGCGGACCTTGTAATTGATCTTCTCGTTGCGCAGATCAGCCTCGGCCCTAACGCCAGCGGCTTTGAGCATCTCGACCACTTCCAGCGCATAATCATCTGCGTCGGACACAATCGTCGCCACAACCACCTGACGCGGGGCCAACCAGAACGGCAGTTTACCGGCGTGTTCTTCGATCAGGATGCCGATGAAACGCTCAAATGACCCCAGCGTCGCGCGGTGCAGCATGACGGGGCGGTGCTTGTTGCCGTCCTCACCGATGTAATCCGCGTCCAGCCGTTCGGGCAGCACGAAATCTACCTGATGGGTGCCGCACTGCCAGTCCCGGCCAATGGCATCGGTCAGCACGAATTCCAGCTTCGGCCCGTAGAACGCCCCTTCGCCGGGGTTCAATTCAGGCTCAATGCCTGCCGCGCGGGTCGCGGACAGCAACGCCTGTTCGGCCTTGTCCCACGTCTCGTCCGTGCCGGCCCGTTTTTCAGGGCGGTCGCTGAATTTGACCTTGAATTCAGTAAACCCAAGGTCGCGGTACATGGACGACAGAAAGTCGATGTAGACAGCTGTCTCAGATTCGATCTGGTCTTCGCGGCAAAAGATGTGCCCATCGTCCTGCGTGAATCCCCGTACCCGCATGATGCCATGTAACGCGCCGGATGGTTCATAGCGCGCGCATGATCCGAACTCGGCCATGCGCAAGGGCAGGTCGCGATATGATTTCAGGCCTTGATTGAAAATCTGCACGTGACAGGGACAGTTCATCGGTTTCAGCGCATTGACCCGCGTGTGTTTGGGATCATTGACGCGTTCGTCAAAGTTCTGGGCGTTTTCACCGTCTTCTGTCCGGCTCTCGTCCACCTCAACGATGAACATGCTTTCCTGAAACTTTTCCCAATGGCCGGATTGCTCCCACAGCTTGCGGTCCACGACCTGCGGTGTGTTCACCTCGACATAGCCGCCAGCGCGTTGCTTGCGGCGCACAAAGTCCTGCAACTCGGTATAGATTGTCCAGCCGTTGGGGTGCCAGAACACCTGACCGGGGGCTTCTTCCTGCATGTGGAACAGACCCATTTCGCGGCCCAGCTTGCGGTGGTCGCGTTTGGCGGCCTCTTCCAGCCGGTGCATATGCTGCTTGAGACCTTCCTTGTTGGTGAAGGCCGCACCATAAATCCGTTGCAGCATCGGGCGGTTTGAATCACCGCGCCAATAGGCCCCGGCAATCGACATCAGCTTAAAACAGTCACCGGGCACCTGACCGGTGTTTTGCAAATGCGGACCACGGCAGAGGTCTTGCCAGTCGCCGTGCCAATACATGCGCAGCGGCTCGTCGCCGGGAATGGCGTCGATCAGTTCCACCTTATAAGGCTCGCCCGCCTCCTGATAATGCTTGATCGCGCGGTCGCGGTCCCAAACCTCTGTCCGGACCTCATCACGCTTGTTGATGATCTCTTTCATCTTCTTTTCGATCGCGGCAAGGTCTTCGGGCACAAACGGCTCTTTGCGGTCAAAGTCATAGTACCAGCCGTCCTTGATCACCGGGCCGATAGTGACCTGCACATCGGGCCAAATCTCTTGCACAGCGCGGGCCATGATGTGCGCAAGGTCATGGCGCACCAGTTCCAGCGCCTGATCTTCGTCCTTCATCGTGTGCAGGGCGATGTCGGCATCCGCCTCAATCGGCCACTGCAAATCCCAGTGCTGACCGTTCACGGTCGCACTGATCGCTTTCTTGCGCAGGCTGGATGAGATATCGGCCGCCACATCCGCAGGGGTAATGCCCGCGTCATAGTCACGTTTATTGCCGTCAGGAAATGTCAGAGAGATTTGGGCCATATCGGCTCTCCTCGTCAGTTTGGCGCCCACGGAACGCCCGGTTGCGGGTTATGTCGTGCCGCGCTTTTTTCGCAACTGGGCAAGCGTGTCAACAGCAGAGGCTGCTTGGCCCGCGATGCAAATCGACGCCACGTCTTACTGGTGGCAAAGCGACCCCCGCCCTAGGGTGCTCAAAATCCTTGGGGGAGGGGACAATGGCGCTATCACTGGGGCAAAAGGCAGGCTGGGGCCTGGCCGACATGGGCATCAACGTCTTTGTGGTGGTCAAGCAACTGCTGGTCTTTACCTACCTGACCACATTTCTGGGCGTGCCTGCGGATGTGGCGGGGCTTGTGACCTTTGCGGTGCTGGCCTTTGACGTGGTGACGGACCCGTTGGTCGGGTTCTTTTCGGATCGCACCAACAGCCGCTGGGGCCGCCGGGTACCATGGATATTCATCGGCGCACTGGTGCTGGCAGGCGGGATTGTGGGCCTTTTTGCCGTGCCCGAAGGCATGACGTGGCAATCCAACGCCCTTTGGGTCATTGCCTTTTTCGGGGTCGCGACCATTGGTTTTACGTTTGTCGCCATCCCCTATGGCGCAATGGCCGGAGAGATGACGCAGGACCCGCGCGAACGATCCACGATGATGGCCTTTCGCATGACCTTTGCCTCGCTTGGCTTACTGACGGCGGGGGCTTTGGTGCCCGCACTGGCGGGCGATACGCGCGCGGGCTATTTCAGCGCGGTGCTGATGGTCTCGCCGGTTGTGGTGCTCACGATCTGGGGGATGTTGTGGTTTACCCGCCGCGCGCCCAAGATCGAGGCCGCAGCCCAAGGTCAATTTACGACTGTGCTGCGTCTGGTGCTGGGCAACCGCGCCTTTGTTATTCTGGTGCTGCTCTACGGCCTGCTGACGCTGGCCGTGGCGATGATAGCGGCAGGGCTGCAATTGGCCGCCCTTTACCTGATGGCGGATGATGGCAGCAGCCCTTTGTCGGGGTTGGCATCGGCGCTTGGCATCTTTTCCTCCCTCTTTGCGATGTTCATCGTGGGATCTGTGCTGTCGCAATATGTATGGGTCAAAACCTCTGCCGGGTTGGGCAAGACATGGGCGCTGATTGTGGGGGTTGTGCTTTATATCGGGGTGCTGGTCGTGATCTGGCTGTCGCTCCCAGCGACAGGGGTGACCGTCATGGCGCTCTTGTTCCTGTGCGCGGGGTTTACCAACGGGGCCTACCAGCAAATTCCCTGGGCGATGTATCCAGACTTGATGGATGTCACCCGGTCCGAGACGGGCGAGGCGATCGAAGGCGCGTTTTCCGCGGTCTGGCTTTTTGGTCAAAAGGTCGCCAATGCGGTGGCACCTCTGGTGCTGGGCCTGATCCTGTCAGCTTCTGGCTGGGTGTCGTCCACATCGGGCGTTGTGGATCAGACGCCCGAGGCGCTGGGCGCGCTGAAACTGGCACTGACGCTGGTGCCTGCGGGCATCTTTGTGCTGTCCATTCTGGGCCTTCTGGCGATCTACCGTCCTGCGTCGCGACACGTATCCTCGCACGGCTGACCCTTTGGCACTTGCCGCCCGCGCGCCCGCGCGGCACAGTGCGGCAAAAGAACGGGATACAGGGCAGTCATGACACGCGAACCACTGGTGCTGGTGCCACCGATGCTGTGCGATGCGCGGGTGTTTTCGCCGCAGATCGACGGGCTGTCCCGTGACTATCCGATCATGTTCGCGCCAACCCACTTTGGCGAGCGAACAGAAGAAATCGCCAGCCAGATTCTCGATTGGGCCCCGCCAAAATTCGCACTGGCAGGCATGGGCATGGGGGGCGCTGTGGCGCTTGAGGTGCTGCGCCGCGCGCCTGAGCGGGTCAACCGCATTGCGCTGATCAGCACCACCGCCCAGGCCGACACGCCAGAGGCCGCATCGGCGCGCGAACCCTTGATTGTGGCCGCGCGATCCGGGCGGTTCGCAGATGTCATCGCCACTGAAATGAGCCCTGATTACCTGTCTCCGGGACCGTTGCGCATGGCGATCAACCAGATGGTCACTGATATGGCCCATTCCAACGGGGCAGAGGCCTACGTCAAACAGGCCCGCGCCATGCAGCGCAGGCGCGATCAGCAGACCACGCTGCGCAAGATCAAACAGCCCGCCGTTGTGATCTGCGGGCAGGATGACACCTTGCTGCCGGTCAGGCGGCACGAATTCATGTCAGAACTGATCCCCTACGGTAAGCTTGAAGTGATCGCAGGCGCCGGGCACTTGCCCACGCTCGAAGAACCTGTGGCAACGAACATCATCCTGCGCGACTGGATGAGCGCCCCACTGATCCTGCGCTAGCGGCGGCCTTAACCACCCGCGAAATCTCGGTCAGCTGTTCGGTCAGCGGGCTGGTCTTGCGCCAGATCATCCCGATGGTGCGGGTTGGTTGCGGCGCGGGAAACCGCGCGACAGCCACATCTGCGGACCGGGTTTCGACACTGACCGCCATGTCGGGCAATAGCGTTACACCCAGGCCTGCGCCGACCATCTGAACCAATGTCGACAGCGAACTGCCGTCCAACCCTTCGTGCGGGCGCACGGTCGGCAGGCTGCAAAACGACAGGGCCTGATCGCGAAAGCAATGGCCCTCTTCCAGCAGCAACAGGCGCATTTCGCGCAGGGCATCTGCGTTGGGCACCGGGCGGTCGGTCTCGGCGGCCGGGCGGATCAGGACAAAGTTTTCCTCAAACAAGGCCACTTCTTCAAAGGCAGGTTCTGACACGGGCAAGGCCACAATGGCGGTATCAATCCGGCCATCGGTCAACTCTTCAATCAGGCGCGGGGTCAGGGTTTCGCGGATGTGAATGTCCAGCCCACTGTGCTGGTCCTGCAACTGTCCGATCAAGCGCGGCAGCAAATAAGGGGCAATCGTGGGGATCACGCCAATCCGGATGCGGCCGACCATGCCGTCCTGACTGGCGCGCGCCAGATCGCCTAGCTCGTCCACCGCGCGCAGGATGTCACGGGTGCGGCTGCGTAGCGATTCCCCAAACTGCGACAATTGCACCTGCCGGGGGCCACGCTCAAACAGCACCGCCCCCAGCGATGTCTCCAGCTCTTTGATCTGCATCGACAGGGCCGGCTGGCTGATGCCGCAGATATCCGCCGCCCGCCCAAAGTGGCCGGTCTGGGCCAAAGCCTCAAAATAGCGGAACTGCTTGAGGGTGACGTTTTTCATAAGGTGAACTTATCGTTTCAATCAGGAGATTCAACTTAAACCAATCGCGACGCTCTGTTAAAACGATTCTAAATCATCACATCAAGGGAGATTCCGATGGACGGCGCAGAACTCAAGGACGTGAACGAAGGCGGCGCGAAGTGCCCAGTTTTGGGCGGACCGAACCGCCAGACTGCCACGGGTTCGACTGCGAACCAGCACTGGTGGCCCAATGCGCTGAACCTGCGCCCGCTGAACCAAAACTCGCCCAAGGTTGACCCGATGGGCGCGGACTTCAACTATGCCGAGGCGTTCAAGACCCTTGATCTGGATGCCGTCAAAGCTGACCTGACCGCGCTGATGACCGACAGTCAAGATTGGTGGCCTGCGGACTATGGTCACTATGGCCCGTTCTTCATCCGCATGGCCTGGCACAGCGCCGGCACCTACCGGATCGGCGATGGCCGTGGCGGGGCAGGGGCAGGCACGTTGCGTTTTGCGCCGCTCAATAGCTGGCCCGATAACGGCAATCTTGATAAAGCGCGCCGCCTGCTGTGGCCGATCAAACAGAAATACGGTGCGGCCTTGTCCTGGGCTGATCTGATGATCCTGACAGGGAACGTCGCACTGGAATCTATGGGCGCAAAGACCCACGGGTTTGCCGGTGGTCGCGTTGATGTGTGGGAGCCGGAAGAAGACATCTACTGGGGCCCAGAGACCGAGTGGCTGGATGATGAGCGCTACGACGACCCGCGCGAGTTGATTGGTGAGCTGGGTGCCGTGCAGATGGGCCTGATCTACGTGAACCCAGAGGGGCCAAACGGCACGCCTGATCCGCTCGCCTCTGCCCGCGATATCCGCGAAACCTTTGGCCGTATGGCGATGAACGACGAAGAAACCGTGGCACTGGCCGCGGGTGGTCACACCTTTGGTAAGGGCCACGGTGCTGCCAACCCAGAAGGCCACATGGGGCCAGAGCCTGAAGGCGCACCGATTGAGGAAATGGCCACGGGCTGGAAGAACTCTTATGGCACCGGCAAGGGCAAAGACACGATCACATCGGGTCTTGAGGGCGCATGGACCAACAACCCGATCAAGTGGGATATGGGCTATCTCAACAACCTGATGGGCTATGAGTGGGAGCTTGGCACAGGCCCCGGCGGCGCGCACCAGTGGTATCCCAAGGATCCAGAGGCTGATGGCACGGTGCCCGACGCCCATGACCCTGACCTACGTCACAAGCCCATGATGTTCACATCCGACATCGCGCTGAAAGAAGACCCGATCTACCGCAAGATCGTCGAGCGTTTCCACGCCAACCCAGATGAGTTTGCGCAGGCTTTTGCCAAGGCGTGGTTCAAGCTGACCCACCGCGACATGGGGCCATATGTGCGGGGCCTTGGCCCACTGGTCCCGGCAGAGCCAGAGATTTGGCAGGATCCGGTGCCATCGGGCGGCATCACGCTGAGCGATGCACAAGTGGCTGATCTGAAAGAAAAGATCGCGGCCACAGACCTGTCCGTCAGTGACCTTGTGCGCACCGCATGGGCCTCTGCTGCGACCTACCGCGGCACGGATATGCGTGGCGGGGCCAATGGCGCACGCATCGCGCTTGCGCCGCAAAAGGACTGGGAGGTCAACGAACCCCAGGCCTTGCAAGCTGTGCTGTCGCAGTTGCGCGGTGTGGCGCATACCTCTGGTGCTTCGCTGGCAGATGTGATCGTGCTGGGCGGTGTGGTTGCCGTGGAAAAAGCGGCGGCAGCGGCCGGCGTCAACGTGACGGTGCCCTTCACCTCTGGCCGCACCGATGCCACGGACGAGATGACAGATGTCGAAAGTTTCGCAGTGCTGGAACCAAAGGCCGATGGTTTCCGCAACTACCGCGCCAAGGGCCTGACCCGTGCGCCTGCGGAACTGCTGGTCGACAAGGCACAGATGCTGGGCCTGACCGCACCGGAAATGACGGTGCTTGTGGGTGGCCTGCGGGTGTTGGGTGCAAACGCCCATGGCAGCACCGAAGGTGTCTTCACCGACCGCGTCGGCGTGTTGTCCACCGACTTCTTCACCAATGTGCTGGACATGGGCACCGAATGGGAACCCACGTCACAGTGGTCCTATGCGGGCAAGGACCGGGCGACCGGTGACGCCAAATGGACAGCCACCGCGGTTGACCTGATCTTTGGGTCCAACAGCCAGTTGCGCGCCTTGGCAGAGGTTTATGCCTGTGCCGATGCGGGCGAAAAGTTCGTGCACGACTTTGTCGCCGCATGGGCCAAGGTCATGAACAACGACCGTTTCGATCTGGTCTAATGAAATGGGCGCGGGGCCGGAAACGGCCTCGCGTCAGTCTTTCAGCGGCAATTGATGCTTTTCAATATCGCTGAGCACATGCACCTTCTTGATCGGCTTGCCTGACTTGCCGAAAAAGGGGCTCTTCTTCCATTTTCCGGTCAACCGCATTCGCGCCGCGCGCTTGGTTCCGCCTGCAATGACATGGCGCAAACCACTATGCGATTGCTTGCCCTTTTCATCACGCTGATACAGCATCGCGCGGATGCGCCCCAACGGGCTGGTGTCGGCCAACCGGTCCACGATCACCCCGACAAAGCCACTTTTGGGTTCGGCCATCGTGTTGAAAAGCGGGACTTTACAGCAACTTGCATACCAGCGGATCAGCTTGCCCTCTTCAAAGCTGAAGGCATACATCTTGTCGGCACCGGTATGAAAGGTGACGTGATCACAGGTGGTTTGAAAGATCGCAACGCCGTCGTCTTCGGGATCGGGTTGATCCAGATAAACCTCTGCCGCGCGGCATTGGGAACAATGGCAGACGATACCCGTGCCGGTCTTTTCGGACACATCCGTCAGGACACCGTGGATTGTGCCACAAGCGCAGGAAAACGTGGTGCTGTCGGTCATGGTCCCTCTGATCGTCGCACGCCTTTGCAGCATCTTATCACGGGATGCGGCGGCGCGGTCCACTTTTCGAAGGGGCCCGATTTACGCGCGGGTCAACTGTGCCCGCAGAGACTCACTTGAGGTTGACGACCTTGCCGCCCGTCTTGGCGCGTTTGCGCGTGGCGGGTGCCTTGGCATTCGCGTCAATAAAGTCCAGCACAAGGGGGCGAATGTTGCGCCGCCATTTGCCACCGGCAAAAATACCGTAGTGACCCGCGCCCGGTTCCAGATGTGCGGCTTTCTTGCTGTCAGGCAGGCCGGTCAGCAGATCAAGGGCGGCAAGGCACTGACCAGGGGCCGAAATGTCATCATCTTCGCCCTCGACAATCTTGACCGCCACGGTGGTGATCTTGCCAATGTCGACCGTGCGGCCCGCAACCTCAAAATCATTGCGCGCAATATCGCGGTTCTTGAAGATGCGCTGCACCGTGGACAGGTAGAATTCAGCCGTCATATCCATCACGGCCAGATATTCGTCATAAAACGCGTTGTGCTTGTCGTGTTCAGAGGCTTCGCCCGACGCCACCTTCATGATCTGGTCGCGAAAGGCGGTGCTGTGCATCTCACCATTCATCGAGATGAAAGAGGCGAGTTGCAAAAGCCCCGGATAGACCATGCGGCCCACGCCCGCATATTTGAACCCGACGCGTTGGATCATGGTTTCTTCCAGCTGGCCCATCGTGACAGAGCGGCCGAAATCGGTGACTTCGGTATGGTTCGCCTCTGGATCAATCGGCCCGCCGATCAGGGTCAGACTGCGCGGCTGGGCCTTGGGGTCTTCCTCGGCCAGATAGGCGGTGGCGGCAAGCGCCAGCGGGGCAGGCTGACAAACGGCGATGATATGCAGATCGCTGCCGAGTTCCTTCATGAAGTCGACAAGGTAAAGCGTGTAATCCTCGACATCGAACTTTCCTGCGCTGACAGGAATGTCGCGGGCGTTGTGCCAGTCGGTGACATAAACCTCGCAATCGGGCAGCAGGCTGATCACCGTTTTGCGCAGCAGCGTTGCATAGTGGCCCGACATCGGGGCCACAAGCAGGACGCGGCGGGACAGCGGCTTGCGCCCGACAACGTCAAAGTGGATCAGATCACCAAAGGGACGGCTGACAACAGTTTGCACATCAACCACGTGATCCTGCCCGTCTTCCATCGAAATGGTGGGGATATTCCAGTCCGGCTTGACGACCATGCGGGCGAATGTGCGTTCTGTCACCTCGCCCCAAGCGCCCAGCCAATCCATGAACGGATTGGCCGTCATGGCCATGGCCGGATAGCTTGCAAATGCGCGCGCGGTCGCCCCTAACCACTGGTTCGTGTTGCGCGTGGCTTCCATCAGGTCATAGGTCATCATATACTTCATTACGGAACGCTCCTGATGTTGCACTGCACTTGCAATGCTGCACCTGCAAAGTAGTCACGGGAATACAATATGACAACTAAAGATGTCACAGACGACGCAACATCTGGTAAAAATCTTGAAAAACTAGAGGCAAATCTTGCGCGGGTCGAGGCGTTGACGCAGCGTCTTTTGGGCGCGATCGGTCAGTCGCGGGCGGTGCCACCAGCGCTTCAAGGGCCAAGTCAGGACCTCTATTTGAAGGCCGCCGGGGCCTATTGGACCGAAATGATGCAGAACCCGGCCAAGCTGATCGAGCATCAGATGGGCTATTGGTCGCAATCGGTAAAGCACTTTGTCGAGGCGCAGCATGTGCTGGCCCAAGGCAAGATCGCGGCGCCCGAAGATCCCGGCCCCAAAGACCGTCGTTTCAAGAATGAATTGTGGGACACCAACCCCTATTTCAACTTTATCAAGCAGCAATACCTGATCAACGCTGCGGCCGTGCAGCAGGCGGTGCAGGACGTGACCGACCTTGATGCGGGCGAAAAGAAGCGGCTTGAATACTTCAGCCAGCAGATCGTGGATCTGTTCAGCCCCACCAATTTCCTAGCCACCAACCCCGAGGCTTTGTCGCTGGCGGTCGAAACCGAAGGCGAAAGCCTTGTGAAAGGGCTGGAAAATCTTGTCCGCGATCTGGAAGCAAACGACGGTGATCTGGTTGTCACGCTGGCGGACAAGGATGCCTTTAATGTGGGCGAAAACCTCGCCACGACCGAAGGGTCAGTGGTCTATCGCAACCACATGTTCGAGCTGATCCAATATGCGCCGACCACCGAAAAAGTGCATGCCACGCCTTTGCTGATCTTCCCGCCGTGGATCAACAAATTCTACATCCTCGACCTCAAACCGCAGAACTCGCTGATCAAATGGATCGTCGATCAGGGCTACACGCTGTTTGTTGTTTCCTGGGTGAACCCCGATGCCAGCTATCGCGACACCTCGATGAGTGACTACATCGAAGAGGGCTATCTGAAGGCCATGGCAGAGGTCAAAGACATCTGCGGCGTCAAGAAGATCAACACAATCGGCTATTGCATCGCAGGCACCACGCTGTCGCTGACGCTGGCCCTTATGAAGCATCGCGGCGACAAAACAGTGAATTCTGCCACGTTCTTCACCACGCTCACAGATTTTTCTGATCAGGGCGAGGTGGGTGTCTTTCTGGATGAGGATTTCGTGCAGGGGATCGAGGCAGAAGTCGATCAGGCCGGGGTGCTCGACAGCTTCTACATGTCGCGCACCTTCAGCTATCTGCGGTCCAATGATCTGATTTATGGCCCCGCGATCAAAAGCTACATGATGGGGCAGGCGCCACCTGCGTTTGATTTGCTGTATTGGAACGGCGATGGCACCAATCTGCCCGCACGCATGGCCAAGGAATATCTGCGCGGTCTGTGTCAGGGCGATGAATTTGCCACCACCGGGTTCGAGGTGGCAGGCGACCGCGCCCATATCGCGGACGTGGATGTGCCGCTTTGCGCGATTGCCTGCGAAACGGACCATATCGCGGCGTGGAAAAGCAGCTATCGCGGCATTCAGAAGATGGGATCAAAGGACAAGACCTTTATCCTTGCAGGCTCTGGCCATATCGCGGGGATCGTCAATCCGCCCGCCAAGAACAAATATGGCCATTGGACCAACCCCGACCTGAACCTGACCCCGGAAGACTGGCAAGCAGATGCCGATCAGCACGAGGGGTCGTGGTGGCCGCTCTGGGACAAGTGGTTGTCGAAACGGTCCGGCAAAAAGGTCGCGGCACGGGTGCCTGGCGACGCGAAACATCCGGTGCTTGAGGCGGCTCCGGGCACTTACGTCAAGGCGCAAGGCTCCAAATCCTGACAACCTAAGGGTGAAACTTTGGGGCGTTTTTGCCACAATCCCTTGCCTTAGACCCCCTATTTTTATGGGTGTGCGCTGAAAAACGCTGTCTTTTCAGGCGATTGCGCGCGCGCAGAAAAAATTATGCTGCGGTGCAGAAAAATACTTGAAATGCTGCGGTGCAGCACGTATCTCTGTGTCACGAGATTAACGCGGTTTCTCCCACCGCACCGAAAACCCGAAAGGTAAAGACAATGGCTAAGCAACAAGACTTCACCGCTGTGTTCAAAGACATGATGGGCGCATTCCCCGTCGACACCAAAGCAATGGAAGATGCCTTCAAGTCGCAGACAACCCTGGCTGAAAAGCTGTCGGCTGTGAACATCGACGCGGCTTCCAAGTCGACTGAACTGTCCGCAAAGTGGGCTGCCGACACCCTGTCCAAGATGCAGGACCTGACCAAAGCCAAGAAAGAGCCAGCCGACTACGCCAAGTCGATGACTGACTTCGCATCTGCTTCTGCCGAAGCCGCTGCAGAGCACATGGCTGCTTTCGCTGAGATCGCTAAATCGGTTCAGACCAAGACAATGGAACTGATGATGGCCGCTGGCAAAGACGCCTCTGAGGACCTGACTGCTGCTGCAAAGAAGGCCACTGACGAGATGACTGCCGCTGCCAAGAAGGCAACTGCAAAGTAAACTCCCTGTCGGGCCCGACCTCCCTGCGGCCATGACAAAACTTAGGCGCATCCGATCCCGGATGCGCCATTTTTCTTGGCTGACATACTGTTTGGCGGCTTAGTCCTTGCGGCGTTGCCGGATCAGCAGCAGGCCAAGCCCGGCCAGCAACAGCGCACCAGAGGCGGGCAGGGGCACCGCGGCGATGGTGTTGACGTTGATTGCAACGCTGCCTTGGGTCGAGAACAGCTCAAAACTGTATTCGCCCGCGGCATTGGGGTCGAACGGGTTTGACGGTGCGCGCACGCCGATCCCATCAACGCCCAGATATCCAAACAGCAGGTTTTGCGACCCCTCCAGCTTTTTGGGATCACCCTGCAGCAGCGCGTTCAAGCCCGACACATTCAGCGTGCCAAGATCAGCCTTGTCTGTCGCGGCACCGGCATCGGTGTCGTAAAACAGAACAATGCCAAGATCGGCGAGCGTCTGGGTGCCGGTGGTTTCGGCAAAGAAGCTAAAGTTCCAAAGCGCGCCATCAGTGGCATTTGGCCCGCGCAGTTCCGACCCGGTCGGCGCGGTGTAGGTGCCTGCGCCATCATTGCTCAACGCAGGGTCCAGCACATAGCGCGGTGTCGCAGCCAGCCCCAGTGTGAGGACGCCGCCCGCCACATCAAAGGTCGAAATCGCGACTTGGTCGTTGGGGATCCCTGTTCCGCCAAAACTCGCGCCCGGCAACGCGCCAAAGGTTGTGAATGTCGGCGTGACTGGTGCAGCCATCGCAGGTGCGGCCAAAACCGCCAGTGCAGTCGCAGCTGCATATTTACGCAAAAATGTCATGTCCCATCCCAAAGTTAACAGGTTGAAACATAGCCTCTCGGTCGTAAGGGGCAAGGGATCGCACGGGGTTGCATTGGCATTTTCAGGACTTTGGCGCACCCCATTCCCGGATGCGCCTTTCTTGTCATGCGCCGCCGGTCAGATCCTGCGCCAGCATCATCGCGTTGCCGTCGGGGTCATAGAAGGTGGCGGTGCTGACCATGCCTTCGACAACATCATTCGGGCCGTCGAATTTCACGCCTTCCGCCTCAAGCCCCGCGCGCGCTATATCGATGTCGGCCACGCCAAAGACGGGCACCGAATTGCCAGGCGTCGGCTCTGCCTGTTCGCCAAGGCCAAGCGTGACACCAGCGGTCTTGGTGCTGACCTCGCTCCAACCGGCCTCGTCCGCGTGGTAGACAAGTGCAAACCCCAGCATCTTTTCGTACCAGGCCGCGCTTGCGTGGCGGTCCCGAACAGAGAGGGCGATTGTGATTGTTTCATCAAGTTCTGCGACGGCCATGGCACTTTCCTTTGGTCAAAAAATATAGTAACTATACTTTATGAACATTGACCAACTTGTCAAGCTTACTGCGCGCGCTTGGAGCCTGGATATTCTGGCGGCCATGTCGGACGGCACACCGGGGCGGCAGGCGCAGCTGCTCACGACGACCGGTGCCAGCCGGAATGCCTTTGCCCAAAGCATGGCGCATCTGGTCTCGCTGGGTCTGGTCGAACGCAATCCGGGCCACGGTCATCCGCTGCGGCCAGAGTTTCGGCTGACGCCCGCAGGGCAAGCGGCGGGGCAGGCGGCATCACGGGTCAAATCGCTATTGCCTGATCCGACGGACGCACGGTTGATCCGCCGGGTCTGGTCACTGCCTATTCTGGCAGTCAGCAAGACACCCCGGCATTTCGCGAGCTTGCGCCAGCATTTGCATCCGATCACCGATCGTGCCCTGTCACAGTCCCTGCATCATCTGCAGGCCCGCGATTGGATTGTCCGCGATATTGATCCCGATCAGACACCGCTACGCCCGCTTTATTGTGCCTCCAGCACTGGGCGCGCGATGGCAGAGGCCTTGGAAATCGCTGTCTGACGCGCTTGCGGACGCAAGGTTGTGCGCGCAATTGGTCACGCGACACTTTCATTTTGCTGCAACGCCGCTTAGGCTTCTCTGCACTGCAACACGTCTTGGGAGGGACGCCCGTGGCTTCGACCGATAAACCCCTGCTGATTAAGCGCTATGCCAGTCGGCGGCTCTATAACACCGAAACCAGTGACTATGTCACACTGGAAGACATCGCCGCGTTTATCCGCGATGGCCGTGAGGTGCAGATTGTCGATCTCAAATCAGGCGATGACCTGACCCGCCAGTATTTGCTGCAAATCATCGCTGAACACGAAAGCCGCGGCGAAAGCGTGCTGGGCACCGATATCCTGACCGATCTGGTCCGCAGCTACACCACGCAGGCCGCCTCTGTCGTGCCGTCGTTCCTGCAAGCCAGCTTCGAGATGCTGCGTGAGGGGCAGTCAAAGGCGATGGAAAACATGACCAAAGCCAGCCCCATGTCCGCGATGCCGGGTTTCGACGCCATGCGCGCGCAGCAAGAGGCGTTCTTCAAGGCCATGACCGGCGGTATGATCCCCGGCTCCTCTGGCCCCGCCAAGGAAGAGCCCGAGGACGACGGCGATCTGGATGACATCAAGGCGCAGTTGAAGGCGATGCAGGACAAGCTGAACAAGATGGGGTAAGGCGCCATCGCCCTCAATTGCCACAGGCAGGCCAGATACGGCTTTAGCGTGCGCGCAGGCCGCGGCTGAACGCAAATGCCTGCCGCGCAAGAATGACGCAAATCACGACAAAGAGGAATCCGGCGATCGGGCGATTGATAAAGTCCAGCGGAGTCTCGACCCGCCCCATCGCGATGCGCAGCTTGGATTCCATGATGCCGCCCAGAACAATGCCAAGGATGATCGGCACAACGGGAAGGTTGAGACGCTTGAGCACCAACCCAAACACACCAAACCCTGCAGCGATGGCACAATCCGTGATGGAATTGCGCAGTGAATAGACACCGACAAACCCCAGGATCAGAATGACAATACCAAGCGGGCGCGTCGGTATCTGAATGATCTTGGTCAGCAGGTTTGTGGACACCAGCAAAAAGCCGATCACCAGAACATTCAGGATCAGCATGGCCAGATAAATGGCCATCACGAAATCCATGTCGTTCTGGAACAATTGTGGGCCAGGCACGACGTTGTGAACGTAGAACACTGACAGCATCATCGCGGTCAGCGCCTCGCCCGGAATGCCCAAGGCCAAAAGCGGGATCATCGCCGCAGCAGGGACGGCGTTGTTTGCCGCTTCGGACGCGATCAATCCATCGGGTGCCCCTTTGCCGAACAGCTCAGGCGCTGCCGATTTCTTTTGCGCATAAGTGTAGGACATGAACTGCGCCGTAAACTCACCGACGCCCGGAATCATGCCCATCAGGACACCAAATGACGATGACACGGACGCAAGGCGTTTGTGTCCCATCAGCTCTTTCAGCCCCGCGGTCAGCTGGCCTTTCACAGGCTGGGGATGCGGCGTTACGTTGTCTTCGACCAACAACAAGAATGCCTGAGAGAAGGCAAAAAGCCCCAGAACAACCACGATCAGGTCAAGGCCAGAGGCCAGCCATGTTTGGTCAAAGGTATATCGGGTGGAATATTTGACCGGCTCCAGCCCGATTGTCTGCAAGAAGATCCCGAAACACGCCAACATCCCTGCGGCAAAGACCTGACCGCGGTGGGCGATAATCACAAGGATGACACCCAAAAGCGCCGCAAGGAATATCTCCCGCGCGCCGAAATGGGGCGCGATCAATGCCAGCAAGGGCGACAGGATCATCAGACACAACACAGAGAAAATGCCGCCAAAGAAAGAGGCGGAATAGGCCAGTGACAGCGCCCGCGGTGCCTCGCCCCGCTTGGTCATCGGATAGCCGTCATAAGTGGTCAGCGCGTTCACGGCTGTGCCGGGTGTGTTGATCAGGATCGCGGGAATGGCCCCGCCATACATGGATGACCCATAAATCCCGAGCAGCGCCGTCAGGCCCACAATTGGGTCAAAGGCAAACGTCGCGGGCAGCAAAATGGCAATCGCAACAGCGGCACCAACACCGGGGATCGCGCCGATGATGACGCCCCCAATCGACCCGACAAGCAGGGCGGCCACGACATCCCATCGCGCCAGAATTCCAAAACCTGAAAGCAGGATGTCCACGAATGAGGTTCCTTAGAAGTAGGTCAGCATAAAGCTGCGCCATGCGGTGGGAAGATATTCGTAGATGGCGCCACCGGGCAGATTGACCTTCAGGGTTGATTTGAAAGTCAGGACGATGATGAAATTCGTCAGGATCATGCCGCCAATGGCCGCAAAACTACGGTAGCCAACTCTGATCATCAGGGCCGCACCAGCCAACAGCGTGGCGATCAGGTAGCCCAAAAAGGGAACCAAAAGGACATACCCCAGAAACCACGCCGCGTACTCGACCGAACGCGCCCATAGCCAGATTTCCTGCCACCGGCCAGGCAGGCGCGGCGATAATGCGGACCCGATCCAGTGGAGCGTCGCGAAGAAGGTCATGCCAGCCAGTGAAACTGCTGGCCAGAACCTTGGCTGCGCATAAAGGGCCGTTCCTTCAGCCCATATTGTCTGCGATCCCATGGATGCGAACATGAACGCAGAGAAGACAAGGAAGACGACGGCAAAAACCAAATCTCCTCGGCGGCGTTCGCGGTGAAACAGGCGGACAAACTGGGTGGTGCGTGACGATGCCATGACGTTAGGCTGCCTCTGACCGAGACATGGCTTGAAGCACCTTTTGCTGCAGTTGGTCAGGCGCACGCACCTTGGACCGCAGAAACGTATCGATCATCGCGACCAAAGCATCGCGTGCAACGGGTTCATGCGCTGTGGCGCGCGCAGCTTGGGAAAGATCTGCAGGTAAGATGTCGCCATAGGCGTCAAGAGCTATGCGCATGATTGCCGCGTCAAATTCCGGATGCGGTTGGATGCCAAGGACATGGCCACCCACCATCATCATCGCGTTTTCGCAGCTGTCAGAGCTGGCAAGCCGAACAGCACCGGGTGGAAGCGCAAGCACCTGATCCTGATGCCAGGCAATTGCGTGCAGTGTCGTGCCCTGACGCAGGCAGTACCGGGTCCGTCCGACCGTCCAGCCGCCGTCGAATTTTGCGACCCTTCCGCCCAGAACATCTGCAAGGATTTGATGGCCGAAACAGATACCCACAACCGGCCGGTCCGATTTCAGGATATCGGATAGGCAGGTTTTCAGGGTCTTGATCCAAGGCTCATCCTCATAAACCCCGTTTTTGGACCCTGTGATTAGCCAGGCATCGGCTTCATCCGCTGCTGCCGGAAAATCGCCGTTACGGACATCGTAATGGCGAAACGTGTAACCCAACCCACCCAACAACGCGGCATACATCTCGCCATAGCCCGCGAACCGCTGCGACAGTTTTTCAGGCAAGACGCCTGCGACAAGAACGCCGATCTTCATATAAGATCATCAAGTGGTTGGGCGTTGTTATAGCCGCGATTGGCGTAGATCAGGGCCTTTTCGCCAGATGACATCTTCACCTGCTGGACTTCGCCCACAAAAATATGGTGGCTGCCGCACATGATGTCATGCTGCACCACACAATCGAATGCGGTCAGCGCCCCATCCAGCATAGGGCTGCCTGTCTCGCCTTTGGTCCACGTGGCACAGTCGAATTTTGCTTCATCCTTGGCCTCCGTGCGCCCGGCAAACGCGTTTGAGATGGTCGTCATATCATCGCGCAACAGGTTGACGCAAAACGTGCGGTTGGTGCGGATGGCTGCGGCGGCAGGCGACAGGTGGTGGACACAAGTCAACAACGTCGGCTTCGGCGTGTCAGCAGAGACAGAAGATACGGCGCTGACCGTCACACCGCGGCGGCCCGCAATCCCGTCCGTTGTTACGACATAGACAGAACAGGCTGCATTGGCCATTCCGTCGATAAATTGCGCGCGCAGCATGGTCTATCCTAACTCGAAAAAGCGACGCAGCTCTGTGTCCGGGACCATACCCATAAAGGCATTGTCCTGACTTTCACGGGTCGCAGTGAAGGCATCAACAAAGACATCCCCCAGCCATTCGCGTGCAAATGCACTGGCGCGAAGGGCTGCAATGGCGTCGCGCATGTTGCGCGGGTAATCCCGCGGTTCGGTATCGGACGGCACATAGCCATTGCCCACGACGGCGGCGTCCGGCTCGATCTTTTCGGCGATCCCGGCCAACCCGGCGGCCAGCGTTGCCGCAACGGTCAGGTAAGGATTTGCATCCGATCCGGGCAAGCGGTTTTCAACCCGCAAGGACCCCGCGTCATGGCCAACAACCCGCAAGCATGTGGTGCGGTTCTCGATCCCCCAGGTCAGGGCAGGCGGCGCAAAGGTACCCGGCGCAAAACGACGGTACGAATTCACGGTTGGTGCAAACAGCAACATCATCTCGCCAAGGTAGGTCTGCATCCCCCCAAGAAAGTGGCGAAACGTGTCTGACATATTGTCGGGCTTGCTTTCGTCCCAGAACAGCGGTGTGCCATCGGCCCCTATCAGCGACAGATGAACATGGGCCGATTGACTGTCAGCCTCTTCCGACCAGCGCGCCATATAGGTGATGGTCTTGCCCTGCCGGGTGGCCAGCGCCCGCATGAAATTCTTCAGCAAGACGGTCTGGTCGGCTGGCGCAAGCCCGGTGCCGGCACCGGTGCAGGCCTCCATGAAGCCCGCGCCGATTTCCTCATGCATCTTGGCCAGATCAATCTTGAGCGCCTCGCACATGTCGGCCACGTCCGAATACCATTGCGATTGGGTGGTTTGATAGATCAACAGGTCGTGGCTGGCGTGCGTGGTGGCGGGGGTGAGGTTGCGAAACCCCTTTTCCCGCAGGGTTTCGGCCGTTTCATTGAACAGCATGTACTCCAGCTCTAGCCCGTATTTCAGGTTCAGCCCCGCGTTCGCCCCTTTGTCCAGAACCGACGCCAGCAAGGACCGCGGGCACATGCCCGCCGTCTCACCGGTGTAGTTCGACAAGACCAACAGGTCATCGCCGTCCTTTTCCCACGGGATCGCGCGGACCGTGCTTGGATCAACCGTTAGCGGACTGTCATGGAAATCGGCGCTTTCATCGGTCACGCCCGGAATGTCCAGAAATTCGTCCGTCGGGTCGAGCGCGAACGTCACCGGCGCCATCCCCATACCGGCCTTCAAAATACCTTCAAACGACTTGCGGGACACTTTCTGCCCGCGCAAAAGGCCATTGGTGTCCGTCATCGCAACCGTGATAAAGCGCGTTTTGTTGGCGTCCAGTATGTCTTTCATGTCGTTCTCCGTGGGGGGCTGTCTTGGCCAAGATCGGCCAAAGCAGCCAGGTCAGTCTCGGGATCGGTGGAATAGGCGCGCAGGAACACCTGCAATCCGCTGATGATTGTCTCTGAAATCGTCGCGTGATCCGGCAAATCATGCGGAAAATGAAGCGCGTGGTTGCGCGGCCCCGACAGGATCAAGGACCAAAGGTGTTCTGCCGCGATGCCGGGGCGCTCAAACGACAGTTTCTTGTTTGTGCGTTGCGTTTCAAGATAGTCACAGATCCCCGCGTGCGCACGTGCGGGACCGGCGTCATGGAACTGACGTGCAATGTCCGGCACGCGCTCGGCTTCGCCAATGATCAGACGGGCAATCGACAGGTTGTCGGGGTGCAAAACATAGCGGGCATAACCCCATGCAAAGTTCCAAAGGGTTGTGACCATCGGCGTATCACCGGATCCGGCCAAGGGTGCCAGGATCTTGGCGCGCCCCTGATCAAGGACCGCGCGAAAGATGTCTTCCTTACGGCCAATGTACTGATAAAGCGTCGGTTTTGAGACTTCGGCACGCTCCGCAATCGCCTGCATGGATGCACCGGAATAGCCGTTCTTTGAAAACTCGCGCAGGGCGGCGTCCAGAATGCGGGCGTGTTTGGTGCTCTTTCGCGCGGTCTTGGGCGACGCGCTGGCAGGGGGGCTCACAACCTTCAGGAATTTTGCCAATTGGGCGTTCACAGCATCGGGCTGCTCAAGGTTACAGACATGGCCCGCATCAGCAATGACCTCAAACATCACCAGTGGCGCGTTCGCATCCGCAAAGCGGTGGCTGACAGTGCGGATTTCTGCGGGCGGTGCCAATCTGTCGTGCTCCCCCGTCATCAGAAGAACGGGGAAGCTGGCATTGGCAAAGTCGAGCTTTTCTAGCGGGTTGCAAAAACAATTCAACGCATCGCGATACGTTGCGGCAGGAATCCTTGCCATTGATGCGTGCAGCTTCGCGCGTATCTCTGGCGATGCAGACGGACCGGCGATGATGTCGACCACTCCTGACGCAAAATCTGCGGGGGTCTGACCGGCATCCAGCGGCACTTCCCTTGAGACGCGGAACGACTCGCGTTCATCGGGGTCCGCCTCGGACATGCCCGTACAGCCGCCGCACAACACCAAACCGGACATCTTGTCGGGATTCGCTAATGCAAAGCTTGCCGCGATCCATGACCCGTAACTTAACCCGCACAGCACGACCTTTTTTGCACCGAACTTGGCCATAACGGTCTGAATATCATCGAAATAGCTGTCCAATTGGGACGGCGAAAACCCCAGCGTGCTTTCCCCATATCCTCGCAGATCAAGGGCAACGGTGGGCATGATATGCGCCAAAGCGGCGACCTGATCGTCCCAGTTCCTGCGGTTGCCCCCGATTCCGTGCAGGAACAGGCAGATTGTCTCGGCGGCCTCCAGCCCCTCGGGTGCGACGCTCAGGCCAAGACAGGGCGTTTTCCCTAATGTCAGGTGCCGAACCGAGCTTTGAGGCAATGGTTCATGTCCTTGGGCCTCTGATCTTTGGGGCGAGACAAGTGTTTCCAGGCCAGCTTCAAAAATGGCGCGCGTGCCGTCCGCAATATCCTTTGCGCGGGCCGCGCTTGCGTTGATCTCTGCGTTCCACGTCACGGTCGAACCCGTCCCGTTTTCCGAGATTTTCAACCGTGCCTTGTAAGATTTCGCATCCGCGATCCCCTCGACCATATCATAGGACATCGTATGATCGCTCGCGCTGTAATAGGTCAGCCGTTCGCGCATGATCGCATCGTTGTCACCGGTTGCAAAACGGCGGATGATCTGGGCGTTTGCGGGCGGTTCGATCTTCGACCAGGCCACCATCGGGTGCCAGTCGACATTGAAATCAGCGACCGTCGCCCAGACATCGTCTGGGGGGGCTGTCGACTGAGAAATGCAGTGAACCGTCTCGCGCATGCTTGATCCTAGGCCTTTGGTGCTTCGGGTGATGCTGGCCGCCACATGGACACACGCGCGCGCACAGCTTCCGGGTCTGCGCCAACGGTGTCGATTTCGTCCATGTCATAAAGCGTCATCATAGACAGGTAGTCTTCCATGATTTCAGTGGTGTAGGGAAGCATCAGCGCGCCGCAACGGCTATCGCGATACATGCGTTCCAGCGGCAGGGACTTCAGCATGGATTGACCACCACAGGTCCGGATCGCCAGCGCGGTCATCTCTTGAACGCCTTCCATCACCGCATATTGCGCCGCATAAAGTCGCATGACCTGTCCCTTGGTCGGGAAGCCGCGCGCTTCCATAAAGGCCGTGTGCCACAATGTGCGCATCTCGATCAGCTTTTGATACATCTTCGCGACGGTGGCACGTTTGGTCGGATAAACCCGGCGGTCAATCGGCGGCAACCCGTCAACTTTACCGCTCAGATACTTGACGGTGTAATCATATGCGCCCTGTGCCACGCCCATATAGGCTGGCGTCAGCGTGGCCATCATATGCGGCCAATGGGGCAATGTGCGCACGAACAGACCCTGCGGCATCATCATCTCTTCTTCCGTGACGAACACGTCCTTAAGGATCAGGTCTTTGGAATGTGTGCCGCGCATACCGATCGGATCCCACTCGCCAACAACCTGCAAGCCGGGTGAATCCTTGTGAACAGCAAAGTTCATCGCATCTTCGTGACGCGGCTCGACCCCCTCAAAATGTTCGGTGCAGACGATAGAGTAATAGTCACAATACCCCGCAAGCGAGGCGAATTTCTTGAACCCGTTGATCAGGTATCCGCCATCAACCTTCTTGCAGTTGGTCTGGATCGGTTTCGATGTCCAATTGGTGCCACCTTCGGAAATGGGCTGCGAATAGATCGCGTTGTTGTCGACAACATTGCGGAACTGACGTTCGCGCAGCGGGGCAAAGGCCGCGCGGTCTGCATCGGTCAGGTTGGGAAGCTCATACATGAATCGTGACCACATCATGGATGAGGTGTGCATGTTGAACGTCAGGGCCGTCGCGCCGCAGTATTTGCCGATCTCCGCGCCGATCATTGCATATTGACCAAGTGAGAACCCGAAACCGCCAAACTCTTTCGGGATCACAAGGCGCAGAAAGCCGTGCTTGGCAAAGTCTTCGTAGTTTTCGGTGGGGAAAGACGCGTCCTTGTCGACCTGTACGGCGCGTTCCGCGATTGTCGGGCCAAGCTCATTGGCGAGTTCCATCATCCGCAAGAACTCTGGCGCGAACCCGTCGGTGTCGTAATAGTCGTGGAACGTGGTCATGCCAGATCTCCTTGAAGTTTGCCTTTGATGACAACCGGCGTGCCATCAAGTGAAATGGTGCAGCCGCGCATCGGCAGGTCAAAATGCCCCAGCGTGAAACGGCCTGCGTATTGATTTGAACCTGTGGACCACAAGAAATTGCCCGCCCAAGCGCGGAATTCGGTCGCCTGAATGTCGCCCTTGTCATAAAGCGCAAGGCTCTCCCACCGGGCGGCGGGGTTCATGCCCCAGCCAACATGCGAAAAGCCATAGGCCTTGGGGTCGTCCCACGCAGCAAGGTATTCGCGGAACAATTCAGCGTCGAGGTTGTCGCCCCGAATGTCCGTGACGTAGTCATTTTCGACCGTCATCGCGACTTGATTGCGCAAATAGTCTTTGAACGTCAGGTTCATGTCGCCCACGTCCATGACAACCGTGCCATTCACAGCGTTTTCACCGGGAAAACACAGGCACAAGCCACCGGGCCAATGGTCAACCGCGCCGGGGCGTGTGGAAAAACCGGGCGTGCCGCCGCAAGGTGCGTCTTTGATGTTGATCGTCAGATCGGTGCCCGCATCCGAGGTCACGCGCATCTCCGAGGCGTCGTTCAGCATCTGAATACCAAGCGCGACCTTGGGGCCAAGCTCTGCGCGCGGCTCGGTGCGTTCAAGAATTTCGGGGTGTTCATTGCAGATCACAAGCAGCCGCGTGCCCGCCTGTTCGATCTCTGCCATTTCTTCGGCATGGATCAGGCCTTCGACGGTGACATCGACAATGACTTCAACGTGTTTCAGCGCCTCGATCACGTGGCGCTTGTGCTGGATCGCGTCACTGGTTCCGGTCGATTTCACAGGCACAGGTGCGGTTTGCGCCGCGGTTGGCAGAACAATCGTCGAATACTCTGCGCCCAGATCATGCAGGGCAAGGCCAGCCAATTGCCCCAGCACGGGGCGCGACTGTGTCTCCGCGACAATCGCGACCTGAGTGCCGGGCCCTATGCCGTTTAGCGTGAACACGCGCTTGAACGAAGAGACCCACTTTCCCTCTGGGATTTCTTGCATCATCTGCCGAGCTTTCTGATTGGGACAAGGTGCGCGCGCATCGGCGCGCGCACGCCGTTTTTCGATTATTGACCGAGGATTTCAGCCATCGTGCCCATAACGACCATGTCGGCATCGATCTGAGCAGCAGCTTCTTCGGCGTTCTGCCAATAGACGACAGCACCTGTTTGCGCCGCGAACTCCTTGGCGCGATCTGACGCCATTGTCTTGGCTGCGACGGCTGCGATCTTTTCGCGCACGTCTGCTGGTGTGTCCGCATGGACGAACAGACCGTTCCACATTCCCAGATTAAGCTCGGGCCGGATTTCGCCAACCGTCGGGCTGTCTGGCGTCATCGGAAGACGATCAGTTGTCAAAGTTGCAAGGATCGTCATGTCGTCCAGACAGGGCAGCAACAATTGGATGGACGTGTTGCCGACATCCGCATCGCCAGATGCGAAGGTATTGCAATCAATGGCATCAAACGCAGCCTCGGCACCATATTCAAAGCCCATCTGCGACGCCATGGCAAAGGTCACCTGCGTTGGTGTCAGATCTGGTCCAAAATGTGCCAGAACGACAGAATTGTCGGCCGCATAAGCCGCCAGTTCTTCCATGGTCTGATAGGGTGCGTCGTTCGTTGTCGCGATGACCATTGGGTAGGCTACGAAAATGCCAACAGGCTCGAACGGGTTCGGGTTCAAAGGTGGAATACCGATCAGCGGCCCGACAAGCGGCACGTCCATAACAAAAGACCCGATAGTGTAGCCATCTGCAGGTGCACCCGCGACTTCGATTGCGCCGGGGAAGGGGCCGCCGCCGCCACCTGGCTTGTTTACAACAGCTGCGGGGATTCCATAGGCCGCCTCGAAGTCTTCGGCGATCATCCGTGTCAGCACGTCTTCAACATCGCCGGGCGGAAAGGGAACCACAAAGGACACGGGCTTTTCGGGATATTCGGCCAAGGCAGGGCTTGCAGACGCAAGCACCGTTGCCGCGATCAGATAGGCGGTGGATGTCAACGTTTTCATTCTTATCTCCCTGTTTATTTTACTATACGGTTTAGTAAGTTCGATGGTGTGACATCATGTCAATCTTTTTTGCTTTTGACATGGATTTCGTGAACGAGATGCCGAAGAATGCGGCGTAAAGTATTGTTTTTGGGCGGTTTTAGCTGACCACTTCTTGACCCATGAACAGCGGTCCACCCCGCCAGCGGGGGAAGCCGTAGCCGTTAACCATAACAACATCGATGTCGTGTGCGGATTTGGCAATTCCCTCTTGGAGAATCGCTTTGGCTTCGGCGCGCATGGTCGCCAGAATTTGCGCCATAATGTCGTCCTCCGTCATGCGCTTTCGCTGAATGCCTTTGGTCTTCGTTGTCTCTAGAATAAGGGCCGTGACGGTCGGATCAATTGTCGCTTTGCCGTCGACGTATCGGTACCATCCTGCCCCCGTCTTGCGCCCGAAACGGCCCATTTCACACAGCCGATCAGCGATTGCGACATAGCGTTCGTGCGGGTCGCGCGTCGCCGCGCGTCGCTTGCGCATGGCCCATGAAATGTCGAGGCCCGCGAGGTCCTGCATCTGGTAAATCCCCATCGGAAAACCAAACGCCCGCATCGCCGCATCAACCTTCTCGGGCATGGCTCCGTCTTCTATCATGTGGTCACAGGCGCGCCGATAGGCAGACATGATCCGGTTGCCGATGAACCCGTCACACACGCCCGCAGGCACGGTGATCTTGCCAAGGCGCCTGCCAAAAGCAACGCCCGTTGCCACCGCAACAGGTGACGCGACTTTCGGGATCACCAGTTCCAGCAGCTTCATGATATGCGCGGGCGAAAAGAAATGCAGCCCGATGACGCGGCTTGGATCAGCCGTGCCGCGCGCGATGTCATGGATATCCAGATAAGAGGTATTGGATGCAAAAAGCGCATTTGGCTTGCAGGCCTTATCAAGCGCTTCAAACACGGATGTCTTGACGTTCATGTCCTCGAACACGGCTTCAATTACCAGATCGGCGTTGGCGACAGCGGCAAATGCGCTGGCCCCAGAGAACGCCAAAACCATGTCGTCGTGTTTGGCCTGCGTGACTATTCCGCGTGTCAGACTGTCGGCCAACACATCTTTCGTGCGGCGCATGCCAAGCGTCAGGGCTGCGTCGTCGCGTTCAATCATCACCACATCACACCCTGCCAAGAGGCAAGCCGCTGCGATACCCGCGCCCATCGTGCCACCACCAATCACGCCAATCTGGTGAAGCGGGGCAGGGGTGACACCCTCAATCGCGGGAATTTTTGCCGTGGCCCGCTCCGCAAAGAAGATATGCCGCAAGGCGCGCGATTGCGGATCGTCTTTCAAGGTCAGAAACAGGGCGCGTTCCGCCTCCAAAGCGTCTTGCGCCGACATCGCCACCGCATTGCGAATGGACTGACAGACAGCGACAGGGCTGTTCTGCCCGCGGGCCTTTGCAGTGATCGCCGCGATCTTCTTGCCCAGTGCGGCGGGATCGTGATCCGCCATCCGTGTCAGGATGGGGGCCGGGCGCGGCAGGCTTGCGATACGTTTGGCAAATGCAATGGCATCCTCCAGCAGTTCACACGCGCTGATCTCGTCGATTAGGCCCAGACTTCGGGCGCGGGCGGCCAAGATCGGCTTGCCACTGGCCATCATGTCCAACGCGGCTTCTGCCCCGATCAGACGCGTCAGGCGCACGGTGCCGCCAGCGCCGGGGATCAGCCCAAGTGTGACCTCTGGCAAACCCATTTTCGCTGCAGGCACTGCGATGCGATAGTCACACCCCAGCGCAACCTCCAATCCGCCGCCCAGTGCTGTGCCGTGGATTGCTGCAACCCAGGGTTTGGTGCCACCTTCCAACACCAAAACCACGTCCGGCAGGTGCGGCAATTTTGCAGGTGCGCCAAATTCCCTGATGTCCGCGCCCGCGATAAACGTTCGGCCCGCGCAGTAAAGGACCGCCGCCTTGATCGTTGCATCGCCTTCGATCTGGCGTTTTGCATCGACCAATCCCTGACGAACAGCCTGCGAGGTCGCGTTCACGGGTGGATTGTCGATGGTGACCACCGCCACACCGTCTTGGGATGTAACGGTGACAGTCATTCAGGAAAACGCCTGCAGGCCAGTGATGCCGCGCCCCAAGATCAAGGCGTGCACATCATGGGTGCCTTCATAAGTGTTGACCGCTTCAAGGTTCATCACGTGGCGGATCACCCCGTATTCATCACTCACACCGTTGCCGCCGTGCATGTCACGGGCTTCACGCGCAATCGCAATCGCCTTGCCGCAATTGTTGCGTTTCATCAGGCTGATCGCTTCGGCAGAGGCCACGTGATCGTCGAACATGCGGCCCAGTTGCAGCGCCCCTTGCAGGCCAAGCGCGATTTCGGTTTGCATATCGGCCAGCTTTTTCTGGATCAGTTGGGTTTGGGCCAGGGGCTTGCCGAACTGTTTGCGATCCATCGTATAGCTGCGCGCTGCATGAAAACAGGCCTCCGCCGCCCCCATCGCGCCCCACGCGATGCCAAACCGGGCGCGGTTCAGACACCCGAATGGCCCCGCTAACCCACTGACATGCGGCAGCAGGTTTTCGTCGGGCACGAAGACATCCGCCATCTGGATCATGCCGGTAATTGACGCCCGCAATGAAAATTTGCCTTCGATCTTCGGCGCATGCAGGCCCTTCATACCTTTTTCAAGGATGAACCCTTTGATCTTGCTGTCATGGTCATCTGACTTGGCCCAAACGATAAACACATCCGCAATAGGCGCGTTGGTGATCCAGTTTTTCGCACCAGAGATCATGTAGCCGCCGTCGACCTTTTTGGCTCGTGTCAGCATCGCGGCAGGGTCAGACCCTGCGTCCGGTTCGGTCAGGCCAAAACACCCCACAAGTGCGCCACTGGCAAGTTTGGGAAGGTACGTGTTGCGCTGCGCATCCGTGCCATATGCAAAGATCGGATGCATCACGAGGCTGCTTTGCACGGACATCGCCGAACGATATCCGCTGTCCACACGCTCAACTTCGCGCGCAACAAGGCCGTAGGACACATAGTTCGCGCCGACGCCGCCAAAGGCTTCTGGGATGGTCGCGCCAAGCAGCCCAAGTTCACCCATCTCGGACATGATATCGCGATCAAACACCTCGTTGCGGTTGGCCATCATCACCCGACTGGCAAGGCGATCCTGACAATAAGCATGTGCCGCATCCCGAATCATCCGCTCTTCTTCGGACAGCTGATTTTCGATCAGAAAGGGGTCATCCCAAACCAGTTTGGCAGGTTTTCTACGGGCTTGCGCCAGATCTGTTGTCACAATGGGGTTCGTATCTTGGTTCATGTCCGGCGCACCATTCAGCGATGTTTCAGACAACGCTACCGCGTTCGAAATTTACTTCAAGCCTAAAATATTTGAGCTTGAAATTTAACAGCGATGTTCATAGCGTGAAAAAGCAACAACTTGATCCAGGGGTGTCAAATGCGCATTGCATGTCTCGGAGGAGGGCCAGCTGGCCTCTATCTCGCGATTTCGGTCAAGCTGCGCAGACCCGCCGCAGAGGTTGTCGTGTTCGAGCGGAACAGGCCCGATGATACCTTCGGCTGGGGCGTGGTCCTGTCCGACGAAACCCTTTCAAACCTCGAAGCGAACGACCCTGTCAGCGCCAAGGAAATCCGCGCGCATTTTGCCTATTGGGATGATGTCGCTCTTCACCATCAGGGCCAGAAACTCGTGTCCTCCGGTCACGGGTTCTGCGGCATCGGGCGCAAAAAGCTGTTGCAGGTCCTGCATGCCCGCGCCGCCGACCTTGGCGTCGATCTGAGGTTTGAATCCGGTGACATTGCGGCCTCTGACCTAATGGCGGATTACGACGTTGTCGTCGCTGCAGACGGGCTGAATTCCAGAACCCGGACAGAGTTCGAAGACGTGTTCAAACCGGACATCGACACGCGGCTTTGTCAATTCGTGTGGCTGGGCACGCATCAGAAGTTCGACGATGCTTTCACATTCATCTTTGAGGACACAGACAAAGGCTGGGTCTGGGCGCACGCCTACCAGTTTGACGACGACACCGCGACATTCATCGTCGAATGCGCGCAAGAGACATTTGATGCATACGGCTTTGGTGATCTGGATCAGAAAGCCAGCATCGCGATCTGCGAAGAGATTTTCAAAGATCACCTTGGCGGTCATCCTTTGATGACCAACGCCAACCACATTCGCGGCTCCGCCTGGATCAGGTTCCCGCGCGTTCTGTGCGAAAACTGGAGTCACAAGAACGTGGTTCTGCTGGGCGACGCCTCTGCCACGGCGCATTTCTCAATCGGGTCCGGCACAAAGCTTGCCCTTGAAAGCGCGATTGCGCTGGCCGCTGAAATCACCGCGACACCAGATTTGGCCACCGCCTTTGAAACATACGAAGAAAGTCGCCGGCTTGAGGTGTTGCGCCTGCAATCTGCCGCGCGCAATTCGGTTGAATGGTTCGAGGATGTGGAACGCTATCTGCATCTTGATCCGGTGCAACTGAATTACTCCATGTTGACGCGGTCGCAGCGGATCAGCCACGAAAACCTGCGCGAACGCGATCCGGTGTGGCTGGGTGCCGCTGAAGAATGGTTCATGGCGCAGGCGGGTGTTCAGGTGAACGGACCCGCGCGCGCACCCATGTTCGCGCCGTTCAGCCTGCGCGACATGACGCTCAAGAACCGCATCGTGGTGTCACCAATGGCGCAATACAAGGCCGTGGATGGCGCCCCGACGGACTGGCACCTGATCCACTACGGCGAACGTGCCAAGGGCGGCGCGGGATTGGTCTATACCGAAATGACCTGCGTCTCTGCTGATGGCCGGATCACGCCCGGCTGTCCGGGGCTTTACGCGCCTGAACATCAGGCCCAGTGGACACGATTGAACGACTTCATCCATGCCGAAACGCAGGCGAAAACCTGTTGCCAGATCGGCCACGCAGGCCGCAAGGGGTCAACCCGCCTCGGGTGGGAGGGCATGGACCAGCCTATGACGTCCGGCAACTGGCCGCTTCTGTCGGCCTCTGGGATGGCCTGGTCTGACGACAACGCTGTGCCCAAGGCGATGGACAGCGCAGATATGGCGCGGGTGAAGGCAGAATTTGTCGCGGCCACAAAAATGGCTGCAGCCAGCGGCTTTGACATGATCGAACTGCACGCAGCGCACGGCTATCTGATCTCCTCTTTCATCTCGCCTTTGTCCAATGTCCGGACAGACGATTATGGCGGCAGCTTGGAAAACCGGATGCGCTATCCGCTTGAGGTGTTCAGCGCCATGCGCGCAGTGTGGCCCGCGGAAAAACCAATGTCTGTCCGCATCTCCGCCAGCGATTGGGCCGGTGATGATGGCGTCACCGCCGAAGATGCGGTGCAGATCGCGCAGATGTTCGAAGCCGTGGGCGCGGACATCATTGACGTGTCAGCGGGGCAAACCTCGACCCTCAGCCAGCCCGTCTATGGTCGCATGTTCCAGACGCCGTTCTCGGACCGCATCCGCAACGTGGCGGGCATCAAGACGATGGCGGTCGGCAATATCTACGAGGCCGACCACGTCAATTCGATCCTGATGGCGGGCCGCGCTGATCTGGTCTGCCTTGCGCGGCCACATCTGAACGATCCCTATTGGACATTGCACGCAGCCACCGGACTTGGGGATCGTCAGGAAATCTGGCCGCAACCTTACGAGGCTGGCCGCGACCAGGCATGGCGGCTGGCAGATCGCGAGGCAGAAATGGTGGGCAAAGTATGACCGGACACGTTGTTATCACCGGCGGCGGCAGCGGCGTTGGCGCCGAAACCGCGCGTCATTTTGCCCGCGCTGGGTATCGCGTGACGATCATGGGCCGGACCGAAGACTCGCTCAAGGCACAGAATTTGCCCTATCGGGTCTGTGATGTGACGGACGCGGCTCAGGTCGCGGCGGCGTTTGACGCGGCCCGCGACACACAGGGCGCAATTGACGTCGTAGTCGCCAATGCTGGTGCGGCGAACAGCGTTCCGTTTGCCAAAATGACCGCCGCCGATCTGACGGCGATGATGGACGTCAACGTGGCAGGGGTGTTCAACGTCTGGCAGGCGGCCTTGCCAGACATGAAGGCGGCCCAAAACGGGCGCATGATTGCAATCGCGTCGACCGCTGGCCTCAAGGGTTATCCCTATGTGGCAGGCTATTGCGCGGCCAAGCATGGCGTCATCGGATTGACCCGCGCGCTGGCCCTTGAACTTGCATCCACGGGGATCACCGTGAACGCCATCTGCCCCGGCTTCATCGAAACCCCGATGACCGAACGCTCCATCGCCAATATCGTCGACAAGACCGGGATGAGCGCGCAAGACGCGGCAAAATCCCTGACCAAAGGCAATCCGCAACGGCGGTTCATTCAGACCGATGAAGTCGCAGGAACGGCCCTTTGGCTCTGCTCTGACGCGGCGCGGTCGATCAATGGCCACACGCTCAGCCTTTCGGGGGGCGAAATCTGATGTCGGAACAGTCACCAGTGACCCACAATTCTGCGTCCAAGGAACGGCTACGCCTTTGGCTGCGTCTGTTGAAAGCAAGCCGGTCAATCGAATCCAATTTGCGTGAAAACCTGCGGGACGAGTTTGCGACGACCTTGCCCCGCTTTGACGTCATGGCCGCCTTATCGCGGTACGAAGACGGCCTGAAGATGAGCGCCCTGTCCGGTGTGCTGCGTGTGTCCAACGGAAATGTCACCGGCATCGTGGACCGCCTGACCGATGACGGTTTGTTGCTGCGGGTGGCCGTGCCAGGGGATCGGCGGGCGTCATTGGTGCGGCTGACACAACGCGGCCGCGAAGAATTTGCCCGACAAGCGCAGGCCCATGAGGCCTGGATCAATGACATGCTCGCGGATTTTTCCGCCGCCGAAGCCGTTGATATCGGGGTGCGTTTAGAAAGCCTCGAAGCGGCACTTGCAGAAAAGGACACGTGATGCGCACGGACGTCAAACACTTCAAATGTGAGATCACGGATGGGATTGCGACCGTGGCCCTGGATCGGCCAGACCGCAAGAACCCGCTGACATTCGAAAGCTATGCCGAGTTGCGCGATTGGTTTCGTGATCTGGTCTATGCGGACGATGTGAACGCAGTTGTGTTTGCATCCAATGGTGGGAATTTCAGCTCTGGCGGGGATGTGCATGACATCATCGGGCCGCTCACGAAAATGTCCATGAAAGAGCTGTTGGCGTTCACCCGCATGACCGGTGATCTGGTCAAGGCAATTGTGAACTGCGGCAAACCCGTGATCGCCGCGATTGACGGGGTCTGCGTTGGCGCCGGGGCGATCATCGCGATGGCCTCTGATTTGCGGATTGCAACGCCAGAGGCAAAGACGGCCTTTTTGTTCACGCGGGTCGGCCTTGCGGGGTGTGACATGGGGGCCTGCGCAATTCTGCCCCGGATCATCGGCCAGGGCCGCGCTGCCGAATTGCTCTACACGGGCCGCGCCATGTCCGCAGAGGAGGGTGCCGCATGGGGGTTCCTCAACAAGGTGGTCCCGGCGGATGACCTGCCAGGCGAAGCGCACAAGATGGCCACGCGCATCGCGGCGGGTCCGAACTTTGGGCACATGATGACCAAAACAATGCTGGCGCAGGAATGGTCGATGTCGATCGAACAGGCCATCGAAGCAGAAGCGCAGGCGCAGGCGATCTGCATGCAAACGGCGGATTTCGAACGCGCGTTCAACGCCTTCGTCGCCAAAGAAACACCCGTGTTCAAAGGTGACTGATGGCTGATACCACGTTCCTGAACTGGCCCTTCTTTGACGATCTCCACCGTGATCTTGCCGCCGCCGTGGACATCTGGGCCAAGGACAACATGACCCAGATCGACCACAGCGATACAGATGCGGCCTGCCGCGCGATTGTGTCGGCGCTGGGCAAAGCCGGCTGGTTGTCCCACGCGGCTGTCGATCCAGACGGGGATGCCCCGCTTGACGTCCGCAGCTTGTGTTTGATCCGCGAAACCCTTGCGCGGCATGATGGGCTGGCCGATTTTGCCTTTGCAATGCAGGGCCTTGGCACCGGTGCTTTGTCCTTGTTTGGGACAGATGCGCAGAAACGCGCTTGGCTCCCGAAGGTGCGCAGCGGTGCGGCGATCTTCGGCTTTGCATTGACCGAACCGCAATCAGGCTCGGACGTGGCGAACGCGACGATGACAGCGACCCTGGACGGCGATCACTACGTCCTGAATGGCGACAAGACCTGGATCAGCAACGGCGGGATCGCGGATGTCTACACGGTCTTTGCCCGCACCGGCGATGGGGCGGGGGCAAAGGGGCTGTCGGCCTTTGTGGTGCCTGCCGATACGCCCGGCCTGACGGTGGTTGAGCGGCTTGAGACCATCGCGCCGCATCCTTTGGCAACCTTGCGCTTTGCGGATTGCCGTCTGCCCAAGGACGCGCTGATCGGCCAAAGCGGCTGGGGTTTCAAAATCGCCATGTCGGTTCTGGATGTCTTCCGGTCCACCGTCGCCGCCGCCGCCCTTGGTTTTGCACGCCGCGCCCTGGACGAGGCATTGACCCGCGTCACCACCCGCCACGTTCAGGGTGCGCCCTTGTTTGATCTGCAAATGGTGCAGGGCCATATTGCGGATATGGCCGTCGATATCGACGCCAGCGCCTTGCTGATCTACCGCGCCGCCTGGACCAAGGACAACGGCGCGCCGCGCATCACGCGCGAGGCGGCAATGGCAAAACTGTTTTCCACCGATCAGGCGCAAAAAGTCATCGACAAAGCCGTGCAACTGCATGGTGGCGACGGAGTGCGCTCGGGCGAAACGGTCGAGGCTTTATACCGCGAAATCAGGGCATTGCGCATCTATGAAGGCGCATCAGACGTTCAGCGTGTGGTCATCGCCCGTCAAACACTTGGCCAAATGCCAGCTTAGGGGGATCCAATCATGCTTAGCGCCAGCGCCCATACCGATACATTCGCCCGCGACAATCTTCCGCCCCAAGACCAGCAACCCGACTTTCTGTTGGACGGGTTCCAGTATCCAGAGCAGTTGAACGCCGGGGTCGAACTGACAGATGTTCTGGTTGCAAAGGGCCTTGGCGACAATACAGCGCTGATTGGCAATGGCCGCCGCCGGACGTTCAAGGAACTCAGCGATTGGACAAATCGCCTCGCGCATGTGCTGGTGGATGATCTGGGCGTGAAGCCCGGCAATCGCGTGTTGATCCGGTCTGCCAACAACCCTGCGATGGTGGCCTGCTGGCTTGCCTGCACCAAGGTGGGCGCGGTGGTTGTGAACACCATGCCGATGCTGCGGGCGATGGAATTGGGCCAGATCGTTGACAAGGCCGAAATCGCATTTGCCCTCTGCGATACCCGCCTGATGGAAGAAATGGAAAGCTGTGCGGCGACCAGCGACTTCCTGAAAAGGGTCGTTGCGTTTGATGGGACATCCAACCACGACGCCGAACTGGACCAACTGGCCCTTGAAAAACCGGTCAGATTTGATGCGGTCAAGACAGGCCGCGATGATGTCGCGCTGCTGGGGTTTACATCCGGCACAACCGGATCGCCCAAGGCGACGATGCATTTTCACCGGGACCTGATGATTATCGCGGATGGCTACGCCAAAGAGGTTCTGGGCGTGACACCCGATGACGTCTTTGTCGGCTCACCCCCCTTGGCGTTTACGTTTGGCCTTGGCGGTTTGGCGATCTTCCCGCTTCGGTTTGGTGCCACCGCGACCTTGCTCGAGACTGCGTCGCCGCCAAACATGATCGAGATCATTCAAAAGTATAATGCAACGGTCTGTTTCACCGCACCCACCGCATATCGCGCAATGCTGGCCGCGATGGAAGACGGCGCAGATCTTTCCAGTTTGCGGGCGGCTGTGTCTGCGGGCGAAACGCTCGCGGCCCCGATCTACAAGGATTGGATGGAAAAGACAGGCAAACCGATGCTCGATGGCATTGGGGCGACAGAGATGCTCCATATCTTTATCTCCAACCGGTTTGATGATCATAAACCGGCCTGTACCGGGCGGCCTCTCACCGGATACGTAGCCAAGGTGGTTGATGCCGACGGGCAGGAACTGCCGCGCGGCGAGGTCGGGCGTTTGGTCGTGCGCGGGCCAACCGGCTGCCGGTATTTGAACGATGATCGCCAATCCAAGTACGTGCAGGACGGCTGGAACATCACCGGCGATGCCTTCTCAATGGACGAAGACGGCTATTTGTACTTTGCGGCACGCAATGACGACATGATCGTCAGCGCGGGCTACAACATCGCCGGGCCAGAGGTGGAGGCCGCCCTGATGTCCCACCCGCATGTGGCCGAATGTGCGGTCATTGGGGTGCCGAACGACGAACGCGGCATGATCGTCGAAGCGCATGTGGTGCTTGCCAAGGGCACCCCGGACGCACAGACGGCTAGCCTCTTGCAAGACCATGTCAAAGCAACAATTGCCCCCTATAAATACCCGCGCAGCATCAAGTTCTGCGATGCATTGCCCAAAACGCAAACGGGCAAAATTCAGCGATTTTTGTTGAAGGCATAGGGCTGCTTCGCGATGGTCTTTACCTTCCCTCAAAAGGTGCTGTTCCGGCACTGCGACCCTGCGGGCATCGTTTTCTATCCGCGATACTTCGAGATGATCAACGATTGCGTCGAGGCGTTCTTTGCAAAGCTCGGTTTCCCGTTTGAGGACATCCACAAGCAGTCGGGCGTGCCCACAGCGCAGATCGAAACCCGCTTTTCCGCACCCAGCCGACATGGCGATGAATTGCTTTTGACGCTTGCAGTGGCGCGCGTCGGACGCTCCAGCCTTGGGCTCGAAATCGACGCTCATGCAGGCCGTGAGTGTCGCTTTTCCTGCTCCTCGACCCTTGTCTATATCAACGAAACAGGCCGCGCGGCACCGTGGCCCGCCGACCTGAAAACAGCTTTCACACCGTACCATCGGAGCACGACATGACATCGAAAATCATCCAACCGATCGGCTGGGCGCCGGCAAAGGGCTATGCCAATGGTGTGCATGCGCCTGATGGCACCTTGTATATCGGTGGGCAGATCGGCTGGACGGCGCGCCAGGTTTTTGAAAGCCACGATTTCATCGGGCAGATGGAACAGGCGCTGCGCAACATTCTGGATATTGTCGAAGCGGCAGGCGGCACAGCGGAAAGCATCACGCGCCTGACGTGGTTCGTGATCGACAAAAAGGAATATCTGGCGCGCCAACGCGAGGTCGGAGAGGTCTACCGCCGTGTGCTTGGCCGCCATTTCCCAGCGATGTCCATGTTGATCGTGGCAGGGCTGGTCGAAGACGACGCCTTGCTTGAAATCGAGGCGACAGCCTTCATTGGATCCGATCAGTAATGTCAGAGGCCTTCATCTGCGATTTTCAACGGACCCCGATTGGACGCTATGGCGGGGCCTTGTCTGCGGTACGACCCGACGATCTTGCCGCTCATGTGCTGCGGTCCTTGATCGCGCGCAGCCCGCAGCTTGATCCGGCAAACGTTGACGAGGTTTACATGGGTTGCGCCAATCAGGCTGGCGAAGACAATCGCAATGTCGCCCGTATGGCCACGCTTCTGGCCGGGCTGCCGGTCAGCGTTCCGGCCATCACTCTCAACCGTTTGTGCGGGTCGGGCATGGATGCCGTGATCGCTGGTGCGCGGGCTATCAGGGCCGGTGAGGCAGACCTGATCATCGCCGGCGGCGTCGAAAGCATGAGCCGCGCGCCAATGGTCATGCCCAAAGCCGACGCCGCCTTTTCGCGGCGTGCCGAAATTCATGACACAACAATCGGTTGGCGGTTCGTGAACAAGACCATCGAAGCCCAATATGGCATCGACTCCATGCCCGAAACCGCCGAAAACGTTGCTGCTGAATTCTGCATTGACCGCGCCTCACAGGACGCCTTTGCGCTTGCGAGTCAGCAAAAGGCGCTGGCTGCAATTGCCGCAGGTCACTTTGTGGACGAAATCACGCCGGTCGAAATCCCTCAGCGAAAGGGCGATCCCATTGTCGTGCGCGCGGATGAACATCCACGCGACACCACCTTGGAACGTCTGGCAAATCTGCCTGCGCCGTTTCGTGAAAATGGCGTCGTGACTGCCGGAAACGCATCTGGAATCAACGATGGTGCCGCCGCCTTGCTGATCGCCTCGGCGCAGGCTGTGCGGGACTACAACCTAACGCCAATGGCGCGGATCACGGGCGCGGCCTCTGCCGGTGTTGCGCCGCGCGTCATGGGGATTGGCCCTGTTCCTGCGACACAGAAACTCTGCGCGCGGCTCGGCCTGAAGCCGACGGATTTTGACGTCGTCGAGCTCAACGAAGCTTTTGCAGCCCAGGTTCTGGCGGTCCTTGCCGCGTTGGAAATCCCCGATGATGGCCGCGTGAATCCGCATGGCGGCGGCATCGCGCTTGGGCATCCACTTGGCATGAGCGGCGCGCGGATCATCGGATCAGCCGCACGCCACCTGCACGCCAAAGCCCTTAGCACCGGGCTTTGCACGATGTGTGTCGGCGTTGGGCAAGGTGTCTCTGTGGCGTTGGCGCGTATCTAGCCAGCCATTATCCCTCAAAGCCAAGGGGCGGACCACCTCACCCCGTGCTTCGGCCAATCGGGGCCTCAATCGCAGGTCATCCGACCTGAGCAAAAACCCCGTCCAATGCGCGGTTCAACTTGTCGAACATCTCGTCCATCTGCCCCTCGGTCATGATGAACGCGGGGCACAACACGACCGCCTGACCCAGCGGGCGGCAGATCAACCCCTGATCGGTGCAGGCATTGGCGATCCGTTCGCTCACCGACAGCGATCCATCAAAGGGCGTCTTGCTGTCCTTGTCCTTCACAGCCTCCACTGCGCCCATCAAACCCTTGCCGCGCCATTCGCCAATGTTGGCTTTTTCTGCGATCCGGGCTAGTCCGGCCTCAAACATCGGGGTCAGCGCTTGCACATTTTCAATCAACCCCTCGTTCATCACCACATCGATCGCCTTGAGGGCAATCGCGCAGCCGACCGGGTGACCAGAGGCTGTGAACCCATGCGGAAACTCTTCAATCGCTTCGGATGCGGCCTGCAAACGGTCCGCAAGTTCAGGGCCAAGAATTACCGCTCCCATCGGGAAAAACCCGGCGGTGAGGTTCTTGGACGAGATGATCGCATCGGGCATGAAGCCATAGGTTTCGCAGCCCCAGGTTCTGCCGGTGCGGCCAAAGCCGGTGATGACTTCGTCGGCGATCAGGGGAATGCCGTGTTTGCGCAAGATCGGTTGGATCGCCTGAAAATACCCCTCCGAAGGCGGGATCACGCCGCCTGCGCCCATCACCGGCTCTGCAAAGAACCCCGCGATGGTGTCGGCCCCTTCCCGGGCAATCACATCTTCCAGCTCTTGCGCCATCCGCGCGGTAAACGCTGCCTCGCTTTCGCCGTCGCGCCCCTCACGCCAGTAATGCGGACAGGTCAAATGAACGAACCCATCCAGCGGCAGACCAAACACACCGTTGTAAGGCTTCCCCGTCATCGAGGCGCTGACCGCCGTGACGCCATGATAGCCGTTCTTGCGGGTCAGGATCTTGCGCCGCTCAGGCTTGCCCTCGGCCCCGCCCAAAAACCACAGCATCTTAACCATGGTGTCATTCGCCTCAGAGCCAGAGTTGGTGTAGAACACCTTGGCCCGCTCAAACGGCGACACTTCGGCCAGCTTTTCGGACAGCATCACCGTCTGATCCGACATGCGGCCAAAGAAAGCGTGGTAACCCGGAAAGGTGTCGTATTGCGCCTTGGCGGCGGCAATCAGCCCCGGATGGTCAAAGCCCGCCACCATGTTCCAAAGGCCGGAATTTCCGTCCAGATAGGACCGCCCATGCACGTCATAGACATAAGGCCCCTTGCCGTGGGTCAGGACAATTGTGCCCCGGTCGGCCACCGTGGGCAGGTCTGTAAAGCCATAGAATGAATGCGCATCAGCGCGGGCTTCCCAGGAGTTAGCGGCGTGTTTTGTCATGGCTGCACCTTTGATCTTTGCAGCCACGTTAGGCGCGCGCAGATGCGCGGGCAATGGGTCTTTCGTGGCTTAGATCGGGCGGTGACGGAAGGCCGGGCTGCGCCGTGCGGGGTTCACCACCCAGCGGGACACGACCATCGCGGCGGCAAACATTGCCACGCCTCCGGCCATGTCAATCATGTGATGACCGCCGTGGATCAGGATCGCGGGCACCATCGGGATGTTGATCAGCGCCACAGGCCAGAAGAACGGTGTCTTGCGCACAAACCATACCGTCAGGCACATCATCAGCGTGTGATAGGACGGGAATGCAATCGACCCGATGATCGTCTCTGGCGTGATGATGCCCACACCATTGCGCGCCAGGTCCATCAGACGTGCGCCATAGGCCTCGTTGACCACAAGACTGGCAGCCGCCTCGACCTCTGGGCCGACCGTGAAAAACGCCGCAGGACCAAAGCTGGGCGCTGCGACCCAGATGCCCAAGGTGCCCAGCAAGGCCAGCGCGCCGGTCAGGATGAACCGGTGCATATCCGCCTCGCGCCGCAGCAATGCCAGCAGGCCGATCACCGCCAGAAGCTGCCAAAGCGAAGAGTTGTAGACAAAGGCCAGCGCCTTGCCGAGCGATGGATATTGCGCCAGCCAGCGCACCGCATCGGGCCAAGAATAGCCGACCGTGGCGTCAATTTGCATCAACACCGGGTCAATCGGGACGCCGGTGATCGGGAAGAACATAAAGATGAAGATGGCGACAAAGGCGCCAAATGTCAGATAGATCGAGACACCAATCAGCAAAAGCGCCAGCCGCTCCATCCCGCGCGCTTGTCGCACAAAGGCACCGACGACCACCAACAGCATCCCGCCGATCATCGGCGGCGCAAAGCCCAGCCAGTCAACGGGTTGCCCGCCAATCACGCTCGACAATATGGCCGCAGCTGCAATCAGCGCGGTCAGCACCAGCAAAATGATCTCTCCGGGCAGGAATGCCGGGCGATAAAGGGGGTCGAGCCTGCTCATTTTGAAAACCTCTATTGGGTCCGTTTGAGCAACAATTTGACTGTGTTTTGTGGTCGGAATGGGGCGTGGGTGGGAAAATTTGGCGGTCAGATGCCCAGCCGGTCGCGCAGGGCGTACCAGCTCATTGCTAGCGTCAGCAGCGGTGCGCGGGCGATTGCGCCGCCGGGAAAGTTCGGGACGGGCAGCGCTGCCATCGTGTCAAAGCGTTCGGCCTGACCGGCGATGGCCTCTGCCATGATGCGGCCCGCCAAGCCTGATAGCGCCACACCGTGGCCGGAAAAACCGGCCCCGGACAAGATGTTGGGTGCCACACGCTGCAAGGCGGGCAGGCGGGTCATGGTGATCCCCAGCGTGCCGCCCCAGACATAATCAATGCCCACACCTTTGATCTGCGGGAACATGTTTTCCATCCGCGCGATCAGTGCGGTCGCGATATCCTTGGGGAACCCGATCGAATAGCTTTCGCGCCCGCCGAACAAAAGGCGCTTGTCCTCGGACAGGCGGTAATAATTCACCACGAACTTGCTGTCGGCCACGGCAATGTCGCGCGTCAGAACCTCTGTCGCGCGATCCCCCAAGGGGGCCGTCGCACAGATGAAAGAGTTTATCGGCATCACCTTGGCGGCAACCTGCCGCGCGATCCCCGGCAAATAGCCGTTGCCGGCAAGGATCACATGGTCGGCCAGCACATGGCCGCGCCCGGTTTGCACCTTGGCCGGGGTGCCGTGGGCCAAATGATGCACCGCGGATCCCTCAAAGATCACCGCACCTGCTGTCTCAGCGGCCTTGGCAAGCGCCACGGCATAGCGCAACGGGTGGATATGTCCGGCCCCCAGATCCAACTGCCCGCCAACATAATGCGGCGACCTGACCAGATCATGAAACCCTGCCTTGTCCAGCGGCGTGATCTGATCGTAGCCGTAGTTTTTGGCCAGAAAATCAGCCTCTTGCCGCAGCTTCTTGATGTCACCGCTGGCATAAGTGCCATAAGCCACGCCAGGTTTGTATGAGGCCTCTGGCGCATGAGCTGCAACAAAATCCCGCAGGTCTGCCTTTGCCGCCTCTGCGATGTCCCACACAGCGCGCGCAGGGCCGTCACCCATCTTGGCCGCGAGGTCCTTTTGCGACCAGTTGAACCCGCTGCCCACTTGCCCGCCATTGCGCCCCGACGCGCCAAACCCCGCGCGATGCGCCTCCAGCACCACCACTTTCATCCCGCGCTCTGCCAAATGCCGCGCCGCCGTCAGCCCGGTATAGCCCGCCCCAACAATGCAGACATCCGCACGTACCTCGCCCCTCAGCTCTGGCCGCTGGGCGGGCAGATCGGTGGTGGCGGCATACCAGCTTTCGGGGAAAGTGCCGGGGCTGTCATTGCGATAGAGTGGGTTCATGGGGGCAATCTGTCGTCGAACGCGACGGTTGACCAGTGAAAACCCGCTATTTGTAGTTCATATCGACCTCGACCTGGGTGATCGCCGCATCCTGGTAGCGGATATAAACGACAAAACTATGCGCCACCAAAGCTTCGAAAAAGAGCTTCTTGTTCATATGAAAATACCGTGTTTTGCGTGGTGTGACCCCATATACTCGGACACCGTTCCATCGGTGCTCTTCATCATCATAAAGGCCACGCATGAAGGTTCGATCCATCCCGACCGATTTGAGCCAATGGATCATCTCCTGCGGCCCGTCGAGGTAGGTGGCAACCTGGTAGAGGCAGACTTCGATTTCGTTTACGGACGCAAAGCCCGGCCAATCGGACGACGTCAGTGAGACCGACCCATCAGGAAATGGAATCAGGCACGACAGCAGGTCCGGGCGGGTCACTTCGGCCACGCGATACCTGTCGGTTCGCCACTGCCCTTGCGCACCAACCTCCTGTGAAACGACAGCAGAAAAGGCTTGTGGCTGATGCGCGGCCAGATTGGCGCGGTCGACCATCATGGGCTCAGAGAGTGGCACACAAAAAACAGCAGAAACAGTGCCCGTGCTCCGGTGCGGACCGCATCGAGCAGGAACAGAAATTCGGTCAGATGAAACATAGCGACCTTTGCGCGGGCCAGCCAAAACTGGCGTTGCGCCCCCGCGTCACCATCGCGGGTTAGGCCCTCGCCCGAAAGTCAGGAAACCCCGACTTTAGGACCCATTAGTCACGGCATCCGCCATCGACCCAGCAAACTGCGCGGCCAAATACCAGCACAGGATCGCGGCGACCAGCATCACCAGCCAGAATGTCGTTTGGTTTCTCATCAAACGTTCAATAGCAGATGTTCGCGCTCCCAGGGAGAGATCACTTGCAGGAATTCCGCGTATTCGGCGCGCTTGACGATCGAATAAACGCGCGAGAAATCCTTGCCCAGAACCTTATGCAGAGGGGCGCAGGCGTCAAAAAGCTCCAGCGCTTCCCACAGGGATCCTGCGATCTCAGCCTCCGATTCGTAGGCTTCACCACGCCAGCGTTTGTCGGGGCGGACCTCGTTCTTCATCCCCAGATAGCCGCAGGCCAAAGAGGCGGCGATGCACAGGTAGGGGTTGCAATCCATGCCCGGCAGGCGGTTTTCAATACGCCGCGCGGCGGGGTCAGAGATCGGGATGCGAATGCCGGTGGTGCGGTTGTCGCGGCCCCATTCCAGGTTCACCGGGGCCGCGCTGTCGGGCACATAGCGGCGATAGGAATTCACATAGGGCGCAATCAGCGCGATGGCGGCGGGCATGTATTCCTGCAAGCCGCCGATAAAGTGGAAAAAGGCGTCCGTCTCGCCGCCCTGTGGCCCGGTAAAGATATTGCGGCCATCCTTATCCAAGACCGAATGATGCACATGCATCGCCGACCCGGGCTCGCCCTCAATCGGTTTCGCCATGAAGGTGGCAAAGCAATCGTGCTTGAGCGCCGCCTCGCGGATCAAACGTTTGAAGAAAAACACCTCGTCGGCCAGCTTGATCGGATCGCCGTGACGCAGATTGATTTCCAGCTGACCAGCGCCGCCTTCCTGGGTGATGCCGTCAATCTCAAACCCCTGGATTTCGGCGTATTCATAGATGTCGTCGATCACCGGGCCATAATCGTCCACCGCGGTCATCGAATAGGCCTGCCGCCCGGCGGCGGCGCGGCCGGTGCGGCCCATCATCGGCTCAATCGGTTTGGCTGGGTCGACGTTGCGGGCGACCAGATAGAACTCCATCTCGGGCGCCACGACGGGTTTCCAGCCCTCTTTGCGATAAAGCTCGCAGACCCGGTGCAATACGTTGCGGGGCGAGGGGCCGACACGTTTGCCTTTTTGGTCAAAGGCGTCGTGGATCACCTGCAGCGTACCATCCGTGGCCCACGGCGCGGCGGTCGCGGTCGACAAATCCGGCTTAAGGATCATGTCGGGTTCCAGAAATCCATCCGGCCCTGCGGCCTCGCCCCAGTCACCGGTGATCGTCTGGAAGAAGATCGAATTGGGCAGATGGAAATGGCTTTGCTTTTCCCATTTGCCCGCAGGCACCGCCTTGCCGCGCGCAATGCCGGGCAGGTCGGGGATCAGGCATTCCACCTCATCCAGACGAGTGCTGTCCAGATAGGCGCGCGCTGCATCGGGGATTTTGTTGATCCAGCTCATGCGGCAACCCGTTCCTTGAAGAACCGCGCGATCATCGCGGCCATGCGGTTGTTGTCATTGGGCAGTGGCAGCTTGGCGCGCGCCTCGGCCAACTGGTCTGGCGGCAGCTTGCCGTCGCCTACATGGGTGGCCAATCCCGCGATAAAGGCACTTTGAAATTCGGGGTGCGGCTGCACGCTGAACGCCTTTTTGCCGTAGACCAATGCTGCGTTCTTGCAAAAGTCGTTTGAGGCGACAACCTCCGCGTCTGGCGGCAGGGTCACAACCTGATCCTGATGCCAAGCGTTCAGCGCCAGCGTTTCGCCGCCAAAATCATAACTCTGCCGCCCGATGCACCACCCGCCATCAAACTTGACCACGTCACCGCCAAGGGCCTTGGCGATGATCTGATGCCCAAAGCAGACGCCAACCAGCGGCACATCAGCGGCATAGGCGGCGCGGATGAAATCCATCAGCGGCGGAATGAAGGCGTGATCCTCGTAAGCCCCATGTTTGGAGCCTGAGACAAGCCAGCCATCGGCCTGGTGCATGTCATCGGGAAACGCCATATCGACCACGCTGAAGGTCTCGAAGGTAAAGCCGTGCCCGTCCAGCATGGCGGGATAAAGCTGCCCATAGCCACCCAGCACCGGACGGATCGCGTCAGGCGTGTGGCCGCATTGCAGGATGCCGATTTTCATAAGTCACCAGAATGATTTGCCGTAATCTATGGCGCTGCATTGTCCCGCGCAAGCGTCCTCAAACCGTGTCGAGGTATAGTTCTAGCTGCTGCTCAGGGGTCAGTTCGCGCAAGTATTGCAACTCTTGCCGTTTGGTCATCACCAGATTGTCGATCAACATCTGCGGAAAGATGCGCCGCGCGATGGTGCTGGCCTCAAATGCGTCAATCGACCCTTCCCAAGTGCTGGGGATCTGCGGCAGCTTTTGGTCATAGGCGTTGCCGGTGATCGGCGGCGGCGGGGTCAGCGCATCCTCGATCCCCACAAGGGCAGAGCCAAGGACAGCGGCCAGAAACAGATAGGGGTTCACATCACCCCCCGCCACGCGGTGCTCAACCCGGCGCGCGGCCAGATTGCCCCCCGGTACGCGGACGCTGGCAGTGCGGTTTTCATAGGCCCAGCAAATGCCAGTGGGCGCATGGCTGTCTGGCACCAGCCGGTCATAGCTATTGCCGTGGGGGGCAAAGATCAGCGCCAAATCGGGAATGCCCGCAAGGCAACCGCCAATGGCGTTACGCAGCATCGCGCTGCCTTCATGGGTGCCATTGGCCAGCAGATTGTTGCCCTCTGCGTCGACCACCGAAAAATGGGTGTGCAACCCATTGCCCGCATGATCGGCATAGGGTTTGGCCATGAAACTGGCGGCCATGCCGTGTTTACGGGCCAGCCCACGCACCAGCATCTTGAAGAACCAGGCATCATCCGCCGCCTTCAGCGCATCCGGCACATGTTCGATGTTGATCTCGAACTGGCCCAGGCCCACCTCTGAAATGGCGGCCTCTGCAGGGATATCCATCTGCTCGCAGGCGTCATAAAGGTCGTTGAAAAAGTTATCAAAAGCATCCAGCGCCCGTAGGCTCAGGATTTCTGCGCCGGGCCGCCGCTTGCCAGACCTTGGACTGCGCGGCTGGCGGATTTCGCGACCAGAATCGTCAACCAGATAGAACTCCATCTCGGTTGCGACAACGGGGGTCAGTCCACGTTCCTTGTAGCGCGCGACGACGGCGGCCAGCGCATGGCGCGGGTCGCCGGGAAAGACGGTGCCATCTTCGTAATACATCCACAGCGGCAGCAGGACCGACGGGGTATCCAGCCAGGGCATCGGCACATAGCCACGCTCGGTTGGCATCAGCACGCCATCGGGATCGCCTGTTTCATAGACCAATGGGCTGTCGTCGATATCCTCGCCCCAGATGTCCAAATTCAGCACCGACAGTGGAAACCGCGTGCCTTCTTGTTCCAGCTTGCCTGCAAACCGGCGCGGGACGCGCTTGCCACGGGCCTGACCGTTCAGGTCTGCCGCACCACAACGGACGTTGCGCACATTGGGGTAGTCGTCCAGCCAACTCATGATCTTACCTGTCTTGGGTCGGGCAAGCTTTGCCCGTTTCCACAGCGTTTGGCCAGTGGGATCAGCGGATCAGGTTCGGGCGCAGCTTGATCTTGGCGCGGGTCTCTTGCGGCAGATGCCGGTTCAGCCGCGCGTTGATCAGACCGAACATGCCAATCACCACCAGTGTCAGCAGAATGAAATACCCCGCAAGGATCGGGTAGGGGATGAAGGGGTTGAATGTCTTGTCGGCAAAGTAGTTCGCGTAATACAGCGCATCACCCCGTTGCTGCGTGGCCGGGAACCCGCTGAAATAGACCAGCGTGGTGGCGTGAAACAAAAAAATCGCCTCGTTGGTGTAGGCGGGCCAGCCAAGCCGCAGCATCGTGGGCCAGATCACCCTGCGGAACCGGGACCAGCCGGACATGCCATAGGCGTCTGCGGCCTCCGTATCGCCTTTGGGGATCGACAGCAGCGCGCCGTAAAAGATCTCTGCCGAATAAGCGGCGGTGTTCAGGATCAGCACCACCAGCGCGCCATAGGCGGCGGATGTCAGCGGGCTGAAGAATGGCCAGACGCCCTTGAGCGACAGGAATAGGAAATAGGCAAAGAAGAACTGGATAAACAGCGGCGAGCCTCGGAACACAAAGATGAACCATTCAGAGGCCTTGCGGATCGCGCGGTTGCCGCTGGCCTTGCCCACGGCCACGGCGGTCGCCAGCGCAAAGCCAATCAGCAGCGCGCAGATGCCGAAGTAGATATTCCAGATCATGCCCGACCCGATCAGCGTGAACTGCTGGCAAAGGGTGAAATCGCCCCGTGGCAGCAGGCGTTCGCCGATGCCAATGGACCGCAGCGCGTAGTCCGCGAATGTCTGTGCGCAACTCATGCCCGTCGCTCCCGCAGGGTGCGACGTGTGCGCGAAAGCGTTTGCGCAGCAAATGCGTGCGGCACCCGGATGCTGTGCTGGGCGCAACTCATGCCGCGGCCTTTCTCTGCGCTTCGCCGCCTGCGGTGGCCTGGCCGCGTGTCAGGCGGGTCATGATCCGGTCAAGGACGACCTCGCTGACCTTGGTGAAGCACAGATAGAACACCAGCAGAAACAGGAAATACCACATGCGCCAGTCGCCATGCGGGTAGTCGGTGAACTGCGGCGTCTTCTGCCCGCCCAATTCGCGCGCCCAATAGACGATATCCTCGACCCCCAGCAGAAACAGCAGCGGCGTGGCCTTGATCAGCACCATCCACAGGTTGCTTAGACCGGGCAGGGCATAGACCCACATCTGCGGGATCAACACCCGGCGGGTCACCTGTTTGCGGGTCATGCCATAAGCCTCTGCCGTTTCAAGCTGCGCCCGCGGCACAGCGCGCATCGCGCCAAACAACACATTCGCCGCAAAGGCGCCAAAGACGATGGCAAAGGTCAGCACCGCCAGCGCAAAGCCATAAGTCTCATGCACCCATTGCGGCGCATTGCCCAACGGCAGCTTCGCTGCCTGACAGACGACAAAATCGCTGCCCTGTCGCACCGGTTCTTCCCAGTCGGGGCATTTCACGCGGTGGCGTAGATATTCAAACGCCTGATCCAGCGCGATGACGAAGAACAGGAAAAAGGCGATGTCCGGCACGCCGCGCACAATCGCGATATAGCCCTTGCCGAACCAGCGCAGCGGCGCGATCTGGCTGCGCGCGGCCGAGGCCCCGCCAAACCCGAATGCAAGTGCGGTCGGTGCAGTAATCGCCAACAATAACAAAACCGTACCGACCGAATAATACAGGTTCATGTGCTTACCCGTCGTCAGGTAGCAGCTGAGCCATTGCAGCCCCTCAAGGGCGGCGGGTTCGGTACAAAATGTAAAAATCTGAAGTTACCCCAATCAAAAGGGGCCGCGTTGCCGCGACCCCCAATGGTCTTATTCGAAGGTGCCCGATTCAGGCAGCCACTTGGTAATCAAAGCATTCAGCGACCCGTCTTCCTTCATGGACACGATGGCTGCGTTGAACTTTTCGCGCAGCTCGCCGTCGCTTTCGCGCAGGCCAAGGCCGATGCCGCCACCGATCAGCACTTCTTGCTCTACCAGCGACAGTTCTCCGTCGGCCTCTGCGACCGGCAACAAGAAGGCCTTGTCGGCCAGAACCGCGTCTGCTTCGCCGTTCTTAACCGCCGCGATGGTCTCATCAGGTGTTGCGAATTCCAGCAACGTCGCACCGGTCGACGCGATGTAAGACGCCTGAATGGTGCCTGCCTGTGCGGCGATCACACCGGTGGTCAGGTCGGTTGCGTCGTTCATGACCATATAGGCCGAAGGGTCAGGCAGGGTGTACTGCTCGGAAAAGTCGATGACTTCGTCGCGCTCATCGGTCACAGACATGCCCGCGATGATGACGTCATAGTTGCCCGACACCAGGTTGGGGATGATGCTGTCCCACTCGTTGGTGACCCATTCGCAGGTCAGCTCGGCGCGTGCGCACAGCTCATCGCCCAGCTCACGCTCGAACCCGTCAACTTCACCATCGTCGTTGAGGAAGTTATACGGAGGGTAAGCGCCCTCGGTTCCCATGCGCACAACCGAATGTGCATCGGCAAAGGCCGCACCAGCGGTCAGGGCAAGTGCAGCACTTGCCAGAATAAGGTTCTTCATTGTTGTCTCCCGTTTTGATCGCGGTCAGTGGTCCCGCGCTTGATGCTGCGCAGATTGTTGCGAATCTGCCTGTTTTACAAGGGGCTAGATGTTGTGCCGCTTGCCCTAGCGTCAAGGCAGCGGACCGGTCTGATAAAGCCGCACTTTCAGCCCCCCATGCGCGATCACCGGACCAGAATCGCCAAAGGGCAGCCCCATCGCGCGGGCGAGACCCGGCTCGCTGGTCACCACACCAACGCGCCAACCTGCAAAGCGGGTTTTCAGCACCTCTCCAAGCCCGGCATAAAGCCCATACAGCATGTGTTTCTTGCCAATCCGGCCACCATAGGGCGGGTTGATGATGACAAGCCCCCTTGGCCCGTCTGGCGGCTGCAAATCGCTGAACGGTTGACAGACGAACCGGGTCAGGTCGGCCACGCCCGCGCGTTCGGCGTTCTGGCCCGCCATCTGGGTGGCCCCCTGATCCCGGTCTGATCCATAAAATGCGATGCCCGAAACAGGGCGGGGTGACATCCCGGCCTTGAGGTCGGCAAACCCCGCCGCATCAAAAGTGGCCAACTGCATAAAGGCAAACGCGCGGCTGCGTCCGGGCCACAGGCCACGCGCCATTTCGGCCGCTTCGATCACAAAGGTGCCAGAGCCGCACATCGGGTCCACCACCGGCTCTGTCCCGTCATAGCCACAGCGCCGCAGCATCAGCGCGGCCAGTGTTTCGCGCATCGGGGCCTTGTTGACGGCAACCTTGTGGCCGCGCTTGTGCAGGCTCTCGCCGCTGGTATCGACGCTGATCGTCACTCGGTTGTCATCAATGCGGACCTTGATCTGCACCGGCGCGTCAGCTTCGACACGAAAGCCATTGTCTTTTAACGCCTTTTCGATCCGCTGGGTGGCCGCCCCCGCATGGTAAATCTTCGACTTGCGGCTGGTCACCTCGACCCGCACCGGCACATCCACGCGCAGGACCGCCGCCCAGTCGAACTTGGTCGCGCGCTTGTCCAGTTGCGCCAGATGGAACGCCATAAAACTGCCAACCCGCGCCAACACCCGCGTCGCCCCGCGGCACTGCAGATTGGCACGCCAGACATCAGGCCAATTGCCGTCGATTACTACGCCACCCGGCACGCCGGATGCGGCAAACCCCAGCGCCTGCGCCTCGGCCAATAGCGCATCATCCAGCCCCGGTGTGCCGGTCAGGAAAATCTCGAAATCAACCATGTCAGGCTGGCACGGTGGCCGACAAGAAGCCGCGCAGACGCTCGGACTGCGGGTTGCCAAACAGATCGGCAGGCGCGCCTTCTTCCTCGATCTTGCCCTGATGCAGGAACACCATGTGGTCGCTGACATCATGGGCCAGACGCATGTCGTGGGTGACGATCAGCATCGTGCGGCCTTCCTCGGCCAATGCCTTGATGACCTTGACCACCTCTTGTTCCAATTCAGGGTCCAGCGCGCTGGTCGGTTCATCAAAGAGCAGCGCCTTGGGTTCCATACACAGCGCACGGGCAATCGCCGCGCGCTGCTGCTGGCCTCCGGACAATTGCGCGGGGTAGACGTCGCATTTGTCACCGATGCCCACCTTGGCAAGATAGCCGCGCGCCTTGTCCTCAACCTCGGCCCGGTCGCGGCCCAGCACGGTGACGGGTGCCTCCATCACGTTCTGCAAAATCGTCATGTGCGCCCACAGATTGAACTGCTGGAACACCATCGACAGGTTGGTGCGAATGCGGATCATCTGAGCCTTGTCAGCGGGGTGCCGCGACATGCCGGACCCTTTCCACAACACCGGTTCGCCGCAGAAGACGACCTCGCCCTGTTGACTGTCCTCCAGCAGGTTGGCGCAGCGCAGCAGGGTGGATTTGCCCGACCCCGAGGACCCGATCAGCGACACGACATGCCCCTGCGGCGCGCTGATATCAACGCCCTTGAGCACCTCAAGCGCCCCATAGGCCTTGTGCAGACCACGAATTTCAATCACCGGCGATGTCATGACGGTCCCTTCTGTGTTCGGGCGAGTAGGGCGCAGTTAGCCCGGAAATGCAACGCCTTCGGCAATGGTGATGTCATAAGCGGCGTCGGGCAGGCGGATCACATCGCGCAGGCCCAGCACCGCACGGTCCTCCGTGGCAAGTGCGGCAATCGCTTGCTTGATCGCCGCAAGAAACGGCGCGGGATCGGCACCCTTGCGGGTGACAAGGCTTTGCCCCGGCACCGGCCGCGTGCGGTGCACAACGCGGCAGGCGCGGGCGGCGGGCAGATCCTGCTGCTGCATCCAAAAGGTATGCGCGTCGACAAAACAGAAATCAGCCGTGCCATCGGCCACACGCTGCACGCTGACATCATGCGCGCCGGTGATCTCGGGCTCTGGCAATCTCAATCCAATGCGATTGGCAAAGTTTCGGCCCGCGCCATAACCCGACTGCGAATGCCGCGCGTTGGCAACAAACCGACTTTGAAAGAGCGCGGCTGTGTCGCGCGGGTCATCGGCGCGCGCCAACATCACCGCATTGAAAAACCCCGGCGGGCACGTATCCACGCCATAGTCGCTGGCCCCGATCAGGGTCAGCTGCTCCTCGAACCGCAGCTTCCACGGCAACACGCAAATCTGCCCCAGCACCAGATCGTCGCGCGCCCAGCTGTCGCGATACAGCACATCGCGGCTCAGGCCATCTGGCGCATCAATTCCACGGTCACGCAGCCCTTCGCGGATCGCCGCCCACAAACGGTCATGCGCCGCAGCATTGGCCGGGCGGTCGTACATCGGCAGGCAGGCAATCATTGCTCGGATTCGATCCTGCGTCGCGCGGCGTTGCTGTCCTGATCGGTCACACCCAACATCGGGGCCACCATGCGCATCAGGCTGTTTTCCTCGTCATCTCGCTTGCCGTCTGCCAGCACCACCTGCCACATGGCCGCGATCACGCCCAGGCGATCCTCGTAAGCGACCGCATCCTTGATCGCGCGGGTAAAGCGCACGGTGTCAGGGGCTTCGGATTCCAGCACTTCGCAATCGGCCAGCAGCGCGCTGGCATCGGGCAGGGCATACCGCTGCGCAAGGATCGCCTTGATCCGTGCCTTCTCATCGGCATCGAAATACCCGTCTGCGCGGGCCAGCCGCACCAGCAGCGCACCAAGGGCCAGCCTTGCATCATCATCTTGCAACGGGGCAGGGGTCGGGGCGGTTAACCGCTTGAGGAAATCACCAAACATGGTGTCGATATAGGACCATCAACTCAGTTGATCCACCCCATCAAACAACAGCGTATCCAGCGCAATCCCGTCGGGATCGGCATTGGTCAGCACCAACCCGGCAATATCGCGCAGGCCACCTTGGCGGGTGAAGGCATAGACCGCCTCTGACAGTGGTTCCAATTCGGCGGTGTCGATCAGGCTGCCGTCGCGCCGTAGGAACAGCACGGTCGCCGCGCCACCTTCGCCGCCGCGAATATCAAACCGCACCGCAACCTGATCGCGATCAAACAGCACCGCCAGCGCGCCTTCGCCCGTCGCTTCGCGCTTGGGGTATCCCGCAGGTCCATCACCAGACAGCACCGCCGTATCAGCAAGCCGGATCACAGTCATGTTCTGGGTCTCCGCCCCCGGTAACAGCTGCAAAGGCGCCAATGGCGGCCCCTCGACCCGGTCAAAACCACCCTCGTTGCGCAAAAGCTGACCGGCAAACCGCTCGCCGATCTGCACACCATCCAGCATCATCAGCCCATGCACCTGCCGGCCTGCGCCAAATCCGCTGGGCTGGTCGTCAAAGGTGACCTCGCGCGCAAAGAACTGGTCCTCGGCCGGGATCAGGCAAACAGGCCGGTCGCAGGCAAACGCGGGCAAAGGCAGAAAAAGCAGGATCAAACGCCACATAGGGCGCAGCATACCACGCAATCAGCTGCGCAGTGTCGCAAATTTCGCGGACAGCCAGGCCGCCTCTTTTTCAAACCCAAAAGGCGGGTTCAAAACGAACAACCCCGACCCGATCATCCCATGACCTTCGCGGGCCGGGGGAAAGCGGACCTCGTGCGCGACACCAGCAGGAAACCGGGCGCGCAGATCATCAACCATGCCGCGATGCGCACCGCTGGTCAGGATCGGATACCACAACACCAGAATGCCCACGTTCCAGCGCTTGTGCAGCTTGGCGAAAACGTCAGGGATCGTTTGATAATCCGTCTTCACCTCGAACGATGGATCACACAGCAACAGCCCCCGGCGCGGATCGGGCGGCGTGCGGCTCAACGCTTCGGCAAAACCATCGCGGGCCACCACGGTCGTCGGATAAGGGGCCATCGCGGCGCGCAGGGCCTCGGCCTCTGCCGGGTGAAGCTCCGCAAGCGTCAGGTTGTCCTCGAACCGCAGCAACTCCGCCGCGAGCAGTGGCGAGCCGGGATAGGCATCCGCCCCATGCTCCGCCCGGACCTTGGCCAAAATGCGCGCATAAGGGTGATCGGCGGCAAACCAATCGGCCACCTTTTCAATGCCCTGCGCCGCCTCGCCGGTCTTGACCGCCTCGGGTGCTGCCAGATCATACAGCGCCCGCCCCGCATGGGTCTCCAGATAGCTCAGGGGTTTGTCCTTGCGCGTCAGATAGGCCAGCATCCACGCCAGCAAGCTATGCTTGTGCACATCCGCAAGGTTCCCGGCGTGATAGAGATGTTGGTAAGACAGCATGATCTTGCTTTAGGGGGAAACAATCGCCACGCCAACCCTTGTTGCCGGGCCATAACCCTCTAGTTTAGCGGCAGAACAAAGGAACGCCCCATGCGTCATGCGATTCTCGCCCTTGTGCTGACTGGATCAGCCGCAACCGCCCAGGATGGACCTGCCGGCATCGCGTTTGAACTTGGGATCGGCGCACAGTCTGCGCCCGGTTACTTCGGGTCGGACAGCAATCAAACCGGTCCAACCGGCAGCTTCGCGCTTGACCGGTTCACCTTTGGCTCTTTGGGCACCAGCGGCGAAGACAAGACCGGCCTGGGGGTCACCGGGTCGTTCCGCTATATCGGCGCGCGCACGTCCGATGACTACGCCGAACTGACCGGCCTGAACGACATTGATGCCGCCCTCGAAGTGGGCGGCGGTGTCACCTACACCGGCCCCAATTTTGAAGTTTACGCCGTGGCCCGACGCGGGCTTGGCGGGCACGAAGGTTACGTGGGCGAGTTGGGTGGCGATCTGATCTTCTATCCATCTCAGGCTGTGACCCTGCGCGTCGGTCCCCGGCTTTTGGCTGGTGACGACGATTATGCTGGCACCTACTTTGGTGTGACCGCCGCCGAAGCCGCCGCCAGCAGCTTTTCCGCGTTCGAAGCATCGGGCGGTGCCATGTCGCGCGGGGTCGAGATCAGCGCAGATTATGCGCTTACGTCCGATTGGGGCCTGACCGGCACCCTGCGCTATGATGAATTGCTCAATGACGCCGCGCGCAGCCCGATCACCCAAAGCGCCGATCAGGTCACTGTTGGCCTTGTGGTCACGCGTGACTTTTCCTTCGGCTTCTGACGGTCCAGCTTCTTCTGGCTAAAAATATCCACGACGCCATCGCCCGCCAAATGGCGCTGCGTTATGGGCGGCGCGCCCCCCCGCCCCGCAGGGGCGCTGCCAAGCGCAATCTACACCAGACGCGAATTTTCCACCGCCGCTTTGACGAACCCTTCAAACAGCGGATGCGGCGCAAAGGGCTTTGACTTCAACTCGGGATGGAACTGCACCCCGATGAACCAGGGATGGTCCTGCCATTCCACGATCTCGGGCAGCTTCCCGTCCGGCGACATGCCAGAGAATTTCAGCCCGGCTTTCTCCAGCTTTTCGCGATACTTGATGTCCACCTCATAGCGGTGGCGATGCCGTTCCTCGATTGCGGTGCTCCCGTAAACCCCGGCCACCCGCGACCCTTCGGTCAGCGCGGCATCATAGGCCCCCAGCCGCATCGTCCCGCCCTTGTCGTCATCGGCCTTGCGCGCCACCAGATGGTTGCCCTGCACCCATTCTTTCAGGTGATAGACCACCGGTTCAAAGCGTTTGCGCCCGGCCTCATGGTCAAATTCCTCTGACCCGGCGTCCTTGATGCCCGCCACATTGCGTGCCGCTTCAATGACGGCCATCTGCATGCCCAGACAGATGCCCAGATAGGGCACATTCTTTTCGCGGGCGAATTGTGCGGCCTTGATCTTGCCTTCGGTGCCGCGCTCGCCAAAGCCGCCGGGGACCAGAATGGCGTGGAACCCCTCCAGATAGGGGGCGGCGTCTTCCTTGTCGAAAAGCTCCGCATCGACCCACTCGATCTTGACCTTCACGCGGTTGGCCATGCCGCCGTGGGTCAGCGCCTCGGCAATCGACTTATAGGCATCCTCAAGCTGGGTGTATTTGCCGACAATCGCGACCTTCACCTTACCTTCAGGGTTGTGAATGCGGTCATAGACATCGTGCCAGATGTCCAGCTTGGGCTGTGGTGCCGGGTTGATCTGGAAGGCATCCAGCACCGCCTGATCCAACCCCTGTTCGTGATAGGCCAATGGGGCCTCATAGATCGACTTCAGGTCATAAGCGGCGACCACTGCCTCTTTGCGCACGTTACAGAACAGCGCGATCTTCTCGCGCTCTTTTTCGGGGATCGGCTGTTCCGACCGGCAAACCAGAATGTCGGGTGCGATCCCGATGGACTGCAATTCCTTGACCGAGTGTTGCGTTGGCTTGGTCTTCAACTCGCCAGAGGCCGCCAGATAGGGCAACAGCGTCAGATGCATAAAAATGCACTGCCCGCGCGGCTTGTCATGGCTGAATTGACGGATCGCTTCAAAGAAGGGCAGCCCTTCAATGTCACCTACGGTGCCGCCGATTTCACACAGCATGAAATCCACGTCATCTTCGCCGATACTGATGAAATCCTTGATCTGGTTGGTCACATGCGGAACCACCTGAATGGTTTTTCCCAGATAATCGCCGCGCCGTTCCTTTTCCAGCACGTCGGAATAGATCCGTCCCGAACTGACCGAATCTGTCTTGCTGGCAGGCACGCCCGTGAACCGCTCGTAATGGCCCAGATCCAAATCGGTCTCGGCCCCGTCATCGGTGACAAACACCTCACCATGCTCGAACGGGGACATCGTGCCGGGATCGACGTTCAAATAGGGATCAAGCTTGCGCAGCCGCACCGAATAGCCCCGTGCCTGCAACAGCGACCCCAACGCCGCAGAGGCCAGCCCCTTGCCCAAAGAAGACACAACACCGCCGGTGATAAAGATAAAACGCGCCATTGTTTTTGAGGCTCCCGTGCCAAATCTTAACTGGGTGCGACCCTTTGGGTTCGCATCTCCACGGGGTTTAAGAATAGCCGGATTCGGCCATGTTGCGCAACCCGTGAACGCAACATCCTGTGGCCGAAATCACGATACCGGCCACAACTTGTGTCTTTTGAAGGGCTTAGTTGCCCGACGGCACCAAGGGTGCATCGCCGTCAGATGGCGGCAGCAAGTTCTCACCCAGATCAGGCGTTGCAGGCGCAGAGGCTGGTGCATCCGTCAACCGGTCAAGGACCGAAGCACCCGCAGACTTTTCAGCCGCAATGATGGTCAGCGCGATGGATGTCGCGATAAACCCGATCGCCAGGATCCATGTGAATTTGCCCATCGCCGTGGCCGCAGGCCGCGCGCCCGCAGCACCGCCACTGCCGCCAATGCCCAAACCGCCACCTTCAGAGCGCTGCAACAACACGGCGCCAATCAGGCTCAACGCCAGAATCAGGTGGATGACAAGGACAACGTTTTCCATTGCGGGGCCTTTCAGGGCATGCGGGAACGCTGGGTATCTAATGGCCCGCGCGGCATGTCGCAACCCTCAAATGCGGCACTCAGGCGTCAACGTCATCCACATCAGCCTGGCCCGACAGGCGACGGCGCACAATCGACCACGACAGGCCCACGGCCAGAACCAGCGAGAGCACGACAATCGCGATCCAGGTGTTGATGGTGGGGTTTTCCAGATTGATCCAGCCAAAGTCATAGAGCACCCAAATCAGCGTGCCCAACACCGCAAGAATCAGCAGCATGCCAAACAGGCCAATCGACCGCAGCGTCGCGCGCAGATAGATGATGTAACCTACCAGCAGCACCAGACCGAACAGCACCGTCAGCGGCAGCTGACTGTCCCAGTTCTGCATCCCCCAGCGCAGCAGATTCCACTGTGTCGGGTTATAGGTCGCCGCCAGCAAGCCAAACGCAAACACCCACCTGATCGCAAACCCCATGCCGCACCTCACTTGTTTTGCCGCATTTGACCGTCCCCATGTCAGGCTGTCCACCTGATTTTGCGGTTTCGCCCCCGCAGGACTGCGACTATAGAGGCGCTCGGGTTTTCCGCATCAAAGGGCAGTAAAATGGCAAATGTGGTGGTGGTCGGCGCGCAGTGGGGCGACGAGGGCAAAGGCAAGATCGTGGACTGGCTATCCGAGCGGGCCGATGTGATTGCGCGCTTTCAGGGGGGCCATAACGCAGGCCACACGCTGGTGATCGGCGAGGCTGTCTACAAACTGCATGCGCTGCCCTCTGGTGTGGTGCGTGGCGGCAAGCTGTCGGTGATCGGCAACGGCGTGGTGCTGGACCCTTGGCACCTGCTCAAAGAGATTGAGACGATCCGCGCGCAGGGGGTCGAGATTTCGCCCCAGTCCCTGATGATCGCAGAAAATACCCCCCTTATCCTGCCGATCCACGGTGAACTTGACCGCGCCCGGGAAGAGGCGGCGTCCAAGGGCACCAAGATCGGCACCACAGGGCGGGGCATCGGTCCGGCTTACGAAGACAAGGTGGGGCGCCGCTCTGTGCGCGTGGCTGACCTTGCCGATCCGGCAACGCTCGAGGCGCGCGTGGACCGCGCCTTGCAACATCACGATCCACTCCGCAAAGGGTTGGGGATCACGCCTGTTGACCGCGAAGCCCTTCTTTACGCGTTGCGCGAGATTGCGCCGCAGATCCTAGCCTATGCAGCGCCTGTCTGGAAGGTGCTGAATGAAAAGCGCAAGGCAGGCAAACGCATCCTCTTTGAAGGCGCACAGGGCGCGCTCTTGGATATTGATTTTGGCACCTATCCTTTCGTGACCTCTTCCAATGTGATCGCAGGGCAGGCGGCCACTGGGACGGGCATCGGACCTGGGTCGATTGACTTCGTGCTGGGCATCGTCAAAGCCTACACCACCCGCGTGGGTGAAGGGCCGTTCCCGACCGAGTTGGAGGACGCCGATGGTCAACGTCTCGGCGAGCGCGGCCATGAATTTGGCACCACCACGGGCCGCAAGCGGCGCTGTGGCTGGTTTGATGCAGCCCTTGTGCGCCAGACTTGCGCGACCTCTGGCGTCAACGGGATTTCGCTGACCAAGCTCGATGTGCTCGACGGGTTTGAGACGCTCAAGATCTGTACCGGCTACATGCTGGACGGTGAGGCTCTGGATTATCTGCCAACTGCCGCCGACCAGCAGGCGCGCTGCACCCCGATCTATGAAGACATCGCAGGCTGGACGGAATCAACCGAAGGGGCGCGGTCCTGGGCGGATTTGCCAGCACAGGCGATCAAATATGTACGCCGGATCGAAGAGCTGATCCAGTGTCCCGTGGCGCTCGTATCCACATCACCTGAACGCGATGACACGATCCTTGTGACGGACCCCTTTGCCGACTGATGTTTGACTTTTCCCGCCTTTCTTACAAATCCCGCAAGCGCTGGGCGCTGGTGGTGCTTGTGGTGGGTATGCCGACCTATGTCGTGGCGGTTGTGACGGCGATCAACTGGCTTTATCCCGATCCCGCGCAAAAGGTGTCACTTTGGGTCGAGCTTGCAATCTATATCGGTCTGGGGTTGCTGTGGACATTGCCGTTTCGTGGCCTTTTCAAAGGGATCGGCCAGCCTGACCCCGACGCGCCCGACGACGAAGGCTGATCCAAAGGCGCAGCCCCTGTGGGGGCTGCACGACATGTCTGCCGCCTCTTGCGACCGTCGGTCCCTGATCGCTTTGTCGCGCTGATTTGCAAAGGAAAAAGGCGAAGGTTGCCCTTCGCCTTTCGCGCACAGTCAGATCGTTGATCGTCAGATCAGCCTGCCTTTTGTTCCGGCTTGAACCGGGTTTCTTCCGACACCTGAAAGCGTCCGTTTCCGGCCTTATTGATCCGGCCCTGACGCAGCAGCGTGCCAAAGGACCGCAGCCCATCTTCGCGGCTGAACCCGGTCTCGCTGGTGGCTTGCACCTTTTTCATGATCTGCGGGCGGGAAAAGTCATCGGACCCTTCGACATAGGCCGTGTAAGCCGCGGCGGCTTCCAGCAGATCGGGCAGGTCAACCGCGCCCATTTCCTCGGCAAAGGTGGCAAAGCTGTCGGCGTCCGTTTCCGTGACCGGTGTTGCCATCGACACGCGGCGTGGTTGCACCGGGCCGCTGTCGGATGCGGGCGTTGTGTCTACGCGTTGCGAGGCCACCAGTTTCAGCGGGGCAGGGCGCGGGCGTTCGCTGCGCGCCTCTGTGCTGGCCGAACGTGCGGCGCGGCGCGGCAGAACCACTTTGTTCAGGTCCTCGCGGAACGCGTCTTCCTGTGGCTTTGCATCATCGGCGTTGTCGCCCAACTGGCGCGCGGCCTCTGTCGCGGCCACAGCGGCTTTGAGCTGTGCAATGGCGGCACGGCGGCGGCTGCTTTCAGGGTTCGACAGTTCTTCGTCGGCCTGTTCCATAATCCGGGACATTGCAGCGTCGTCGTTTTCGGGCAATGTGTTCCGAGGCGCCCGCTCTTCTGTAACAGCAGCCTCGTCTTCAACAGCAACCTCGTCTTCAACTGTCGCCTCTTCAGTTTCCAGCTCTGCCTCGGCGGTGTCCGCGCCTTCCATGTCGTCGTCAAAATCCGCATTTTCCGCAGCGTCTGCAAAGTCGCTTAGTGCTTCTTGCAGGTCAGCCTCGGCTTCTGCGCTCAACGCGTCATCGTCTTCCTCCGGTGCATCTTCCAGCGCATCTGCAAAAGGCGAGGCCACTGCGGTTGCGTCTTCTTCTTCGGCCTGGGCGATATCCGACATCACATCAGCCATCAGATCGTCGTCAGCTTGCGCCGCCTCTGATGCGGCCGCGATGGCCTCTGCGTCAGATGTGTCGGTGTCCGATGGTGTTTCCGACGGTGTTTCTGTCGTGGTAGAGATTGGCGAGACCCGTTTGGCCACGCGCAGGATGCGCGCCCGCAAGGTGGGTTTTGCCACGGGCTCTTCGGCAACTTCAGCCGCGTCATCCTCTGTGTTGTCGTCTGCAATCTCATCGCCCGCATCTGCGCCAACCGGCGCGATGGTGACATCGTCAGGCACGGATGCGCCCGCCCGTTCAAGGTTGCGTAGCACGGCGGTGATCTGTGCATCGGTTTCGTCCGGTGCGTCATGCGCCGCATCGGACGTCACGGCCTCGGCTTCGGTCTCGGCCATCTCGGGTGCATCAGCCGCGTCCGCCGCTGGTGCGTCGGACAGAAATGCCGCGATGGCAGCACTGGAATCCTGGACCTCATCTTCGGCCTCGTCCTCGAACGTCATATCGTCGAGGTTGATGTCTTCGGATGCGACGGCTTCGTCTGCCAGATCGTCCTCGACGGCTTGCAAGTCTTCAGCCGCAACGTCCAGTTCCTCAGCCTCAGCCTCAGCCTCAGCCTCAGCCTCAGCCTCAGCCTCAGCCTCAACTTCGACCTCAACTTCGGCAGCCTCAACGTCGCGCTCAGTTTCGGCGGCTTCGTCCTCGGCCTCAAATTCAGCGGCCTCCGTGGCGTCGTCTTCTGCAACGGCATCAAGGTCGGGCTGATCATCATCTGTATCAGCCGCAGGCGCGCTTTCCTCCGCATCCAACGCGGCGATGTCTTCTGCGATGTCCATGTCGATGGCCACATCTTCCGTGGTCTCGACCTCAGCGACATCTGCCTCCACATCGACTTCGGCGTCAAATGCCTCTGTCAGATCTTCGGCATAAGCCTCTTCTTCGGTATCGGATTGCCCCACAACGGCGCGGATGCGCTGCAGTTTGGCGGCGACGCTGCCGGGATCGGGGTGTGCCGGGGCCTCGGTCGGGGCCTCAAATACAGCCACCTCCGCGTCCTGCTCTGGCTCATGTTCGTCCGACTGGGCAAAGAAAGCCTCTGCTGCGGTCGGCTCGGCTTCCACCTCTGCGACGGACGCCTCTGCGGTCATCGGCTCTGCTGCGGCGACAACAGGTTCCACGATCTCAGCCGGTGCCGCGTCCGTGGCAACCTCGACCACAGCCTCAGCCTCAGCCTCGTCCTGGCCCATGTCGGCCAGATCAGCCATGTCAGGGGCTGCGGCAGGGCGCTGCGGCTCTGGCGGCATGGCGGGGTCAACAACTGCCAACGCGGGAGCAGACGCGCGCAAATGGATCCCGTCTTCGGTCGTCTTCGCCTCAACCCGGCGCGCAATTTCGCGCTCTGCGATGCGGCCCAGCATTTCGACGTCCGGCGTCGGCGGCTCTGCACCAAAATAGCGGTCATCCGCTGCCAGATCGCGAAAATACTCTGCGATCGCCTTCATTGTGGAAAAGGAATCATCAAATCCTTCCAACGTGCACGAAAAGGTGCCGTATGAAACGGTGAGGATTTTGCTCGACTCAACCATGATTTTGCTCGCTTTCTTTCATGCCCAGTGACACCTTGTTCACCAACAATTGGTTCTCAACCGGGAACGGCTTCATGATATCTTTGGGATCATTTCGTGACGAGAATAAGATTTGTCGCCAAAACGCGAACAATCCCTGATGGCTGATCTGATTGTGCATGAAATGGCGCCTTTCACGCTGCTGGGTGGTGCCGATGTTTCGCCGACTGTTCTTAAGATATGCCTAAGCCGCGCGCCGTGCGTGGTTGCCGCCGACGGCGGCGCGGATACCGCACTTGCGGCAGGTCTATCACCCTTGGCGGTGATCGGCGACCTTGACAGTGTTGGTGCTGCGGCGCGTGCGGCCTTTGCCGACCGGCTGCACTGGATCGATGACACGAACAGCACCGACTTTGAAAAGGTGTTGCAACGGACGCGCGCGCCGCTGGTCCTGGCGGCGGGGTTTCTGGGTGGGCGGGTCGACCATACCTTTAGCGTGCTCAACACCCTGGCGCGCTATCCCGAGGCACCGGTTGTGCTGGTGAATGACGCCGACGCGGTCACGCTGCTGACCCGTCCAGTGACGCTTGATCTGCCCCCCAACACACGGCTTTCGCTGCTGCCGATGGAAGCAGCAGAGGTCACGACCACCGGCCTGCGCTGGAACCTCAGCGCCGCCGCGATGCAACCTGCCGGGCTAATCAGCCCCTCAAATGCGGTGGTCGAAACACCGGTGACGATCACGCCCCGGGGGCGGGTGTTTCTGACGGTGCCTCTGTCGGCGCTGGACGTTGTGACAGCCGCCGTTCACGGGCAATAATATAAAGCCCCGCACCCACTGTGATGCAGATGCCAAGCGCGGCAAGTCCGTTGGGCAGGTCTTTGAAGATCAGCCAGCCGATCAGCGTGCCAAACGGGATTTCAAGGTATTGCATCGGGGCCAGCGTGGCAGCAGGGGCAAAGCGCAAGCTCCATGTCATCATCAGATGCGCAATGGTGCCCAACACCCCAAGCCCCGCCAGCAGCCACAGCGCCGTGCTGCCGGGCAGCGGCAATTGCAGCACGGGAAAGCTGCCCAGCAGCAGGGCCACAGGCACCAGCATCAAGCTGGCTTGCAAGCCGCTGACAGTTTGCAGCGCAATGGGGTCCAGCGTCTTGGCGATCTTGCGGGTCACCAGCATGAACAGGGCAAAGTCGATGGCCACAGCCACCGGCAGCAGTGCGGGCCAGCCGACGGTGGCAAAGTTCGGCTGAATGACCAGTAAGGTGCCGATAAACCCGATCCCACAGGCGATCATCCGTTGGCGGCCCACCTCTTCGCCCAGCACCAGATGGCCCAGTAGCAGCATGATGAAGGGCATCACAAAGGCAATCGCCAGCGCATCCGCCAGCGGCAGATAGCGCAAGGCGCTGAACATAAAGCCGATACCAATGATATGCAGCGCGCTGCGCGTCCAGGTTAGCGCCATGATTCCCTTTGGTAGACGCAGGCTCAACCCCGCCCACCAGACCAGCGGCAAGAGTAGCACGACCTGAATCGCAAAGCGCGCCAGCAACAGCATGGTCAGCGGCAATTGCCCGCCCAGCAGCTTGGCGATGCTGTCACCCAATGGAGCCAACATGCAAAAGCCAAGCATCAGCAGGATGCCAAGAAAGGGGCGGTCGGTATGCATAGGCGCAAGCTAGGGCGTTGGGCGCGGCAGGGCTAGTGTGAGACGTCAATTGATTTGGACATTTCCCTCACGACATTGACCCAAAATGCTTTAGATCGGCATAGCAGACCTTCGCGCGGGTGGTGGCGAAGGTCTCAAAAGAGCCCATACCTCCTGAGTTCTGCGAGGAGTGCGAACGGCAGCTTTGCAACTTGGTGCATCCCGAATAGTGTAGGCGCATGAACGAATTCCGAAACGCGAAACCTTCCGACGCCCAGCGATGCTTTGAGATCGAAACTGATGCCTATGAAGGCGACGAGGCGGCAACCCTCGAAAAGATATCCAAGAGAATTGAGGTCTATCCCGATGGTTTCCTCATTCTTGAGAAAAGAGGCGAGATCGTGGGCTTCATAAATTGCGGATGTGCTTATGAAGTCGAAATGTCCGACGAGGAGTTCAAGGAGCTTGTTGGCCATGACCCGGACGCTCCAAATGTGGTCATAATGTCTGTTGTTGTTGATCCCGCGCATCAGGGCAAGGGCTTGTCACGGGCATTGATGGTCGAATTCGTGGGGCGCATGAAAAGACTAGGTAAGTCGACAATTCATCTCATGTGCAAAGAGCATCACGTCCCGCTTTATCAGAGATTTGGATACAGCTATTTACAGCCATCGATTTCCGACCATGGAGGAATGACTTGGCATGAGATGTCTATGAAACTTTGAACTTTCTGGAGTGAGAGAAGTGATACCACTTGAAAATCCTTTGCGATTGGCCGTTGAAACGGATGCCCATGCACTTGCGGACCTGGTGAACTTCGCAGGCGAAGGCCTGCCGCTCCATGTCTGGACCGGGTTGGCGCAAGATGGCGAGGATGCTTGGGCCATCGGTCGCGCGCGACAGGCCGAAAAGGCAAAAGAGGGGCAAGTGGTCGTCATCGACTTTGGCAACGGGGCGGTTGCTGGCCTCACAGGCTATGGCATCGGATCTGAACCCGAAGAAATTGGAGATGACTTCCCAGCCTTGTTCCGCCCCTTGCAGGAGCTGGAAAACAAAGCCCTAGACAGCTGGTATGTTAATGTTCTGGCTTGCTACCCAGAGAACCGAGGACAGGGACTTGGTTCGAAACTGCTCGATGTCGCCGACGCGATAGCCCGCGACGCGGGGTACAACAAAATGAGTGTAATTGTCGCCGACGAAAACGTGGGAGCGAGACGTCTATACGAGCGAAAGGGATACTCTGAGCTGGACAAAGCCCCATGCGCCAAAGACGGGTGGGAGACTGAGACCGAAAACTGGGTCCTCCTCGTCAAGTCGCTTTCCTGAGTGTGCGAGTAATCAGACTTTCTTGGAAAAGACCGCTCTCGCTTTTGGGCTAAAGTGGCGTCGGCAATCACGAGCAGTCTTTCTTACTGCGCTGCTCGAGACCTGCCATTGCTGGGAGAACGACGAAGGTCGGCAAAGTTCCGCATTTGAGACATACGAGCTGATGCGCGGAAAGGCAGGTCTGGGCCAATGCTTCACGATTGAGCCGTTATTGCGTGAAACGGTCCGCTGCTCTGATTTGGCAATGTCGATGCACCGACTAGAAGATGCACGACGTTCCGCAGCTAGCCCTCTTGCGCGGGGATTGTGGCCGGTGCGCGTTCGCCAAGGGCAAAGCGCGCCACGTCGACATAGTCAAAGGCCAGTGAGATCGTGATCACCGTCAGGACTATCCCCATAGTCACCCGTGCCGCGCGGGGCGCATTGCCCTTGCTGATAAGGCGCCACAGATAGATCGCAAGCGGAGTCCACAGGATGATGTGCGGCAATCCCAACAGCTTCACATATCCCATTTGCTGAAACAGCATGTCGATGGCAAAGGCCGCGCCAAAGCTCGCGACGATGCAAAAGACTGCCGCCATCCGGGTCTCGCGCCAGATGAAGAGGGCCAGCGGCAAGACAAAAGCCCCAACAAAGAGAACCGGCAACCAATATTGCAGCCACGCGGGGCCAAAAGTGTTCATCGCTTCTGTCAGGGTCATCTCGGGTCCTTTCGCGCCAACCGTAGCTCGCAAATGATCTCGTCACTCGCGATGGGGTCAAACGCCCCGCCTGACCAATCGCCCAAGGTCCGCTGCATGTCCAGCCCGGCGCGCGCTGCGTGCTGGCGAATGGCGGGCAGATCAAGAAAGCGCAACGTGCTGATGCTGTCCTTGGGCCCCTCTGGCAGGTGATAGCGAGTGGTAAAGGTGATCTGATCCGCGCGCGCCTCATCCACCCAGCGGGACAGGGTGACCGGACCATCCGGCCCTTCAATCTCTTTGCGGTGATGCCAACGCCCGGCCCAATCCTGACGGGGGTTACGGGTCTCAAACACAAAGCGGCCCATCGGCGCCAGAAGCCTGCGGACGGTGGTAAACAGCCCCGCAATTTCGGTATCCTGCAGCAAGGTCTGAAACGCATGGCCGGTCATGTAGATCAGATCAAACGGCCCTTGGGCTGCATCCGCAAACCCCTCGACCCATCTGACCGTGTCACCGCAGGGGCGTTGCCGCGCGACATCCAGCATCGCACCCGCGGGGTCAACACCGGTGACGTCATGGCCGCCTTGCGCAATCCGCGCTGCAATCAATCCGGTGCCGCAACCAATGTCCAAGACACGGATCGGCGCCGGGCCGGGCAGGGCGGCGTAAAACGCCCGATCCGCGCTCCAGCCGCATTCGGCATCATAAAGCGCGACCAGTACGGGGTCGGTATAGTGCGGATCAAGCGATGGCATTGCGCCAAACTAGCAATTCGGCACGTTTACGGCGAGGCCACCAAGTGCCGTTTCCTTGTACTTCTCGCTCATGTCCATGCCGGTCTGGCGCATGGTTTCAATCGCGGCATCCAACGGTACCAGATGGGTGCCGTCGCCGCGCAGCGACAGGCTGGCGGCACTGACCGCCTTGATGCAGCCCAGCCCATTGCGTTCGATACACGGCACCTGCACCAGCCCCCGGATCGGATCACAAGTCATGCCCAAGTGATGTTCCAGCGCGATCTCGGCGGCATTTTCTATCTGTTCCGGGGTGCCGCCCATCACGGCACACAGGCCAGCGGCGGCCATCGCACTGGCGCTGCCCACCTCAGCCTGACAGCCGCACTCGGCCCCGCTGATGCTGGCGTTGAACTTGATCAACCCGCCGATGGCGGCTGCGGTCAGCAGGAACTCTGGCACCTTTGACACCGTGGCTCCCGGCACGTGGTCCAGCCAATAGCGGATCACCCCCGGCACCACACCCGCTGCCCCGTTGGTGGGGGCGGTGACTACCTGACCCCCGGCTGCGTTTTCCTCGTTCACCGCCATCGCATAGGTCGACATCCAGTCGTTGATCGTATGTGGGGCTGGCTGGTTCAGCCCGCGTTCCGCGATCAGCGCATCATGAATGCCCTTGGCGCGCCTGCGCACCTTCAACCCGCCGGGCAAGATGCCATCGGTGGTCAGCCCGCGATCAATACAGGCGTTCATCACCTCCCAGATCCGGGTCAGCCCCGTATCAAGCCCGCCTGCATTGCGGCGGCTCAACTCATTGGCGCGCTTCATCTCGGCAATGCTCTTGCCACTGGTCTGCGCCATCTCCAGCATCTCGACCGCTGACTTGAACGGATAGGGGACCGGCGGCCCATCGTCGGTGTCCTTGCCCGCGGCCAATTCCGCCTCGGTCAGGACAAAGCCGCCGCCGATGGAATAATAGGTGATCTGCGTGACCACATCGCCCTGCGGATCAAGGCCGCGCAGGATCATCCCGTTGGCATGGCCGGGCAGCGGATCGCCAAAGTCGAAAACCACATCATCCTTGGGATGAAACGCCAGCGTGCCCAGCCCCTCTGGCTGCACGTTGTGATCTGCGCGAATGCGCGCCAGCTCTGCTTCGGCCCGGTCCGCGTCATAGTTCTCGGCCACAAACCCCGCAAGCCCAAGGATCACCGCCCGGTCCGTCGCATGTCCGACACCGGTGAACGCGAGCGAGCCATGCAGACTGGCCCGCAGACCGGCGACCTTGAACGGCTGCGCGCGCAGATGATCCAGAAACCGTGCCGCTGCGACCATCGGACCAATGGTATGGGACGAGGACGGGCCAACGCCCACTTTGAACATGTCAAAAACGCTCAGAAACATCAGATCGCACGTCCTTCGGGCGGGTTCGGGGGTGAGGGGGCAGAAAACGGCATGGGGCCAAGCCCTTCGGCCGCCTGCGCCTTGGCGGTGCAGGCCCATTGGTCGGCGCGTCGGGCAAAGGCCAAAAGCCTTGGGTAGTCGGACAGGGCGAACCAGTCATTTGGCGCACCATAAAGCGCCAGCCAGCGCAGCATCGGTGCGAGATAGCAGCCCTGCGCTGTCGGGCCATCAGCCTCAAGCCACGGCGCGCGCGCGGCATCATTCATCACGCGCAACATCTCTGCGACCCGCGCTTGGGTTCTTTCGTGCAGCGCACGGACATCGCCATCGACGTGCTTGTCGGGATAAAACAGAATGCGCAGTGCGGGGTGCAGCGTATTGGCCAGCCAGACCAACCACTGCACATCATGGGCACGACCCGCGCCACGTGGGCCCGCCATCATCCCGCCGTTTTGGTCCGCCAGCCACAACAGAATCGCGCCGGTTTCAAACATCGGCCCCTCGGGTGTTTCCAGCACCGGGATCAGCCCATTTGGGTTCAGCGCCAGATATGCGGCACTGCGCTGGGCGCGCGCGCCGCGATCCACCAGCACCGTCTCAAACGGCAGGTCCAGATGATCGAGCGCCAGTCGGACGCACAAGGATGCGTTGTCAGGGGCGTAATGCAGGCGCAGCGGCGTGGTCATGTGGTGTTTCTACCGCGCAATCGCCCACGGGGGCGACCGAAACCGACGCTTGGTCACTCAAAAGGGCGCGGCAGATCGCGCGCGGCAGACTGGGCCCGCCAATCGGCAAAGGCTGCGTCAAACCGCGTCAGATCCCAGCGCAGGTCTTGCGGCGCGCCATGACGGTCCGTGAAAGTCATCTGCAATACACCACCGCCGCGCGCCGCGTTCAGGAAATCCTGCGCTGCCTCACCGTCCATCGTGCAGGTCAACCCAGTGCGACAGCCCAATCGGTTATCCACCCAGACCTGCGCGTCGTCGCGGATGATCTGCGGCCCCTCGCCGGGAAAGACGGTGCCTGCCTCCATCCCGAATTCGACACCGGCACCGGTGACAAAGACGAACATCGCCCCGAACTTGGGGCGGGCCGAAAACACCTCCACATAGCGGATATAGCACCGCTCTTCTGTCAGATCGCCGGTTGTGCGTTCATCGCAAAAGACATCCCACAACCCATAGGCCGCCTGATGCGTCACGACCCATTCGCCCGGCGTGTCATTGCCGTCCCGGTCCTGCGCCACCCCCACAGAGGCCATGCACGCCAACAATAGTGCCACGATATACTTCATCAAATTGCCTCCGCCTTTGCGCCACATTAACCAAGCCCGTGCAACACCCCAGACACGACCGCGTGAAGGGGGACTGATTTGCCCCCTCGCGCCGGTTTCTCTTTGGGCCTATAACGCCCTCGTCTGCTACAGGAGCTTGCCATGCCATCGGAACTGTCCCCCATCGACAAAGCAAAGTTTGTGGCCGCCAAACGTGCCACTGAATTTGTGGAAAGCGGGATGAAGGTGGGGCTTGGCACCGGATCGACAGCCGCCTGGCTTGTGCGCTGCCTGGGCGAACTGGTCCGGGACGAAGGGCTGCGCATCAAAGGTGTGCCGACTTCCAGCCGCACCGCGCAGCTTGCCCGCGATGTCGGGATCGAAGTGATTTCTCTGGACGAGGCGAAATGGCTCGACATCACCGTTGACGGCGCTGACGAATACGACGGTGATCTCAACCTGATCAAGGGCGGTGGCGGCGCACTTCTGCAGGAAAAGATCGTGGCAACCGCCTCTGACCAGATGGTCGTGATCGCTGATATCTCGAAAAAGGTGGATACGCTGGGGGCCTTCCCCTTGCCGGTCGAGGTGATCCCATTTGGCTGGCAAACCTCCAAGACCCTGATCGAAGAGATGCTGACCGGCATGGATGTGCTGGGCAATTCCGCCAGCCTGCGTATGAACGGCGACGCCCCCTTTGTGACGGACGAGGGCAACCATATTCTTGATCTGCACCTCAACCGGATCGGCAATGCGCGGCAATTGTCGCTGGTGCTCAATCAGGTGCCGGGTGTGGTGGAAAATGGCCTGTTCATCGACATCTGCGACGCCGTGGTGATCGGCTACGGCGATGGTCGGGTCGAAGTGCAGGATATCAACACCGGCACCAGCGAAGAGACCCGGTTTGATTTTCTTGAAACCGACAATCTGTTCTCTGACATGGCTGACTAGCGCGGTTTTGGTCTGACTAAGCAGAAAAGCGCCCAGCCACCGCCCCTCCGCGGTGGCAGGATGCCGCCTGTTCGCAGCCCTGCGCCATTGCAAGCGTTTTCAAGATATTAACCAAAGCTCCGCAACAATCGGTTCGGCGCTGTTCCGGCGGTTGTGCGATTTTTCGCTTATTTTCGAGCGGCTTAAGCCGGTTGGAACAATGCCGTTCTCTCGCCACAACGCCGTCCGCTTTGGTAGCTAGACCCGCACATAGGTACCGCACCCAGCCACCCGAAAGGACACATCATGCCAACACCCGCTGCCACAATTGCAATGGACCGCATCCTCAGATTCGTTGAACGCGATGGGGGGATCCAGAAGAACGTCTCGAACGCTGATATCCGGGGCGGGATCGCAGGTGGCGTGATGATGAACAACGCCATCGGGCAGGCCATTGAAGACACTGGCGTGAATGATGATGGCCGGATCACCGCCGCCGATCTGATGAAGATCAGCGACCACATCCGCGCGAATCCTGCGCTTTATGGTGAATTTGTGATCGGTCACGGCGATGATGAAGGCAACGAAGAAACCGGTTTTCATCTGGTGCAGGGTGACGGTGGCACGTTGCAATTTCAGGGCCGCGACTACGTGGATACCGTGGCCGACGCGATCTACCATGTCGGGTTCCGTTACCGCGATGGCCGGTTGCTGAACGAAGACGGTAACGCCAATGAAACGCTCGTGGATGTAGCGGGTTGGCTGAATTATTTCGTCAATGGCCAAAACCGTGTCTATGGCTCATCCAAGTCCGAAACCCTGCACAGCGGCGACTACTCCAATGCCTTCGCAGCCGCCCGGAATGAGATTTTCACCGCCGGAGGCGGGGCCGACAAGGTTTGGGCTGGCGATGGTGATGATATCGTCTGGGCCGGGTCGGGCAACGACAAGGTCGGCGGGGGCGAGGGGCACGACACCATTGATGGCGCAGGCGGCGACGATGACCTTTATGGCGAGGGTGGGTGGGACACAATCACCGGCGGCGACGGCGAAGATGACATCGGCGGCGGCAACGGCGCGGACAAGCTTTATGGCGGCAAGCACAACGACAAAATCTATGGCGACACCGGCAATGACCGGCTCGAAGGCGGTGCTGGCTGGGATAAGCTGAGCGGTGGCGATGGCGACGACGTCATAAAGGGCCAGGACGGCAACGATTCCCTTTATGGCGGATCAGGTTTTGACAATATCTCTGGCGGCAAAGGCGACGACAAGATCGGCGGCGGCGACAATGCTGACAAGATTTCGGGTGGCGGCGGCGCAGACACCATTGGCGGCGATCACGGCAACGACAAGATTTATGGCGGTGACGCTGGCGACATGATCTATGGCGGCGATGGCTTTGACTGGATCGACGGCGGCAGCGGCGGTGATGAGATTCACGGCGGCAATCACGGCGACAAGATCTTTGGCGGGGCTGGCCGTGACAAGCTCTACGGCGGCGACGGCAATGACCGGATTTCAGGTGGCGACGCGCTCGATCATCTGCACGGTCATGATGGTGATGACGTTCTTCTGGGGCGCAATGGCAACGATCTGGTCTATGGTGGCGAAGGCCGCGACCGCTTTATCGGCGGCAAGGGGGCGGACATGATGCACGCCTGGGAAAGCAAGAACGTGCAGGATGTCTTTATCTTTGAACCCGGCGACACCGGCGTTAGCAAATCCAGCCGCGACATGATCGAGGGCTTCAAATCAGGCATCGATAAGATCGACCTCAGCGCCTATGACAACCTGCGCTTCGTGAACGACGCTGATTTCAATGGCACCGGCCGGGGCGAGGTTGGCTTTGTCGGGCGCATGGTGATGATTGATGCTGACGGCGACGGGCAGATCGACGCGATGATCGAAATGAAGCATGTAGATGACATGGCCCGCGGTGACTTTATCCTTTAGACCCCGCCCTTGGCCCACAATCGCGTCAGGGGCCGTTGTCCTTAGCAGTCGTGATGTTTAGGTTGCGCCAAAGCAGCAGACCGACGGGACGACGACAATGGCATTTGACTACGACCTCTACGTGATTGGCGGCGGCTCTGGTGGGGTACGTGCTGCGCGCGTTGCTGCCGCCACGGGCGCCAAAGTCGCATTGGCCGAAGAATACCGCATGGGCGGCACCTGCGTGATCCGCGGCTGCGTGCCCAAAAAGCTGATGGTGTTCGCCAGCACCTATCCCGCCCAGGTGGCCGAAGCGCAGGCCTACGGCTGGGACGCCCAGATCGGCGCATTTGACTGGGCGGCCTTCAGTGGCAAGCTCAACGGCGAATTGGATCGGCTTGAAGGCGTCTACCGCAACCTGCTGGGCGGCTCTGATGTCGAAATCCACGACGGGCGCGCTGTGCTCAAAGACCCGCATACGGTCACGATCAATGGCAAGGACGTCACCGCCAAACACATCCTGATCGCCACCGGCGGCCATCCGGTCCGCCCCGATATGCCCAATGCGCACCTGGGGCTGTCCTCCAATGACATCTTCAAGATGAAGAAACTGCCCAAATCTGTACTGATCATCGGCGGCGGATATATCGCTTGCGAATTCGCCTGCATCCTGCACGGGCTGGGCGTGAAGGTGACACAATACTATCGCGGCGCACAAATTCTGCGCGGGTTTGATGACGAGGCGCGCGGCCTTTTGGCCGAAAGCATGATGGGGCGCGGCATTGATCTGCACCTTGGCACCAACATCGTCGAGATGGGGCCTGCCTCGGATGACCACAGTGTGCCACAACCCACCGCCAGCGACGCCGCTGGCGGGGCAGGGGTGCCCGACAACCATGCGCAGGCCTACGACGGACCGATCTGGGTGAAATCCACAAACGGCTCAGAACAGGTCTTTGACCACGTGGTTTTTGCCACGGGCCGCGCACCCAATACCACGGATCTGGGGCTGGAGGCCGCGGGCGTGAACACCAACCGGCGCGGGGCCATCGAGGTTGACGACTACAGTCAGACCAACGTGCCCTCGATCTATGCGATTGGTGATGTGACGGGCCGGGTGGAACTGACACCGGTGGCGATCCGCGAAGGCATGGCCTTTGTGGACACGGTCTTTAACGGCAAGCCCACCAAGGTCGATCATGACCTGATCCCCTCTGCGGTCTTTACCCAGCCGGAACTCGGCACCGTTGGCCTGACCGAAGAACAGGCCCGCGACGCAGGCCCGATTGATGTCTACTGCACCTCGTTCAAACCGATGCAGCAGGCCTTTGCAGGCGGGTCCGAACGGGTTCTGATGAAACTGATCGTCAGCCAGGAAACCCGCGTTGTTCTGGGCTGTCATATCGTCGCAGATCATGCGGGCGAATTGATCCAGATGGTTGGGATTGCTGTCAAAAATGGCCTGACAAAAGAACAGTTTGATGCCACCTGCGCGGTGCATCCAACCATGTCGGAAGAGCTTGTAACGATGAAGATGCCGATGCGTTCGGCTTGAATTTCGCCCTTTCGGGCACATTTGGTAGACCAACGGCCTTACGGGGTCATGAAATAAGGAAGATCAACGCACAATGGCAGGCAACAACGGTGGCCCATGGGGCGGCGGTGGCAACAACAACGGCGGAAACGGTGGCGAGCCACCACGCCCGCCACGCCCCCCACGAAACGACGGACCCAACATCCCAGAGATTGATGATCTGGTGAACAAGGGTCGCGAACAGCTGCGCGTCTTGATGGGCGGCGGCGGTCAGGGTGGCGGCTCTAACGGCACAGGCGGCGGTTCTGCTGGTCCGGGCCTGACGCGCGGCACCGTTGGCCTCGGCCTTTTGGCGGCAGCGGCCCTTTGGGCGTTCCAGTCGTTCTATACCGTGAAACCCGAAGAACAATCCGTTGAACTGCTCTTTGGCTCTTACATGTCGACCAATGGTCCGGGCCTGAATTTTGCCCCCTGGCCGGTTGTCACGCGCGAGGTTCAGGCCGTCACAACCGAACGCAGCATCGACATCGGCACCAGCCGGTCCGGCCTTGACGCTGGTCTGATGCTGACGGGCGACGAAAACATCGTCGACATCGACTTTCAGGTGGTCTGGAACATCGTTGACCTGCAGCAATACTTGTTCAATCTCGCTGACCCGCCGCAAACCATCGAAGCGGTCGCTGAATCGGTGATGCGCGAAATCATCGCCCAGTCAAATCTGGCCCCGATCCTCAACAGGGACCGTGGTGCGATTGCTGACCGTCTGCGCGACGAAATCCAGACAACGCTGGATAGCTACGACAGCGGCGTGAACATCGTCCGTGTGAACTTCAACAAGGCCGACCCGCCAGAGCCGGTGATCGCTGCCTTCCGCGACGTGCAGGATGCGGAACAGGAACGTGACCGGGCCACAAACCTGGCCGACGCGACTGCCAACCGTGTGGTGGCCGAGGCCCGTGGTCAGGCCGCGCAAACGCTGGAACAGGCCGAAGCCTACCGCGCACAGGTCGTCAACGAAGCCGCTGGTGAGGCGTCACGCTTTACCGCTGTTCTGGACGAATACACCAAAGCACCCGAAGTCACGCGCAAGCGGATCTACCTCGAAACGATGGAACAGGTCCTTGGCGGCGTCGACATCATCTTGCTGGATGAAAACAGCGGCGGTGGCGGCGGGCAGGGCGTTGTTCCCTATCTGCCCCTGAATGAGCTGCGTTCGAACCGAACCACCAACACCGGAGGGTCAAACTAATGCGGAAATCAGTTTTCCTTCTGCCCGCCCTTGTTGTGATCGCCGTTCTGGCCATTTCGTCTGTGTTCATCGTGGACGAACGCCGCAAGGCGCTGGTGTTGCAGTTTGGTCAAATCGTCAAAGTGCAGGAAGAACCTGGCCTGGGTTTCAAAATCCCGCTGGTGCAGAATGTCGTTTTTTATGACGACCGCATCCTCAGCCGTGACCTTGAACCGCTCGAGGTGACACCCTCGGATGATCGCCGCCTCGTGGTCGACGCCTTTGCGCGCTACCGGATCTCGGATGTGGAACGGTTCCGTCAGGCCGTTGGTGACGGCGGCGAAGAACGCGCCGCATCGCGTCTCGACGGTATTCTGCGCGACACCACGCGGAACGTGCTGGGTACGGTCTCGTCCAACGACATCTTGTCAACGGACCGGGCCGCGCTGATGCTGCGCATCCGCAATGACGCGATCTTCGAAGCCCGGTCTCTGGGGCTTGAGGTGATCGACGTTCGGTTGAAGCGGACAGACCTGCCGCCGGAAAACCTCAACGCCACTTACGAGCGGATGCAAGCCGAACGGACACGCGAAGCCGAAGACGAACGCGCACGGGGCCGCGAGGCCGCGCAGCGGATCGAGGCGCAGGCAGAAAGGACCGCTGTCGAACTGACCTCCGATGCGCTTCGTCAGGCCGAAATCACCCGTGGTGAAGCCGACGCCGAACGCAACGCGATCTTTGCCGAAGCCTTTGGCGCGGACCCGGAATTCTTTGAATTCTATCGCTCCATGACGGCCTATCAACGGTCGCTGACACCGGGCAATTCCTCGATGGTGCTGTCACCTGATTCAGAATTCTTCAACTATCTGAAATCTGACCAAGGTGCGCGGAGCGCCGAGGGCGAGTAATGGTCTACGTCCTGACAGGCCTTGGCCTTGTCCTGTTGATCGAGGGGCTGGTGTACGCACTGGCCCCTTCGCTTGTCGAAGACCTTCTTGCCGCCCTGCGCAGCCTGACGCTGGAACAACGCAGGGTGTTTGGCCTGCTGTCCATGGCCCTTGGTAGCTGTGTGCTGACGGCTGCTTACCTGTTGGGCGGTTAGCGGGCAGGGGCACGGGCGGTGAATGCCGCTACGAATGGCGAGATTGCAGGGTAAACCGGACCAATGCGGCTGCGGCTATTGCCGGCGCAGCATCTGTGGCACTTGCCCCAAGGACTGAACCGCCTCGTCGCTCGCAGCGATAAACCGGTCACTCGCCAGGGCTCCAAAACGCAAAAATCAAACGTCACTTTTCCCGCACGGGGCCAGAACTACGAGGACCCTTTCAAAGCCGTCTTCCGTGGTCGATAGAGCGATGTTTAGACGGTAGGGGCCAGTGGCTCTTATCGAGTGTGAGCCGTTTATGGCATCTACGAAACAGCGAGAGTGCCTTCTGTCTGACGTTTGAAATTTATTCAGAAACGCGATTTCGTACCGGGGACCATGAGCAAGCTCAAATGCGGCTGGTGTTAAATTCGATGGTACTATGATCTTGTTTGTCAAACAGCTCTGGTGAACAGCGTCCGAAACATTGCGGGGCAACAAAGCCATTGCGCTTGAGAATGTGATTTGAGGAGTACCACGGTGAGCACGGTTCCCACGTCTTGGCTCATTTCAATTCTTGCGGTCTTCATCGCAGCAGCGGTTGTGAGCCGACCGCGACTACCCGTTGCAGCGCGCCTTCTGTTTGGCCTAGCACTTAGCCTCGTTGCAGTGGTCACCGTCTTTGTGGGTTTACGATCCGTATATGGGATCGAAGCGCTGAGCCCAATACAGCCTCATATTGCGATACTGATCGCCCCAACGCTATGGCTTGGCTTTCAATCACTTGCATCTACAACCGGGTCTCCGACTGGACAGAACCTTGTGATAACAGCCTTTGGTCTGATCGCAGGGCAGCTTGCGCTCTTGTTACAAACGGCATGGTCCGCTGATTTGGTCGTGATCGGCACCAACGCCATCTGTGCCATTTTGCTGGCAAGGATGCTGTTCCAATCGCCGGAAGTGTTTGTTCAGGTTGCACCAAACAAATATCGCATGACCAGAGTTGCGCTGCTCTTTGCGCTCCTCTTCATCGCCCTGATCGTTGCGGCCGATTTGATCTTTGTTGCGGTGCTTTCTGCAGGCAATACAGGGATTATCCAGCTCCTGACGGGCGTATCTGGCGTCGTTGTTACGGTCATCCTGCTAAGCGCCCTTATTGGTGTGCCACTGGTCCTCGGGGGCCAGACACGGCAGGCTTCATGCGATCCTGCGGCCGACACACCTCTGGAAGAGGATCAGGACCTGTTGCGCAAGCTTGATCAACTGATGGCAGAACAGCAAATGTTTACGGACCCTGACCTGACGCTCGCGCGGCTGGGGCGGCGGATTCACTGCCCAGCCCGGAGCGTTTCAAAAGCGGTTAATCGCATTCACGGAGAGAATATATCGCGTTATATCAATGGCTTTCGCGTGCGCCATGCCGCGATGCTGTTAACAACCACTGATCTGCCTGTGACCGACATTATGTTAGAAGCCGGCTTCCAGAGCAAATCCAGTTTCAACACAGAGTTTCGACGCCTGACCGGCCAAACTCCGTCTGACTATAAACGCCAGGAAAGTGGCAACTACCACGTTCGCAATCGCGATTTCAAACGTTCGGAAACGTAAATTCGGGCGCAGATATTCTGCTTTTCACCTTTCTAGGTTCCAGAGCCCACATGCGTGGGACAGCAACCGTGAAAGGAAATGTCATGAAACCAAAAATGCTCAAAGATCATCTGACGACCATTGGGTTGGCGGCCAGCGTGGTATTGGCCACCGTCGCAGTAACCGATGTTGCAAAGGCTGAAACGGCCATCGTTGCGGGACGGGACATCGCCGTCATCAGTATCCCGAACCCCAAGAAAGGGAACCTTCTGATGTTGCGCGGGTTTGCCGGTCAAGGCACCGCAGCGTTTCGCATCAACGGCGCCTGTCACACGATGCCTGTCCGCATTGTCGCTGGCGACTTCGCTGGCGAAGATGTCGATGTGGGGCGCGCAGGACCGATCCGAATTGTTGTCACAAACCCGGAAGTGATGGGCGACCTGCTCGCAGGGCAGGATTTGGTCAGCGACATGGTGCGCGTTTCATCCGATGCCACAGATCACGCGGCAGACTTGTACCTGGCGCAGGGCCTATCGCCAGACACAAGCTTTGTCATCAACCCGGGCCGCAGCCTGTTTGCCGATGTCCTTGGTGCGCACAAAACAGACGTGGAATGCGACAGCCTGCCAACAACGCTTCCTTAGGCCGAGAAATTCGTGTGCAGCTGATGCGCAGGGCGGAATACGACCTGTTCGGTTCTGGTGTTTCACCTTGCCCGTATCTCGGCACCAATCAAAAAAATGGACTGATCCAATGGATTCCGAAACGACTAACCCGAAACGACCCACGACTTATCAATTGATTCCCCTGCTGCGATCGGAGGGCCTCGCGATTGGGCTTGCTTCCATCGTTGCCTATGCCAGTTTGGGACAAAGCTGGACGCTATTCGCGATCTTTTTCCTTGCGCCTGACCTGGCGATGGTCGGTTACGCTTTCGGCAATCGCGTCGGCGCGATTACCTATAATGCGATGCACAGTTACATCGGCCCCGCCGCGGTCGGGACGATCAGCGGGCTCGTTGGCTGGTCAGAGGTGATCGCGCTGGTAACGATCTGGATCGCCCATATCGGCCTTGACCGTGCGTTCGGATATGGCCTCAAACACAGATCGGGCTTCAGGACAACGCACCTCGCGTTGCCGGTGCTGCAATGAATACCATCGCTGAAGCACTGGGTCATGTGTTCAAAGGTTCGCCTTCGGGTGTTCCGAACGTGCCCCTCACGTCCATTCCGCCCTGTTCGATGGACCGCCGGTCATTTATTGGGGCGCTCTGCGCGACAGGCTTGGCCATGACCTCCGGCCCCGGTGCGGCAAGCCCGAACGATTACCGCCGATCCGTCACAATAGTTGCCGACATCTTCGAACGGAACTTCTTCGACCCCGCATGGGTGACATCGCGCCAAGCGCAGGCGTTGTTCGCTGAGCTGATGGAAATAGCCGAAGCCATACAAGGCCCCGAAGACCTTTGCCGCGATTTCGCACGCATATTCAGCCGCATTGGCCTGTCTCATGTCGCTTTGTCTGTCCAACGCCGCAAAGCAGCAGAGATGGGCCGACATTTCGATGCCATGCAAGTCGGTCCCGAGGCCGTAGCCTTGGCATGGGACCATGGGATTGCCTGCCTTTCTGTCCGAACCTTCATGGGCCAGGACACCGGCCCGCGCATCACCGCAGCGTTCGAGGACATTGTGGCAGCGGATGCGAGGGGCCTGATCATTGATCTGCGTGATAACCCCGGCGGGGCATTTGCAATGCGCCACCTCGTTGGCCACTGCATCGCAGATGGTGTCGATGCCGGTGTTCTATTGGGGCGGGGGTGGCCTCGGGAAGGTACCTTGATGCCAGAACGCCCAGAGATCGATGCGCTAGAGCCCTGGCACGGAACAACTGTCGTTGGTCTCTGGAACCACCTTGCGTCCCATGCCGTCACACGCGTCCATTTCTTGCCCATGCGGCCGATGTATCAGGGTCCAATCGCGTTCTTAATCAATGGTCAAACACAAAGCGCCTCTGAACTCGTCGCCGAGGTTCTGCGAACCGCGCGCGGTGCCGCGCTGATCGGTGAGACCAGTGCAGGCGCTCTGCTGATTCAACAACCCTTCGATGTCGGAGATCATTTTACCCTGTCCTTGCCCATAGCCGACTATGTAAGCCATGGCAGCGGTCGGATTGAAGGCGCGGGTTTAGTGCCGGACCTAAACGCGACTGACCAAGACGCCCAATCCGTAGCCTTGTCCTTCCTTTCCGAGATGCGGAAATTTGAGGGGAAGTTATGAAACATGTGGCGCATAAGCGATGGGTGAAATGGGTGATTGGTCTGCTCGCCTCTGTCATGCTCGCTGTGTGGATGATGATGGTCCCCCATCCTGCGGCACCCACAGCACCGGTTGATCGCGATGACCTCAAACCGTGGCTCGACAGCATCGTATCAGCGCAAGCCGCCACTGCGATATCGTTCGCAGTTATTCAGAACGGCGAAGTTGTATGGGAAGTGGCGTCAGGAACAGCAGATCCATTCAAGGATCAAAAGGCGAGGCCGCAGACACGATATCACATTTGGTCTGTTACCAAACTCGCGACAGCGCTGACGATCTTGACGCTGGCCGAGGATCAGGAACTTGATCTCGACCAGCCGGTTGCGGAAATTCTGCCCTGGCTGGATTTGGACGAAGCCGCGGAAAACCGCATAACAACCCGTGATCTTTTGCGCCACACTTCGGGTCTTCAAGACACAGTGCCGGCGGTGTTTGGGTGGCTGCAGTATGACGAGTATCTGCCAAGCCAAACGGAGTTTCTGCGCCAAAATTTGCCTGCCTATCGCGATCTTGGATTCCAACCCGGTTCCGACCGCAGCTACAGCAACCTTGGATACATGCTGCTCGGCGCGATTATCGAGGCCCGGACCGGGCAGGCCTATGAAGACCCGGTATTGCAGCGCGTGTTGCAACCCGCAGGAATGGCGTCCAGCAGCTTTGTCTTTAGCGCACCGCAACCCGCAAACGAAGCGCTCGGGTCGCACCCATTGGTGCATGTCTTCACACCGGTGCTTCCCTTTTTCGCCGATCTCAACGATCTGGTCAGGAAAAGGGACGGTCGGATTTGGTGGCTGAACCGCGTCTACATCAAAGCGACCCCGCCAACAGGTCTGATTGCATCCGCACGAGACGCCGCCCGTTTGGGTGCCGTCACAATGGCAAAAGGCCCGGTTCTCCAAAGTGACGACACTGTGCAGCTGATGGTTGCACCGGATCCACAGGATTTTTCCCTAGGTTGGTTCGAACGTGATGCGGCGGCACAATGGTTGCAACATCGCGGCGGCGGTCCGGGTTTTGCGGCCGTAGTGAGGGTCTATCCGACACAAGATCTTTCCATTGCCGTTCTCGCAAGCGGAACTGACGCTCCGGTTGTCGACATCGCAGATGTCGTCGCGCGTTCTTTGGGTCGTGAATAGTGATGCCAGGTTCTGCTGCAAAGCGAATGCTTGCCGCATCGCACATTTGTGGCGGTCTGCCCGCGCCAGCAATGTGCCACCTCCGCGCCTGCGTGCCGTGCCTGCCCATGACAGGTCGTTTCAAAGCCTCATGCGGAAAATCGTTTAGAATTTGAGATATGATCGTGTCGTTTTCTAAAGAAACGCCAAGAAACTCTTGATTGCGATCTTAATCAGTCTTCCCGGTTTGCTCGCACTTGTGACGCGTGTCACGCCTCCGACGTCCCGGCGAGCACCTGCGCCTGTGGACTGCCACCGACGCGCCCGTCAGTAACATCTTTTAGGTGATTTTATCCCTAGAAAATCGAGGCTGAAAAATCTTCCACGGCCATTCGTCATGCGATTCCAATGCTTCGCTGTACTTCTGAAAATATCAGCGTAAATCGCTCATCTGGGCGATGAAGAACCTCGTTGGGTGGTCACTTACGTCTGCGCGGCCTACGATCACATCGGACCCCGACCGGCGTAATGCCGTCCTTTCTGACGATGATTGTCCACTTTTCGGATACCCGAACCCGGCTGCCTTTCTGACGTTGTTCGCGCTTGACGTTTACCGTGAAGCTTACGTGCAACCTGTCACCTTTTGCCTCGGTTGGCGTCTGATTGATGCATGTAGAGATCACCGCCTTGAGCATTGTCCGGGTAGAGACAAGTGCGGGCGTCAGACCTGTGCATCAGATGTGGAATCGAGGCCAGTCAACTTGTCCCAAAGCGTATTGGCAACGATGCCGGAAACAACATCTTTGCGCCGAATGGCATGAAGAACAGTATGACGTGGTGGGAAGCTGTTCACCGATAACGGGACAAGCCTGCCTGTCTTTCTCTCGTCAACCGTCAGATGGTCAGGCAGGCCGCCCCATCCCAAACCAGACAGAATGACCTCCTTCTTGGATGCGAAATCCGAGACGGTCCATTTATTGCCACCTGCCAACAGGTCGCGACTCTGGTCAAATTGTTGTCCACCTGTACCGGCAACCACGACCTGCACCCGGCCTTGCAAGGAAGCAGGCGTCATTGCTTGGGTTCCAAGCTCGGCAGCAAAATCAGGCGTAGCGAGTGGTCGAATTGTGACTTCGGCCACGGGATGCGTATCCACTTTGTCGAGCGCGACATCCGCCAAGCTGGCGATCGCAATGTCTGCTTGTCCTTCCATCAGTCGGGCAACCGGGCCCCCCATGCTCTCGGTGGCAAGCCGTATATGAGTTGCCGGGTAAACTTGACCAATGTCCTTCAGCGCGGCCAGAATTGGATGTAGTGGCAGCGTACTACTGACCGCCAAGCGCAGCTCTGCTTCTTCATGGGCACTCAACCGACCTGCCGTCCTTTTGAGTTCGCGCATCTGCTGTAGAACCCGCAATGCTTGACGATAATAGACATCGCCCTCTGGTGTCAGCGATGGCCGATATGCGGCGCGGCTAAACATCTGAATATCAAGTTCTTCTTCCAAGAGCCGGATAGCATTGCTGATGGCGCTTTGGGACTTGTTTAACTGCTCAGCCGCTCCGCGAAACGTCCCGGTAGAGACGATAGCGTCGAGGGCTACCAGTTGTTCAAGCTTCATTTCTCAATCCGTTTAATAGATCGTTTTATACATTTAATGATATTATCTTTCGATCAAGTTGCAACTTATCTTCGAGGTCTAACCAAACATTGGAGACTGAGATGAAACTCTACTACAAACCCGGTGCCTGCTCGCTTGCCAGCCACATCGCCTTGATCGAAGTCGGTGCAACCTTCGAGATTGAATCCGTCGACACGGACGCAGCGCGCACTGAATCGGGCGATGCCTATCTGGACATCAACCCGAAGGGCTATGTGCCAACGTTGAAATTGGATAATGATGACCTGCTCACCGAGGGGGCAGCCGTCCTTCAGTACATTGCCGACACAAACCCAAGCGCCAATCTCGCCCCTGCTGCAGGAACGATGTCGCGCACCCGTGTACAGGAACATCTCAACTGGACCGCTGCTGAACTGCACAAGGCGTTCTCACCCCTCTTCAATTCCAGCACCACGGAGCAAGGCAAAGAAGACGCCCGTAAGGCTGTCGCCAAACGGTTCGATCTTTTGGAACCACAACTCGCGGACGGGCGCACCTGGCTCGTTGATGACACGTTCTCGGTGGCGGACGCCTATCTTTTCGTTGTCGCCAACTGGGCCAACTTCACGGAAATTGACCTCACACCGTGGCCGAGCATTGCAGCCTACATCAAGCGCGGCGTTGCACGTCCCGCATCTCAGAAGGCTATGCGCGCCGAAGGGTTGATCGAATGACACCTCAAGATCACAAACAGGTTGTGTCGTTGGTCGAACTCTACTTCGATGGCCTGCATCACGCGAACAGCGATATGTTGCGCAAGGTTTTCCACTCGAAGCTCGCCTATTTTTGCGCGACCGACGGGGATGAGCTCTGCCTCGATCTAGAGACTTATATGTCCCGTGTTGATGGGCGTACGCCACCCTCTGAGCGTGGTGATCCCCGTGATGAGGCCATTCTTGAAATTGCATTTGGGTCAGAGCGCATCGCACGCGTCACGGCCCGAATGAGTATGATGGGTCGTGACTACCTCGACTTTCTTACTCTTGTCCGCGAGGGCAGCGAATGGCGAATTGTGACGAAAGTCTTCACCTACATCCCACGAAAGGAATGACCGATGCCTTATGTCAACATCAAGGTGACTCAAGAGGGCGGGCCGAACGGAAATGGTCCAAGCGACGGTGAAAAGGCGCAGCTGATTTCCGGCGTGACCAAGCTTTTGTCTGATGTTCTGGGAAAGAACCCGGCAACCACGGTCGTGGTCATTGACGAGGTCAAGCTGGAAAGCTGGGGGATCGGCGGTCTGCCGGTTACAGAATACAGGAAACAGGCGCTTTGAAGACCGGCTGACTGAAAGGTTGGGTATCGCCCGTCCGGTCACTCAGGCCGTTGCAGCTGGCGGCGCGTTTCGCGCGCCGCCAAATCGCTGGTTGCTATCTGCCTGCGGGTCGTTGCGTTTCACGTATCGCGCGCTCGAATTCGGCGCGGTCAGATTGGACTGCGTCATAGGTGTCCCGCATTGGTTCACCCGCGTCGTTATATGTGCCCCCCCAAAGAACCAACTCCGCGAGTAGCGGTGCAAGTGCCCGGCCTTTTGGCGTAAGCTCATAGATAGAGCTTCGCCAATTGGCGGGGTTCTTGTGCTTTTCAACGATCCCCTTTTCCTCGAGATGCTTCATTCTCTGCGCAAGAATGTTCGTGGAAATGCCCTCCCACCCCTCAAGTAACTCAGCGTAGGTCTTTGCACCTTTGATCGCGATGTCACGGATAATGAGCAATGACCATCGATCCCCGAACACGCTGAGGGCGTAGTCGATCGGACATCCGGACAGGGGGCGCTTTGGTTTGGTACTCATGTCGTTCGTTTAACTTTTCAACTTGCGTTTTGCAATTACATATCGGACAAAGCTATCAACTTGCAAAATGCAAGTTGATAGGAGTCGCAAATGACAACACACAATCCAAACGGCACATCACGGCTCACACGTCGTGAGATGCTGATCGCAACCACCGGTGCGGCGCTCGCACCGAAACTCATTCACGCAAAGGAAAACCCAGTGACACCACAAGCCTTCGTTTACACAGAAGTCGCCATTTCAGTGCCCTTCGACGACGCCCCATGGCCAAGCATCAATGAAGACATCAAGAAACAGCCTGGATTCTTGAACAAAACCTGGCTTCACGGTCACGGAACCGGCTCGCTCGGTGGTTTTTATGGTTTCGATAGCCAAGAGAATGCCACCAAGTTCGTGACCGAATACTTCCCAACAGAGCCGCGCACCTTTGGCGTAGCCCACAACACCCGCGTGTTTGATGCACAAGTTGTGAAAGAGGCCAGCGAGGATCTTGGGGCTGTACACTATGGCGCAACCCCAGAACGCACGCCGGGTGCATTTGTCTACACTGAATTGCAACTCTCGCAGCCCTTTGAAAGCTTTGACTGGCGCACGCGCAATGAAAGGCTGAAACAGGTGCCAGGCCTCCAAAACAAGGTTTGGCTCAGCGGCGCGTCTACCCATACGCTTGGTGGCTTTGATGCATTCGATACAATGGATCAAGCGCTCGACTTCGCGATCAACCAGTTCCCGAGCGTCGCGGCAAGCATGGGAGCCGCCCCTTACACACGGGTGTTTGATGCCGCAACAACGGCAACGGCGAGCCGTCAGATGCAATCACCATACTACCGGTAGGTGAACACGACGTCGCGCCCTTGTGGCAAGGGGCGCGACGAACGCTATGGGCTTTTCCCAATCTGGCGATTTGTTGGGACGCAGTTGACCGATGAGAGAGTCGCAAATTGGTCGGGTCAATCGTTTTGCGTAGATCGCTTGACCGAAAAGGCTACCGCCCACGCACGCGAACCTCGGCTTGAAGGTTGCCGACGAAGCAACAGGACGCATGTCACAAGTACCGTGCCAGTATTGATCGTTACCAACGGCCCGAAGGCAATAAGACAGTGCTGATGGTTCCAAACGACGAAGGCATCGGTGCGGGGCCAACCACGGCACCGGTCCCACCAAAAGTCACATCTGCACCGCCTAAAGCGGTTTCTTTCTCAAAGATCGACCTTGTGCCCCATCACCCTCTTTAGGCTGTCATCTTTCAAAACGAAGTGGTGTGTGAATGCGCCATAGAGGTGGAGAGCAAGCCCGCAAAGAAAGCAGGCAACTCCGAACCAGAACAGCGGCGTAAGCCACCAGCTACTCCCTGGTGTCACAAACGCCTTGGCCAGAAAAAGGGTCGGAAGAATGACGCCTGCCAGCAACATTCCCAGCGCGACACCGCGACCGGCGAGCACCTGAGCCGGGCTTGCGCCACCAAGAGGCGCAGGGTGGAAATTCACAATTCTCCAATACAGGCGGAACGCAAAAACCAGAGCCGTAAGAAGGGATATCCAGAACGTCACATTTTGCGTGAAACTAGGCTCTGCGTCCGAGAGTTCTGAGGCGCTGGCGCTTATGAGAAAAGCCGCGAGCATAGCCGCGCCTCCCCAGTGTCCAACTACGGAAACAAACCCGAAATGCAGCCCACTGTCTCTTAGCTTCATCGTTCATACCTCGCTCATTCAGAAACGTTAGCGAGGTCAGTTCATTTTCTATAGACGGAAGTATCCGCACACATCGTTCTGACAATGAGAAGGTAAAGCCAACTGATCAGGCCATGTTTGCAGCTGGATCATCAGGCAGCAGGATGAATTTGAGGAACTCCCCGACAGCTCCGTTCCGGATCTGGCCAGCGTTCTGCATCGCGTAGGTGTCGATGAAACGTTCCGAGTCCTCCAAGGTGTGGATCGTAAGAAGCTCTCTATACTGGCTTCCTTCAATAACCGAACGCGGTAGGCAACTGATGCCCACACCGGATGCAACACACCCAAGTATCCCATCCAGCGTCCCAAGCTCAAAGATGTCGTTCGGGGCCAGGCCTGACTTGCGCATCCACCTTCTGGTAAAGTCGCGATACGAGCACCCTTGTTTGAACACGATAATGGGGAGCGAACGAAGCCCGTCCGGCTCTTTCAATTCGGCTGAGGAAATCATGACCATTTCCTCAGCGAATAATGCCTGCCCCATCAATCCAGGCCGGGCGAACTTCCCCCCGACAAAGGCCACATCAATCTGATCCTGCACCAGTTTGTGAAGAAGGTCTTCCGTCGGGCCCGAAAAGATCTGAAGGCGCATGTCGGGGTGCTTCCCGCGAAACGCTGCAATGATCTTCGGCAAGCGAACTGCAAGGGTGCTCTCCATGCTGCCTATCCGGAGGAATTTAACTGAATTGCCAAAATCCGCCACCGATGCCCGAGCGCGCAATTCGGCGCGCAAAACATCAAGGGCATAGGGCAAGAAGGCCGTTCCTGCGGCCGTCAGCGCCATGCCTGATCGACTGCGATTGAACAGTTCCACCCCCAACTCTCCTTCGAGGGATTTGATCCTCGTGGTCACGTTCGATTGGACGCAATGAAGTTCCCTTGAGGCGCCAGCAACTGATCCAGTATCTGCGACTGCGGCGAAGGTGCGGAGATTCTTTAGTTCCATGTGTATTCTCATTTACGAAACGATATATTCTTATCAATTCACTTTATTAGATTGTCTGTTGCCCGTCTACTCGGCTCACCCAAGTTACACTCAGGTGAGAGATGCCGAAGCCAAGCAGTAAGAATATCCAGTCGGCGTTCAATCGGGGGACCTTTCCAGAAACTCCCGCCAACTCTCTGGCGGGCATGTGTGGAATTGCCGTGCCGGTCTTTCAGGCGGGTATGGCCGGGCTCAGTGGACCTTCTCTTGTCGCTGCCGTCAGCAAGGCCGGTGGCCTGGGACATCTGGGCGCGCTGCGCGTACTGCCCGAAACATTGAGGAGTTGGATCAGGCAGACGAGGGCGCTGACGGAAAAGCCGTTTGGAGTGAATTTAGTACCGCAGTACGGCGGGCCTGAGTTTTTCGAGGCGGGTCTAAAAGTGGTGCTCGATGAAAAGCCAAAGGTCGTTTCATTGTACTACGGGGATTTCCGTGACGTCATTCCTCGTGCAAGAGATGCGGGTATCGTCACCATCGTTCAAGTCGGGACCGTTGCCGACGCAAAAAAGGCGATTTCAGACGGCGCGGATATCATAATAGCTCAGGGCATTGAGGGCGGAGGACATCTCACACAGGGAAGGGTGGGCTTGATGGCCCTATTGCCTGCTGTTGTGGATATTGCCAAAGGCCGACCGGTGATTGCAGCCGGGGCGATAAGCGATGCCCGGGCTGTTCGCGCAGCAAGGTGTTTGGGTGCCCAAGGGGTTTGGTGTGGAACTGCATTTCTTGCTTCACAGGAATGTGACGCACACGACGCCTACAAGGAAAAAGTCGTCCATGCCGACACCGACACACCTAAGTTTTTGTCCGGTTACTCTTACGGTTGGCGATATGGCACCCCGCATCGGGCAATTGTCGGCCGTGGTGGATGGAACCTGTTCCGTTTCATGGGTGGTGGACTTCGTCAAATCGACAATGCCGCCATGGCGGACAAGCTCAGTCTCTATGCAGGTCAGGGAGTTGGACAAATCAACAGCATAAAGCCCGCCGCAGAGATCGTTTGCGAACTCGCCGCTGGCTTCGTGGATTAATGGACATTGGAGGGCGCGCTTAAGCTTTCCAACGAGAATAAAGATTGATGCTCAAGTTTGAGCAACGTGAATACCTATTGCTCGCCGCGGTATCCGAATGTGCAATCAAGCTAGTCACGAGAGCATATTGCGGAAATTCGGTGTCAGAGCACGAGAACTCGAAACCGCCATCCTTCAAACAAGTGCAATGCGACATCTGGACAGCAGCACGCTGTCGGCTTTGGAAACTGCACTGCTGCTGTCTTTAACCAAGGGGTGACAACGCGACTGACCTATCAGCGCAACCCTGTCACGCGACATGCGTGTGCGCCGACCAACGTCCAATCGGCAACCCCCACATCAGGCCCTTCACGTCCTTAACGATATGGGCTGTCCATCTCAAACGGCGGAGGCTCACCTTTCGTTCTCGTAAAATTCCGCCGGCCTCAAACCACCCACTTACCCTGCCTGTTCGCGCCCGATCTGTTGCGCGGCCGGGGCCACGGCCAGCGCCACCTTGCGGGCCAGATCGCGGCTGATCACGGCATCCATTGCCAGCCGGATGTGCGGCTTGCGGGCTGCCGCGGCGTTCAGGGTTGCGATGTCCCACTCCAGCACTTCTGAACCGGCGGGCAGGGTGGTGGTCGCCGCCGACCCCTTGCCGGTCAAGTACGCCACTTCGCCCACGAAAATGCGTTCGGCCATCGGGAAACTTGTGCCCATCTTTGTCACAATCGGAATGCCATGCACCACAAAGTAGATGCTGTTCAGGGCTGATCCTTCCCGCGACAGCACGGTTTCCTCCTCCAGCACGCGCCGCCGGGCCAGCCGCATCAACTTGCGGAAATCGCCGGGCAGCAGCGGCTGGAAATCGGGATACAAGTCCTCAAACCCGCGCGGCACCGCGAAGGTGGCATTGCGCAACATCAGCCCGATCATGCCCGTCACATTAGCCGCCGTGATAATCAGCGTGGTGTAAATCGCGCCCCACAGCGGCTCCGCTGCGACGGTGGCGTAATAGGCCAGATAGGCCATTGATCCGGCAAAAATCATCAGGCGCAGCATCATCTGATTGATGATCAGATACCCCAGCGCATGAAGCCCCCCGGCAATGATCACCAACACATCCGGTGTCAAAAAGTCCCACATCGCTACACGTCCCTCGCCGTTTGGCGTCAGAGGACCGAAAGTTGCAAGCGCTTGCAAACACTTTTGCGACATTTTCTCAGGTTTCATGCTCACGCGGCTTTGACAGCGCGCGATTGGCAATTGCGTTGCAATGCCTGCGCCCTACATAGTTGATGGAAAGACAGGTGCGGCACCTCGCCGCCCAAGCGCAAGTAAGGGAGACTGCAGTGACATCTCAAACTTTGACACTTCAATCTGAATATCAGTCCGCAGGCCGTCTGCGTCTGCGTCTGTGGTTCACGGGAATTGCGATTGCCACCGGGTTGGCACTCAGCCAGGCGATGCCCGCCTACGCGCAAGAGCGTCCCGCAACATTTGCTGATCTGGCCGAGCAGGTCAGCCCAGCGGTGGTGAACATCACCACTTCAACCACAGTCGCAGGCCGCACCGGGCCGTCCGGCATCGTGCCCGAAGGGTCCCCGTTTGAAGATTTCTTCAACGATCTGGAAAACGGCCCACGTGGCGCGCCGCGCCGGTCATCTGCGCTGGGCTCCGGCTTTGTGATCTCGGCTGACGGCTTTATCGTCACCAACAACCACGTCATCGAAGGCGCCGACGAGATCGAGATCGAGTTCTTCCCCGGCGACGGTCAACCGTCAGAGCTGCTGCCAGCGGAACTGGTCGGGACCGATCCCAATACCGATATCGCGCTTTTGAAGGTCGAATATGACACGCCGCTGCAATTCGTGGAATTTGGCGACAGCGATGCCGAAGGCGCGCGCGTAGGCGACTGGGTCATGGCCATGGGCAACCCGCTGGGGCAGGGGTTCTCTGTCTCCGCAGGCATCGTCTCGGCCCGCAACAGGGCGCTTTCCGGCACCTATGACGATTATATCCAGACGGACGCCGCAATTAACCGAGGCAACTCTGGCGGGCCGCTCTTCAACATGGACGGCGAGGTGATCGGCGTGAACACTGCGATCCTGTCGCCCAATGGCGGGTCGATCGGGATCGGCTTCTCGATGTCCTCGGCTGTGGTGACCAATGTGGTCGATCAGCTCAAGGAATTTGGCGAAACCCGTCGCGGCTGGCTGGGTGTGCGCATCCAGGATGTGACCCCGGACATGGTGGACGCCATTGATGGGCTCGACATGGCCAAAGGCGCGTTGATCACCGATGTGCCACCGGGTCCGGCAGAAGATGCCGGGATGCTCGCAGGCGACGTGATCCTGACCTTTGACGGCAACGATGTGCCTGACACCCGTGATCTGGTCCGCATGGTTGGCAACAGCCCCGTGGGCAAAGAAGTCCCCGTGGTGGTACTGCGTGACGGTGCAAACGAAGATCTGACCGTTGTGCTTGGCCGTCGCGAAACGGACGAAGCCGTGGCCTTCCCTGCCTCCGAAGAGGCACCAGAAGCGCCCGAACAGGCCGACATTCTGGGCCTGACACTGTCCGAGATCACCGAAGAGCTGACCGATCAGTTCAGTTTGTCGGTCTCCGAAGGGCTGGTGATTACATCCATCAACCCCGACAGTGAAGCGGCCTCCAAAGGTCTGCTGGAAGGTGACGTCATCACCGAAGCAGGCCAGCAGGCTGTCGCCACGGTCGAGGATTTCAACGCCCGCATCGAAGAGGCGCGCGACGCGGGCCGCAAATCGCTGCTATTGCTGGTCCGTCGCGGCGGTGACCCACGCTTTGTGGCGTTGTCACTGGAAGCGGAAAGCGAATAAGCGCAGCAAAAGCTGTACTTGGAAAAGGCGGGCCGATTGGCCCGCCTTTTTGCATATTTCCCGATTTGGACCTGCGTAAACCAATCGTTAGGGGCCTTGCCCTAGTTTTGTGCGCGGGGGCGGAAGAGCGGTGAAATATGCCAAAACAAGATCGGTCTGACGTCAGCACATCCGCAGCGCCAGCAGCGCCCATTGGTATCTCTGCCATCTCAATGTCACCAGAGTTTTTGGGGCAGGTCGCTGACGGCATGGAACAGGGTGTCCTTGTCTGGGACGCCGATGGCGCATGCGCGATGTACACCGATCGGGTCTTTGACGTGCTCGAAATGCGCCCCACCGACCTGACAATCGGCATTCACCGTACTGAGTTTCTGGCCGGTGCCGTGATGCGCGGCGAACTGGATCAAAAGGCCGTCGATGACACGCAGGAACGGTTCTCGCGCAAAACCCCGTTTCAATTCGACCGCCATTTGCGCTCTGGGCGTATCGTGTCCACGGCTGCGCGTCCGATGTCCGACGGCGGCTATGTTGTGACGTTTACCGATGTCACGCGCCAACGCCGCGAATCCGCCGATCTGGACGAAGCCAAGCGCGCCGCAGAAGAAGCGCAAGCCAAGGTGCTCGAAGCACTCGACAGCGAAAAGGCCCGCCAACAAGAGGCGGCGATGCTGGCAGAGCTGGGCGACTGGCTGCAAACCTGCAAATCGCTGGACGAACTTTTTGTTGTGCTCAAGGAATACATGCGCCAGATGCTGCCCGACAGCCGGGGCGAACTTTATGTCTATTCCAACTCGCGCGACGTCCTGGATGGGGCGGCGGCCTGGGGTGACACGGACATTCACGACCATATCAAGGCTGACGCCTGCTGGGCCCTGCGCCGGGGCCGCAACTACTCGCTCTCGTCGCAGAAAATCTCGTTCGAATGCCCGCATGTGCAGGAACAGGACACACCTTCAACCGGCGACTATATCTGCGTGCCCATCGTGGCCCATGGCGATACCGTGGGACTGCTCCATATCCAGTTCCAGGCGGTACAGGAACCCGGCAAAGGCGTGCGGCATCCCCATGAATTTGCAGCCAATTGTGGTGAGCTGATCAGCCTCGCCATCGCCAACGTCAAACTGCGGGACGAGCTTCAGGATCAGTCGACCCGCGACCCGCTGACTGGCCTCTACAACCGCCGCCACTTCCTGGAATCCATGCGTAACGCGGTCAAATTACAGGACCGGAAATCCGGCACCTTTGGTGTCATCTCCTTTGACGCAGACAAGTTCAAATCTTTCAACGACAACCACGGCCACGATGCGGGCGACATGGTGCTGCGCGCCATCGCAGACGCCATGGCAGAGGTGTTTGCAAAGGATGAAGTTCTCTGCCGCTTCGGCGGGGAAGAGTTCTTGGTTTTGCTGCCAGCGGCATCGCGCACAGATACGGTGGCGGCTGCCGAACGGCTGCGCGCGGGGGTGCAAGACCTCGCAATTCCTTACGCCGGTCGCACCTTGCCAACCGTCACAATCTCTTGCGGCGTGGCGTCCTTCCCGCATGACGGCACCCAAATTCAGGATATCCTGAAGCTCGCCGATGATGCGCTCTATCTGGCCAAGGATCAGGGCCGCAACTGCGTGGTCGACACATCCAAATTGAAGGTGGACCGGATCAAGGCGGTTTAGGGTCAGGACCCTAGCCGCGCGGCACCGCCACAATCCCCAAATCACGCGCCACAGCCACGGCCAGCAGCGGGCTATCGACGCCCATCGCCTTCTGGAACGCCTGCAAAGCCGCAGATGTGTCGCTGTCCATCAGCCCGGTCACCGCGCCATCATAGGCGCGGCGCACGATCAAGGCGCGCTGCAACGTGGCGACAAAGTCGCGGGTATAGACCTGCGGGCAGACCGTCTCAAACTGCGCGCCTTGCCCCACCTCGACCGTGCGCGGTCCAGTGATATTGCGGAAAATGGCCGGGGTGATCACAACGCCGTTGCGGTCTTTCACCGCCGGCTGCACCTCGACCAGTTCTGTGACGATCTGGGTCTCCGTCTGACCTGCGGCGCGTGCAAAACAGCGCCCATCGGCCCGCGTTTCGATCTCTCCCAGATCAATGACCAGACTGCCCGAGACCGGGGTTTCCGGCCCCGTTGCCGGGGCAGGGGCACAGCCCGCGACGGCCAAACCGGCCAAAATGACAATCCGTTTCACATTCATTGCGGCATGGGTAACGCAAACCTGTCTTGCGACACAACAATTCTCGCTGGCGGGACGGCGCATCCTCGCCTAGAAATGGCAAAACTTGACCCGAAAGGACCTGCAGGCATGGCAAAAATCACCTACGTAGAATTTGGCGGCACCGAACATGTGGTCGATGTGGCCAATGGGCTGACCGTGATGGAGGGCGCCCGCGATAACGGCATTCCGGGGATCGAGGCCGACTGCGGCGGCGCCTGCGCCTGTTCCACCTGCCACGTCTACGTGGATCCAACCTGGGTGGAAAAACTGCCCGCCAAAGACGCGATGGAGGAAGACATGCTCGACTTCGCGTTCGAACCCGATGCAACTCGTTCGCGCCTGACCTGCCAGCTCAAGGTCACCGACGCGCTGGACGGCCTGCGGGTGCAAATGCCGGAAAAGCAAATCTGATGTGGCGCTTGGCGGCGACCTTGCTGGCACTGGCCACGCCTGTCGCCGCTGACACCATCCTGTCGGCCGAATTTACCGCGCCGACAACCCGCTATGCCCACGGCATCCTTGGCGATGCGGTCGAATGGGGCACCCTGCGGATCGAGGTGGGCGCCACCGTCGGGCAAGAGGGCAGCCTCTTTAACGGCAAGCGCAGCCTGACCTATGAAATCAACCTGCCCGAAGACCGCGTGTTCGAAGATCTGGAACCGCGCCTGTGGGACATCACCGGCGATGGCGCCCCCGAAGTTGTGGTGATCCTCAGCCATGTTGACCTTGGTGCCGCACTTGTGGTCATGGGCCTGAACGCGGACAACCGACCTGTCGAAATCGCCGCGACCCCGCATATCGGACGCACCAACCGCTGGCTTGCACCATTTGCTGCCGCTGATCTGGATGGCGACGGCGATATAGAGATCGCCTATATCGACCGCCCGCATCTGGCCAAGACGCTGCGCATCTGGCGCTACGCCGATGGAGATTTCCGCGAAATTGCCAACATCGAGGGTCTGACCAATCACAAGATCGGTCAGGACTTCATCCAGGGCGGTCTCCGGGACTGTGGTGATGGCCCGCGCCTGATCACCGCCAATGCCAATTGGACGCAGATCATGGAAACCACGCTGACCAAAAGCCAGATCACCAGCCAGCCCATTGCCCCCTTCACCGGCCCGCCGTCCCTCGCTGCCGCCCTGACCTGTCCCTAGCTTCTTCTGGCCAAAAATATCCTCGCGCGGCAGCGCGAAACCGCGTCTTTTGCACACCGCCCGCCTCAAAGGGGTAGGGCGGGGTTTACCCCGCCGCCACCAGCGCCATCAGCACCGCAATCTCGACCACTTGCTGCGTGGCGCCCAGCACATCACCTGTTTGCCCGCCGATCTTGGCCCGCGCCAGCGCCATGCTGCCCCAGACCGCCAAGGCCGCGATGGCAGCCAACAGCACAAAACTCCACCCGGTCAGGCCAAAGCCCACCAATGCCGCCACGCCAACCGCCACCCGCGCGGCCTGCGGCGATGGCCGCCCCACCGCATGGCTTAGCCCAGTGCGGCGCGCCAACGGCAGCGCCGTCATCACCCAGACCATCGCCGCCCGGCTGGCGACCGCAGGGACCAGCACCGCCACCCAGACCACACCCGCATTCAACAGCACCGTCAAAGCCACCCATCGCAACCCGATCCCGATCACCAGCGCGATGACGCCATAAGCTCCGATCCGACTGTCCTTCATGATCTCCAACCGGCGCGCGGGGTCCCAGCCGCCCCAGAACCCGTCTGCGCAATCGGCCAGCCCGTCTTCATGCATGGCCCCCGTGACCATCACCGTCGCCAGCAACACCAGCCCCGCGACCAAGCCGCCGGGCAAGCCCAGCCAGCCGCCCACAACCGCCACACCGCCTGCGATCAGCCCCACAACCACACCGGCCAGCGGATAGGCCCAGGCCGATGCCGCACCGCGCGCCGCCGCCCGCGCGCCGTCCACCGGCACCGGCAGCCGGGTCAGCAAGCCCAGTGCGGCTGCGACATCATGGCCTTGCATGCGTGACGTGTCGGAATTCGCCATAACCCTGCCTGATCCGTGCTTTTCATCCTGCCCTGCATCGTTAGACATGTGCCAACAGATGATCAACGAGGACCTGATGACCGCGCCTTTTTCCACACTTGCCGCTTTCCGTGACACGCTTGCCGACGCTCCGGGTCCCGATGCCGCCGCGACAGCAGGGGCTGCGGCCCGCAACGGCCAATTGACCAAACCCCCCGGCGCGCTGGGGCGGCTGGAAGACCTCGCCATCTGGTACGCTGGCTGGCGGGGCACGGACCGGCCCGCCATGACGGCCCCGCAGGTCATCATCTTCGCGGGTAACCACGGTGTCTGCGCGCAAGGCGTCTCGGCCTTCCCGTCAGAGGTGACGGCACAAATGGTCGCCAATTTCGAACACGGCGGGGCGGCCATCAACCAATTGTCCAAGGCCTTCGGCGCACGCATTGATGTCCATGCGCTCGACCTCGACACCCCCACGGCTGATTTCACCCAAAGCCCCGCCATGACAGAGGCAGAGGTTGTGGCGGCCCTCTCTACCGGCTGGTCCGCCGTTGATCCCGCCTCTGATCTTCTGGTGGTGGGCGAGATGGGGATCGGCAACACCACCGCAGCGGCGGCCATTGGTCTGGCGCTCTTTGGGGGTGACGCTGCTGATTGGGCCGGACGCGGCACTGGCGTTGATGACGCGGGCCTTGCACGCAAGACCGAAGTCATCGCCCGGGGTGTGGCGCTGCACGATACCACCGACCCGCTTGAGGTGTTGCGCTGCCTGGGTGGCCGCGAACTGGCCGCGATGGCCGGGGCCATTGCTGCCGCGCGCCAGCACAGCATTCCTGTGATCCTTGACGGCTTCATCTGCACCGCTGCGGCCGCCACGCTGGCACAGGCGCAGTCCGGGGCGCTCGATCACACCGTGGCCGGACATTTGTCTGCCGAAGGCGCGCATCAGCGCCTGCTGGATGCACTGGGCAAGCAACCGCTTTTGAACCTTGGCCTGCGACTGGGGGAAGGGTCCGGTGCGGCACTGGCGATTGGCGTGCTCAAGGGTGCGCTGGCCTGCCATTCCGGCATGGCCACCTTTGCCGAAGCCGGCGTCGCCGACGGCTAACCGTTGCTTTGCCGGGTGCGGCCACCGGGGCCGCGCCCAACCTCTGCACCATTGCCCGCCGCATCGCGGCTTTGCACCTTTTCGGCCAGCGCCGTTTCCAGCTCTGCGTCAAACGCCTTGGCACGGGCGACATAGTCGGGGTTTTCGGACACCGGCACACCTGGCTTCCACAACGCGGCGAGGTCCGCCAGCATCTCGCGGTCCTTGTGATAGAAGGTCATCTCGGCTTCGTGCGCTTCAAACTCGCTGAGGCCAAGGTTTTCCAGCACATATCGGCCCGCGCGCAATGAGCTGTCGAACATCTCGCGCACCACATCGTCAGCCCCCGCTGCATTCAACTCATAGGCATGAACCCGGTCGCGGGCGCGGGCGACAATGTGGATATCGGGCCGCGCTTTGCGGGCATAGGCCACCAGCGCATTGGCCTGTTTCTTGCCATCCAGTGCCACCACCAGCACTTTCGCGTCCGGCAGACCTGCGGCATTCAGCAGGTCGGGGCGCGATGGGTCACCGAAAAAGCCACGCACCCCAAATTTACGCATCATCTGCACGGTGGGCAGATCATTGTCGATGACGATGGTGTCAAACCCGCTCGAGCGGACAAGGCGGTTCACAATCTGACCAAAGCGGCCAATGCCCGCGATAATCACCGTGCCGGTCTCATCCACATCGTCGTCTTGTTCTTCGTGCGCGCTGTGATCCTCCATCCGGTGGCTGAACAGGTCATAGGCGATAAACAACAACGGCGTGACCAGCATCGACATCGCGACCACCAGAAGCAGGGTCTGCCCCTGACCCGGTGTCAGCACACCTTGGGCAAGCGAAAAGGACACCAGCACAAAACCAAATTCCCCCGCCTGCGCCAGCCCCAGCGTGAACAGCCAGCGACTTTTGCCGCGCAGCTTGAAGACGACGGCCAGCGCCAACAGGATCGCCGCTTTGATCGCCATCATGCCCGCGGTGTAGCCCAGGATCAGCGCAGGCTGGTCAAACAGCAGCGCGAAATTGATGCCCGCGCCGACGGTGATGAAAAACAGCCCCAGCAGCAGCCCCTTGAAGGGTTCAAGGTCGCTCTCCAACTCATGCCGGAATTCACTGTTGGCCAGCACAACCCCGGCCAGAAACGTCCCAAGCGCGGGCGACAGGCCGACCAATTCCATCAGCACCGCGATGCTGACCACCATCAGCAGGGCAAGGGCGGTATACATCTCAGGCAGGCGCGCGTGGTGGATATAGCGGAACACCGGACGGGTCAGGTAGATGCCGGTCAAAATGATCGCCGCCACAGCACCTATGGTGACCAGCGTGACCCCCCATGCAGGCAGCCCGTCAACCAGAGAAATCGCGTGGTGGTGGTCGTCTTCGGTCAGGCGTTTCAGCGATCCATCCGGTGCGATGGTCATGCCGATGCCCGCCACCGTCAGCAGCGGCAACAGCGCCAGCATCGGGATCACCGCGATGTCCTGCGCCAACAGGACAGAGAACGTCGCACGCCCGCCGCCGGTGCGCATCAGGTTCTTTTCCGACAGGGTCTGCAACACGATGGCCGTTGACGACAGCGCAAAGATCATCCCGATGGCAATCGCGACCGTGGGCGCAAATCCCAGCAGGACGGCGGCAAAGGCAATCGCTGCGGTGGTCAAAAGCACCTGCATTCCGCCCAAGCCCAACAGCTTGCGGCGCATGTCCCACAGCGCGCGGGGTTCCAGCTCCAGCCCGATCAGGAACAGCATCACCACAACGCCAAACTCGGCAAAGTGCTGGATGTCTTGCGCCTCGCTGCCGACCAACCCAAAAAGCGGGCCAATCACGATGCCCGCCCCCAGATACCCCAACACAGATCCCAGCCCCAGCCGCGCGGCCAGCGGCACTGCGATCACCGCAGCACCCAGATAGATCGTGGCCTGAAACAGAAACGTTTCCATGTCTCAGCTATTGCCCGCCCTTGGTTAAGGCGCAATGACCGAAACGTCATCGCGGCACAAAAACACGCCCCCTGACAGGCAATGCTCGCTTTATTGCCTAAACAGGCAGCGGCGCGTCCGCCTTGACCCGCTCCATCACGATCTGGCTTTGCACCCGGCTGACGGCGGGATGCGGCAGCAACACCTGTTGCACCATCCGGTTCAACGCCGCCAGATCGCTGCAAAACACCCGTAATAGGTAATCCGCCTCTCCGGTCAGGGTCCATGCGCCGACAATCCCGGGCTGGGTCTTGGTGACGCGCAGAAAATCGCGTGCATTCTTTTCGGTATGGGTCGCCATCACGATCTGGATGAACGCCTCGACCCCCAGACCGACACGCTCGGGCACCACATCGGCCCGGTAGCCGCGGATATACCCCTCGGCCTCCAACCGCTGCTTGCGCCGCCCGGCCTGACTGGCCGACAGATGCAACCGGTCCGACAGCTCTTGCGCGGTCATCATCGCGTTGTCCTGCAGTGCGGCCAAAAGGGCCAGATCGGTGGCGTCAAGTGACATGCGTAAAACTCGCTTCAGATACGATCAACATGCGCATATTCCGCGCAAAATCAAACCTACGCAACAAACAACGCGCAAAATGTGCATCCTTTCTGCGCCATAATCATCATAACGCAACACACAGGAGCTTTCCATGGGTCCCTTTCCGCACGACGCCCCCAAGGCCACGATCACCGCCGACAATCCCGCCGGTACCGACGGGTTCGAGTTTGTGGAATTTGCCTCGCCTGATCCCCAGGCCCTGCGCGACCTTTTCGCCAAGATGGGCTATACCCACACGGCCACGCATAAATCCAAAGCGATCGAGCTTTGGCAGCAGGGCGACATCACCTATGTGATCAACGATGAACCCGGCAGCCACGCCCGTACCTTTGTGGATGAACATGGGCCCTGCGCCCCGTCGATGGCCTGGCGGGTGGTTGATGCCCAGCATGCCCATGACCATGCGGTCTCAAAAGGTGCCACCTCTTATGATGGACCGGGCAAGACAATGGATGTGCCTGCTATCGTCGGGATCGGCGGCAGCCTGATTTACTTCATCGACCAATATTATGACACCAACCCCTATAACGCCGAATTTGACTGGGTGCATGACGCGCATCCGGCGGGGGTGGGGTTCTACTACCTCGATCACCTCACCCATAACGTCCACAAAGGCAATATGGACGTCTGGTTCAAGTTCTACGGCGACCTCTTCGGCTTCAAGGAAATCCGCTTCTTTGACATCGAAGGCAAGTTCACCGGCCTTTTGTCGCGCGCGCTGACCTCACCCTGTGGCCGCATCCGCATCCCGATCAACGAAGACCGGGGCGAGACGGGGCAGATCGTCGAATATCTCAAGCGTTACAACGGCGAAGGCATCCAGCACATCGCCGTGGGCGCGCGTGATCTCTATGACGCCACTGACACGATTGCAGGCAGCGGGATCAAGTTCATGCCCAAACCACCGCAAAGCTATTATGACCTCAGCTTTGACCGGGTGCAGGGCCATGATGAACCCATCGACCGCATGGCAAAACACGGCATCCTGATCGACGGCGAAGGCGTGGTGGACGGCGGAGAGACCCGCATCCTGCTGCAAATCTTCTCCAAGACCTGCATCGGTCCGATCTTCTTTGAGTTTATCCAGCGCAAAGGCGACGACGGCTTTGGCGAAGGCAACTTCAAAGCGCTCTTTGAAAGCATCGAAGCCGACCAGATCGCCCGCGGCGTCCTGTGAACATTGGGTAGGCCGGGGTTTACCCCGGCGCAACGTCACCCCTGTGGCAACTGCAGCGCGTAGGTCCGGCCACGTTTGACGTAGTTCAGCGCACTGTCGCCAATCGCCGTCACGCGCCCACCGTCAAGTGAACTCCCGACTTCGACCTTCACAAACCGGCCATTGCCCATGCGCACCAGCGCGCGGCGGTCGCCGGGGCGACCATAGACACCAATCAGGTTGATGTCGCGCAGGCGGATCGCATTGTCGGCGGTGGCCGCCCGCGCCACGGTTGTGGCGGTGGGGCCAGACGGGGTGGCGGGGGCTGTGCGCACCTGCTGGGTCGGGGCCGCTGCCACCGTGGCCGCTGCCGCCGATTGCTGGCGCGCGCTGCGCTGTTCGGCTGCTGCCACGACGCGGGCAAAGTTGCGTGGCCGCGTGTCAGGCCGGGCCGAGACGCGCACCGCGCGCGGCGTGACCGTGACAAAGGCGCTGGGTGGGGCGGCCTCTGCGATAGCGGCGACAACATCGGAAATGTCCGGCGTCTCGGGTTCGGGTTCGGGTTCAGCCGCCGGGGCCAGACCTGCGGGCCGCAGGCTGGGGCGGAACCCCGCCAATGCAGGGTCGGCAAAGACCGGCGCGGGGATCACTGCGGCAACCGCATCTTCGGGGCGCAGGCTGGGGCGCAAACCGGCAAGGCTCACGCCACCGGCGGTGCTGACCACTTCGGTAATTGTGGCTTCAATGGCCGCTTCATCCGCAGGCGCCAGATCAGCGAATGATTCAGGCCGCAGCGGTGGTCGCAAATCCGGCGCGCCCGTGATCACGATCAGGCCTTCCTCGACCGGGGACGCCTCGGACACTGGTGCTGTGGCGTCGTCCGCAGGGGCGGCCGTCGCAGGGGCCAGACCTTCAGGGCGCAACGGCGGCACAATATCCGGGCGGCCAGCGATCAACACCAGACCCTCCTCGGGGGTATCTTCGGGTCCGGTCTCTGTGGTTGGTTCAGGTGCGACTTCTGCCACCTCAGTCTCGGCCTCGGCTTCGGCCTCCGTCACCTCTGCCGGTGCGTCCGCAACCTCAGTTTCCAAGGTGTCAGGCACCCCGGGCACCTCAGGCGCTTCGGCCTCCTGCGGGATCAGCCCCTCTGGCCGCAACGGCGGAACCACAGGCGGGCGACCGGCCACAAGGATCAATCCCTCGCCATTGGCGGCCACGGGGCTGGGGTCGGGGGCGGCGATAATTTCGGTGCCGGGGCGCAGAGGCGGCTGCAACGCCGGTGCGCCTGCAATGACCAGCGCACCATCCGGCGTCATCACCCCATCTGCCGTGGCAAGGATGAACCCGCGCAGATCGCGCTGATACACCGTGCCCGGTGGCGGCGGGTTGCGCGGGGCATCCAGCGGCAGATCGCGGAACAGCGCATCCGTGGCGGGCAAGGTCAGCTGCTCAGGCCGTTCCGCGGCGGTCACAATCGCGCTCTCGCGCAGCCCGTCCAACGTGGCAATTTGCGGCTCGAGCGGGAACCGCGGCGCGCGTTGGTAGACCCCCGTTGCCGCATAAATGCGGTCCGCTTCGGCGGGGCTCAGAACACGCCCCGCAGGCGCGCGCACTACGGGCAGGGGCGGGGCCTCTGCCGCCTCAACCGGCGTGTCATCCACCGGCGCAAGCGCGGACGGCGCCGGTGTCGCCTCTGGCACATCTTGCGCAATGACAGGCAGCGTCTCTGGTGCGGGCACCACCTCTGCCGGGGCCTCGGTGATCGCGGTTTCGGGGTCATCACCGCCCCAGAGCCAGGCCAACCCCTCTTCGGACCATGTGTTGGCCCATAAGGCGATCAGGAACAAAAAGACCAATAGCCCCGCGGTCAGCTTCAGCGCCAGAAAACGTGGCTTGCCACGGTCCTCTGCGGCCTTGTCCAACGCGGTTGTCCGGGTCTTGGCCGGGGTGGGTTTCGGCGGTGCGGTCACGACTTTGTCGGCGGGGGCCTCGGGCACCGCGCGCACTGTCGCAAAAGAAGTATCCGTCTTCGCCGCATCTTCGGGCTTACCGGTCAGCGCCGGTGCGTCAACCGGCTCGGGCGTGTCCACGACCACCGGTTTGGGCGGCTTGCCCGGCAGATCCAACACCGGCGAGGCGACCGCCGGGCCTGCTGTTTCCGCAACCGGCACCACCGGTGGCGGCGCTTCCTTGCGGCGGGTAAACAGCGGCTCGATCTCCGGTGTTGCTGCCACGTCTTCTTCGGACGCGGGCGCAGTCACAGGCGGGACCGTCTCCGCCTTGGGCCGGTCCTGCGGTGGCAGGCTCTTGCCGCCCCGACTGCGCGAGGCAAAGACCACCTCTGGCGCGGGTTCAGGCTCTGGGGCGACATCGGGTGCGACATCCACCTGCGCGGCTTCCGCCGGTCCCGGCGCGGCCACCGCCACAACTGGCGCTGCTTCTTCAACAGGTTCAGGGTCTGGCAAGGTCGCCGCACCAATCACCTTGACCGGCTCTGTGTCGCGCTCCGGCATCTCTGCAGGGTCCAGCCCTTTGACAGGGCCAAAGAACACCTCGCTCTGAAACGTAAACGGCTCTGCAATCGCAACAAAAGCCACCGGGTTAAACCCGTGCTCACGTGCAAACGCTTGCGCCTCGTCCAACGTCTCGCGCGCGACAGCGGCGATATGCGTGCGCCCGCCAGTGCGGTCAAAATCAATGACCAGATCGTCAATCGCATAGGGCGTTGCCCCGTCCAGCGCGCCATGCACATCCTCAAGCGAGGTCTGCGCCGTCTCAATGGTTGCAAACTTGATCTGCTCGGGCGGGATCAGCAGCTTGGTGCGCAACCCGCCGGGTTCCAGCATCAGCGCCGACTTGCGCAGCACCGCCAATGCACCCTTCAGGTCCGCATCATCCAGCGCGACCTCTCCGACCAGATGCCAACCGCCCTGCACGCGGTGCAACAGGCGGATGCCATCAAAGGACAGAGAAAGCGCAAAGTTCGGCGTCATACGGGTGGCCTTAGCATCCCTTGGCGTTGTGCAAAACAGGCTTTGCACCTCTTGTGAATCCTAAAGCAATTTCTCGCCAAATCCAAGGTCTTGCACGGGGCCCCGCCAAGGAAAGGCTTGCAGCGCGCGTCTCATCAGCAGACCATATCCCCAAACCGATGACGGAGGCTTCGATGCGCATCTTTCTCACCCTGACCTTTCTGGCCCTTGCCACACCCGCCCTGGCGCAGGACCCGCAGATTTCTGTCACCGGCCGGGGCGAGGTGGCCGTGGCCCCCGACATCGCCCGGATCACGCTGGGCGTCGCGCAAGAGGCGCAAGCCGCAACAGAGGCGATGGACCTGATGGGCGCAGATCTGGCCCGTGTGCTTGATGGGCTGACCGCCGCAGGCATCGCACCTGCGGATATGCAAACCTCTGGCCTCAATCTCGAGGTGATCCGCGACTACAACAACACCCGCAACACGCCGCGCATCACCGGCTATATCGCGCGCAGCGACATCGCCGTCACGATCCGCGATCTCGATGCGCTGGGGGCGGTGCTGGACAATCTGATCGAAGGCGGTGCCAACCAGATGAACGGTTTGCAATTTGATGTGGCCGACCGCGCCCCGCATCTGGCCGCTGCCCGCGCGGCCGCCGTCACGGATGCCCGCACCAAGGCCGAAACCTTCGCCGCTGCGGCTGATCTGACCCTGGGTGCGGTCCAAAACATTCGCGAAGGCGCCACCTCCGGGCCACCAATGCCGATGATGGAAATGCGCATGGCCGCCGACAGCGGTCCGGTGCCCGTGGCCGAGGGCCAGATCACCATCAGCGCCGATGTCGCTATCACCTACGCCCTTATGCCCTGACTCTGTCCCACGCTTCTTCTGGCCAAAAATATCCTCGCCCGGCAGGGCGAAACCGCATCTTCCGCGCAGGTGTCTACATCATGGGGTAGGGCGGGGTTCACCCCGCCGCTCCACCTCAACTGCAACGTACACCGCTGCAGCCTTTCGGTAGGGCGGGGTTCACCCCGCCACACCGATTCGCGTGCGCCCGTAGGCCCGGCTTCAGACCAGCGGCCTTATGCTGTGGCCTTGCTCAACGCCTGATCCAGATCGGCAATCAGATCATCGGCATCTTCAATCCCGATACTGACCCGCACCACCTCTGGTGCGGCACCCGCCGCGCGCTGCTGGTCTTCGGTCAACTGCCGGTGGGTGGTGCTGGCCGAATGAATGATCAGCGACCGCGTATCGCCCAGATTGGCGACATGGCTGAAGATCTCCAGACTGTCGATCAGCTTGATACAAGCGTCATATCCGCCCTTCACCCCAAAGGTGAACAGCGCACCCGCGCCCTTGGGGCAAACCTTCTTGACCCGTTTGAAATAGGGGCTGGATTTCAACCCCGCATAGGTCACGAACGCCACCCGGTCGTCGGCTTCCAGCCAGGCGGCGACCTTCTCGGCATTCTCCACATGGCGTTCCATCCGCAGCGACAGCGTCTCGATCCCCATCAGCGTGTAATGCGCCGCCTGCGGGTTCATCGTCATACCCAGATCGCGCAGACCAATGGCGATCCCGTGAAAGGTGAAGGCCAGCGGGCCGAATGTCTCTGCGAACTTCAAGCCGTGATAGGCCGGCTCCGGCTGCGACATGCTTGGGAACTTGTCATTGGCCGCCCAGTCAAACTTGCCTGAATCCACCACGCAGCCACCGGTGACAGTGCCGTTACCAGTCAGGTACTTGGTGGTCGAATGCACCACCAGCGTGGCACCCAACTCAATCGGGCGGCACAGGTAGGGCGTGGCCGAGGTGTTGTCGATAATCAGCGGAATGCCCGCCGCATCAGCGATATCGGCAATCGCGCGCACATCCATGATATAGCCGCCGGGGTTGGCAATCGCCTCTCCGAACACCGCGCGGGTGTCATCATCAATTGCCGCCTTCACCGCCTCGATGTCGTCAAAGTCGACGAATTTCGCAGACCAGCCAAAGCGTTTGATCGTCTGGGAAAACTGCGTGACCGTGCCGCCATAAAGCCGGGTCGAGGCGACGACATTCTTGCCCGGTCCCATCAGCGGGAACAGCGCCATGATCTGGGCGGCATGGCCCGACGAACAGCACACCGCGCCAACGCCACCTTCCAATGTCGCAATCCGCTCTTGCAGTGCGGCGATGGTGGGGTTGGTCAACCGGCTGTAGATGTATCCAACCTCTTGCAGATTGAACAAGGCTGCCGCGTGATCGGCATCCCGAAACACATAGGCGGTGCTTTGATAGATCGGCACCTGCCGTGCGCCCGTCGCCGGGTCAGGCCGCGCACCTGCATGAATTTGCAGCGTGTCAAAGCCGTAGGATGGTCCGTCAGTCATTGTTCACTCCCTTTGAAAACTGTCGCGACAAGGTGTAGGCGGAAACCAAAGGGCACTCAACGCCTCGCACTGTCAAAAGGACATGATATGCCGCATCCCTTCCATCTGGCCTTCCACGTTCGCGATCTGGACGAAGCGCGCGAATTCTATTCCGCAGCGCTTGGCGCAACAGAAGGCCGCTCAACGGACAGCTGGGTGGATTTCGATTTCTTCGGTCATCAGCTGTCCCTGCACCGCGGCGAGCCATTTGCAAATGCACCCACCGGCAAGGTCGGCGATCACATGGTGCCAATGCCGCATTTCGGGATCGTGCTGCCGCTGGACGATTGGACCACGCTGGCCGGACGGCTTGAAGCGCGGCAAACCGATTTCATCATCGCCCCCTCGGTCCGGTTCAAGGGTGAACCGGGTGAGCAATGGACCATGTTCTTCCGCGACCCCTCCGGCAACCCGATTGAGGTCAAAGGTTTTGCAGAAACCGCCGGCATCTTTGCCGCTTAGCACCGCGCTCCGGGGGTCTTCTTCTGGCCAAAAATATCCGCGCCCGGCAGGGCGCAACTGCATCTTTCGCGCCATCATCCGCCTCAAAGGGGTAGGGCGGGGTTCACCCCGCCGCTTCGTCTGAACAAAGCGTTAAAATCGCCCATTTCGCGTTAACGCAATCCTACCGTGGTTGGGTCGCCTCTGCATCACTTCCGATTGGCGAATGCAGTGGCATCAAGGCGTTGTCACCGCGCCCTTGATCTTAACCACCGCACGGTGAGGTGTGGCGACGGACTTGCGTCAGCATGGGATGTGTATGGCATGTGCATGGTTTGTGCATGGCACCTCAGCGCATCCAGAACCCGGCCGATTTGATCTTGTTGCGTAGCTTCTTTTCGGGGCGAGGCAGGTCGTTTTGGTCGAACATCGCGCGTACCTTCTGGCCACGTCCCTGAAAGATCATCCGCTTGAACGGCTCGTAATTCTTCAACCATTTCTTGATCTTATTGGGTGCAGCGACGGTTTCCATCACCTGCACCGCATGATCACTTTCGCGCGCATAAAAAAGCGGCAGCATCCTGTAGTGACAAGTTAACGCCCCATCCAGCCCGTTCAGGTTTTCCCCCGGACGACCACCGCCAAAAGAATGGATCACAAGCGGCAGAACCACCTGATCCAACCAAGGATCCAGCGGTTGAATAACCAGCTCTTCGGGCCGGTCATCGCGCACCGCCAGCGCGTATTCCAGGAACCGCGCGCCAAAGGCCTCCGGGTCGTGCCCGATGAACCAACCGGCGTTAAAGTACAGATATCGTTGCCAATATTCATCCGGCTGTGACACATCCAGGGTGCTTTCAAACTCCAGCCCGAACTTGTCGTAAAGCGATTTCCAGATCGCCGTATAGCCCGGCCAGTACAGCTCTTCGACCGGCCATGTCCCCTCGCGCTTCATCGACGCACTGGGATAATCAAAGTTAATATCCAGCCCCATCAGCTCGCCTGTCACCAGCGTATCGGTGTCAAAAAAGATGAACGGCTCACCAGCAGGCAAGGTGGCAAGCCCTTCGATCTTGTTGCCATAAGGGTAGGCCTCGCCAAAGTGCTGGTTTTCAAAGGGGATCACTTCTGCCCCAAGCTCGGTCAACACGGCCTTGATTTCGCTCGACATTGTCGGGTCTTTGGTCCAGCGGGCATTGGCCTGCGGCTCGGCCACAATGACGCGCCCGTCAAACAGTGGCGACATCGCCCGCAGGCTGGCCACAAACAGCACTGCCTCATACTGAAGCCGGCCCGCCTGACCGACGATCATGATGTTAAACCTTTGGCGTGGCTTGTTTTTCGTCGCCATCACACACTGCCTGCCTTGCTTTTTCAGGCACTATAGAGTGCAATCCCCAGAGGCACTAGTTTTGAAAATGAGGCCACAGATGTTTGAGATATTTCTGCCCTACCTGATTGGAACCGCACTGGGCATTTCGCCGCAAAGTGCCCCGAAAAACAACGAGATGGCAAGCGTCGGTGAGGCTTCAGGCGATATTGCGTTGGACCGCACGCCCGAAGATCAGACGCCGACCGGGCAATTCACCACCGCCACGGAAATCAAACCAATTCTTAACGCCACCATGGGAAGTTGGGTCGCAGTGCGGAATTGGGAAGGTCAGGATCTGGTCTATTTCACCCAATTGCTCGCCTGGCGCTGCGGCATCTGGGACATCAGCTATGGCATTAACGGTGCCGACCCGGATCAGGTCTTGCCGATGGAACCCTGCCACGAAGGCACCAACAGCCCGAATGCGCTAACGGATATCGAAAATTTCCTGCCCTATGTCGTCTTGCCAGAAAACACTGTCGAAAATCTTACGGTTCAGTTAACGCTCGACGATGGGTCAGTGTTGATCAACAGCTACGATCGTCCGGCGATCCAGATGCCTTAGTGCGCTCATGCGCGCATAATGCATTGTTTTCGTTGCGGGAAATCGCCGCTCCGTCTGGTGGGCCTTCAAGGGTGAAAATGGTGGGCGACCCTGGAATCAAATTCAGTACCTTAGTTGTGAGGGAAAAACGTTTTTAAATTCATTGATTTATATATCAGTCTTCACTGAGTGGGTGGGAATTTGTATCGAATTCTTACCCTAATGTATCGAAATTATACGATTGTTAATGGTCACCACGACAGTGCTGATGGTCGGCCAACGATGCCAAGACATAGCACTCTTCTGAACTTCCCTCGCCATCGCATCCATCCGTAATGCGAACCAGTTCGGTTTCCAGTGCTTTGAGCCTTTGCAGCTTCTCACGCACGTCGGTCAGTTGATGCTGGGCGATCTCGGTGGCCTCTTGGCAGGAGCGGTCAGGATGCTGCTGTAAATCGATCAAGGCGGTGATGGCTTCGATAGAGAATCCAAGGTCACGGGCATGTCTGATGAATCCCAGCCGTTCCAGACCCTCTTTGTCATATCGACGTTGATTTCCATCGGTGCGACCTGCGGACACCAGCAATCCAACCTGTTCATAGTACCGAATGGTAGGGACTTTCACACCCGTCTGCTTTGACAATTGCCCGATAGAAAACATGCGATTTACCTCTTGAAGCTCTAGTCACTAGAGGTTGTAGATAGGGTGGGACACAAAGAAAAGGCGATTCGTATGTCCTCTGATCCAACGACCCAACAGACCCCACTCCTCAATTTCTCAGCAGGCCCGATCCAGTCACTGATTGCGGATCGTGGGTGGTGCAAATTTGAACCCGCTGAACGGGCAGAGGCCGCATATGAGTTTGTCAGGAATGAAATCGCATTTGGCTACAACAGCGACGACACCTTGCCAGCCTCAGACGTGCTGAGGGATGGCTTCGGTCAGTGCAATACAAAGACCACCCTACTGATGGCATTGCTGCGGGCCATGGATTTGCCGTGCCGCTTCCATGGCTTCACGATCCACAAGTCGCTGCAACGCGGCATCGTTCCCGAAATCGTCTACCCCCTCGCACCGACCAACATCCTGCACTCATGGGTGGAAGTCTTTTTGGACGGGAGGTGGGTCACCCTTGAGGGCTTCATCCTCGATGATGCAGTGCTGGCTGCCCTGCAAAGGGCTTTCCCCGATCAGGATAGAATCTGCGGCTATGGTGCTGGCACGGACAACCTCCATGCCCCTGATGTCGGCTGGTCTGGGCGTGACACATATATCCAGAGAACGGGGATCAACGCCGAGTTGGGGACGTTCGCATCACCAGATGCTTTTTACGCGGAACATCGGCAACTGCGGGGCGTCAAAGGAATGCTGTACAAGCTCGTGATCCGCCACTGGATGAATGCACGAGTGGAACGCCTGCGTCGTGGCCTAGTGCCGAACATCCCTAAAGGTCCTGCAACTGCATTGCCCCCTCAACAGGCTAATGTGAAGGAGGCTGTGTGATGTCGGGTTGCTGTGGACATGAGGTCAAGTTCGAAGGCGTCTCTACTGATTACAAACGCCGCCTATGGATCGTCATCGCCTTGAACGCCGCGATGTTTGTGGTCGAGATGTCGGCGGGTCACTATGCCCAGTCTCAGGCCCTTCAGGCCGATGCATTGGACTTCTTGGGCGATGCCCTGACCTACGGCATTTCATTGGCAGTCATTGGTGCGTCAATACAGGTGCGCACGAATGCTGCATTGGCAAAAGGGTTGAGCCTCCTCTTGATGGGCCTCTGGGTCTTCGGATCAACCCTTTATCGCGTATTCTACGTTGGAGTGCCTGAAGCGGGCATCATGGGGGTCGTAGGTGTTATGGCACTGGCAACAAACCTGGCCAGCGTTCTCCTGCTGGTTCGATACAAGGACGGAGATGCCAACGTCAGATCAGTCTGGCTGTGTTCACGCAACGACGCCATCGGCAATGTAGCAGTTGTCTTGGCCGCCTTCGGCGTCTGGGGGACAGCGACAGGTTGGCCCGACCTGATCGTTGCAGGGGTCATGGCTACGTTGTTCCTGTCGTCGGCGTTCCAGATCGTGCGTCAGGCGTTGCAGGAACGTCGAGATGCGATGCAGCACATCCATGGGGCAACATGATGGTCGTTCTGTTTACTACCATGGGGATCGTTATTGCGTTCGGGACCTTGGCAGCGATTGTCTGGTCCATCGCTTATCCCGAACACCGACTGTGGCCTCCGAAGCAATATACAACACTGACACCGATTTTGGTTTGGGTGCCAACGTTCACCCTGTTCGGCACCATGATTGGCGTTGGTGTGATGGAGTGGGGTTCTTGGACCATTCCCGCTGCGATCAGATACGGTTTAGGAGGGGCGTTGATCGCCCTTGGCAATCTGGGTGTGTGGTCGGAAGTGCTGAAGTTTGGCGTCGATCAAACTGGTGGTGCTTCTGGGGTGCTACGAACAGGAGGGCTGTATCGGTATTCCCGTAACCCGCAATATGTATCCGATATCATGATCGTTTGGGGGTGGGTAATCATGTCAGCATCGCCCTCGGCATTCGTGATCGGGTTGGTGTCAGTATCGGTTCTCATCGTAGCCCCATTTGCGGAAGAGCCTTGGTTGAGACGGACCTACGGTGAGCAATATGCCGATTACGCTGCCAAGGTCAGGAGGTTCATTTGATGCGTAAGGGACTCGTTGACCATTGTGCGCTCATCCAAGACCCAAAGGCTTTGCCTTAGATCAACGGTTAACCGAGATAATCGATGATCGGACAATCGGGGCGATGATCACCACGGCAAGATGTCACCAGGTAAGCTAACTCATCATGAAGCGATTGAAGTTCACGTTGCTTCTCTTCGATCTCTTCCAAACGCTTGGATGCGATGCATTTCACTTCTGCGCTGGTGCGGTCCTGATCCTGGTATAGTCCGAGTAGTTCACGGCACTCTTCGATGGTGAAGCCAAACTCGCGTGATCTTCGGATGAACAAGAGCTTTCGCACAGAAGCATCGTCATAGGTGCGATACCCTGCTTCAGAACGCGACGGAGCCTCAACGAGGCCAATGTCAGCGTAGTAACGCACTGTTTTGACGGGGAGACCCGCAGCCTTTGATGCAGCCGAAATATTCACCGAACTCACCTCTTGACCTTCCAGTTACTGGAGAGATTAGGTTGATGATGAATGAATTTCAAGGGTGCCGTTCGAAAGGATGGCCGCACCTGTGAAAGGAAAGTATGACCATGCCCAAAGATACCGCCACCAAAACTGCGACCCTCTATCGGATGGTGATGACCGATCACATGTGTCCGTACGGATTGAAGTCGAAAGACTTGCTGGAACGTCAGGGCTTTCAAGTTGATGATCGCCACCTCACCAGCCGTGACGAGGTTGATGCGTTCAAAGCCAAGCATGATGTAAAGACGACGCCACAGACATTCATAGGCGAAACCCGCATTGGTGGCTTCGATGATCTGAATGCATACTTTGGGAAAACCACCAAGGCTGAAGATGCCACGACCTATAAGCCCGTGGTTGCCTTGTTCACGGTTGCTGCTTTGATGGCTGTTGCAGTCACCTGGCTCATCCTTGGCACCATGTTCACAGGGCGGACGGTTGAGTTGTTTATTTCGATTTCAATGGTCTTGTTGGGTCTACAGAAACTGCAAGGTGTTGAACGGTTCGCCACCATGTTCCTGAATTATGACCTGTTGGCTCAGCGGTGGGTTCGATATGGATATATCTATCCTTTCGTTGAGACGGGAGCGGGGCTGCTCATGATGGCGGGCGTTCTCACCTGGTTGTCTGCACCAGCCGCTTTGTTTGTGGCAAGCATCGGCGCGATCAGTGTGTTCAAGGCGGTCTACATCGACAAACGCGAACTCAAGTGCGCCTGTGTCGGCGGTGACAGCAAAGTTCCACTTGGGTTCGTGTCGCTTACCGAGAACCTGATGATGATCGGTATGGCAATCTGGATGCTCTCAAAGCTGTGATAAAAAAGCGTTTGACCCTCCACCAACTGGAAGGCTTAGCGATGGCAGAAAGATGTGAGGAGCAGTGCCTTCAATGAAATCGACTATCGCTATTGCTGCTATTTTGGTTGCAGGTGGTGTGGGCTACGCGATGTGGCCCACCACAGTACCGCACACCACAACGACAAACGCTGCCATCGCCATGGAAGACGGAGTTCTTGCAAATGTCCTGCTGCCTGACACGCTGTCGCAGAATGCCCAGATCGGGCAACTCGCCTATCAGGCCAAATGCGCGGCTTGCCACGGGGGGAACGCTGCGGGCCAAGATGGCGTCGCACCGCCGCTCGTCCACGTTATCTATGAACCAAGCCATCACGGCGATGAGGCGTTCCAACGGGCCGCTGCTGTGGGCGTTCGTGGACACCATTGGCCGTTTGGCGACATGCCCCCTGTTGCGGGGGTAACACGGGGCGATGTCACGATGATCATCGCCTACATTCGGGAACTGCAACGTGCCAACGGGATCAATTGATCTCCAAAGACAAAACAAGAGACTGGAAACAACAATGAAAGCTATTCTACTTGCAGGCATGATCGGGATTTGGGCAACGGGCGCGATGGCACACTCGCCCCTCGACGCAACGACACCAGCTAACGAGGCCATCGTCACAGAGATGCCGACCGAAGTCTTGATGAACTTCAAAGGTGACATCCGCCTGACGCGGATCGCGATCACACATGCCGACACACACAGTATGGACATGGACCTTGGCGAACAAACGGCGTTCACACAGGAGTTTGCCTTGCCAATGCACGACATGGGAGCAGGAATCTATGTGATCGAATGGCGTGGGCTGGGTGTAGATGGCCATGCCCTGAACGGCACCTTTAGCTTCACTGTCGAATAACGATGCCTGATGCGTTCGGTCTGGCGGCCATCGTCACAAAATTTGCCCTCTACCTTGGCGTGATGACTGCGACAGGCACTGTCATGGCGACGCTGATGTTTCGGCTAGATCGCACACGTGGTTTGGCCGCAGCATTCGCTGTTCTAGGGTTGGCGGCGACCATCCTTGCCTTCTCATTAAGCGGAGCCAACCTGACGGGTGATCTCAGCGATATGACTGACCCAGAGATGCTGGGCCTGCTATGGACGACCCCTGTCGGTACGGCACTGCTATTGCGTTTGGTGGGTCTCGGCCTGTTGATCGCTGGCTTGTTCATGGGGCGTGTTGGAGCTTGGGTCTCGGCTCTCGGTGGAGTCGTGGCGATCTGGTCATTCGATCACGTAGGACACGTCTCTAGCCGAGACACGACGCTGCTCGACATCGCTTTGACGTTGCATTTGCTGACCGTCGCCCTGTGGATCGGTGTTCTCACTCCATTGAAACGCCTGGCATCGTTACCCGACACCTTTAACATGGCTGCGAACGTGGGGCATCGATTTGGTGTTGTTGCGACCGCCACAGTCCCCGTGCTGATCATCGTTGGTGGTTACATGGGCTACCAGCTTGTTGGGTCGTTCACCGCACTTATCGGGACTGGATACGGGCAAGCATTGATCATCAAGGTTCTTCTCATAGTTGCTCTGCTGGGGTTGGCTGCGGCCAATAAATTTCGGTTCATTCCCGCGCTCCGAGCAGGTGATTCAGCCGCTGCAAGCCATCTCTCCAAATCTATATCGGTTGAATGGCTGATCATCCTTGCTGTGCTTGGCACGACCGCTGTTTTGACAACACACCTGACTCTGCCAGCATGAGGCACCACATGAATAGACGATACTTCTTGGCCTCCGTTTCAGCCACCGCGATCTTACCTATGCCCATATTCGCAGCCGAAGATACGTTACGATTGAAGGCAGAAGCGGTGACGCAACAAATCCTACCAGATGGAAGTGGTGTGACATCCATGCTGGGCTTCAACGGATCAATGCCAGGTCCCGAACTGCGGGTGCGTCGTGGTGAGCGTGTGAACATCGATGTTGAGAACGGTCTTGAAGAAGGCACCGCAGTGCATTGGCACGGCATCAGGCTGGAAAACCAGATGGATGGTGTGCCGATGCTGACGCAAGAGTTGATCGAACCCTCCGACACCAAAACCTATAGCTTTATACCGCCAGACGAAGGCACCTATTGGTATCATTCCCATTACATTTCTCATGAACAGGTCGCACGTGGCATGATGGGACCGTTGATTGTTGAGGACGAAACGCCCCCAGATATCGATCACGACATCACCGTGTTGATGGCAGATTGGCAGATGCAGGAAGATGGTAGCCTGTCCAAAGAGTTTACCGATATGCACAGTGTCGCCCATGGCGGTTACATGGGGAATTTCGCCCGTGCGTTCCTGTCCCAAGATCAGGTGAAGACTGGAGATCGTGTTAGGTTTCGGTTGATTAATGCAGCGACGAATCGCATTTTTCCTGTAGCGGTAAGCGGCGTCAGCGGGTTGGTTGTGGCCTTGGATGGCATGGCTCTATCGGAGCCACGTCCTATGGCCAAGCTTACCCTCGCACCTGCACAACGGGCAGACTTGATCGTTGATGTCACTGGCCCCGTTGGGTTTGATATGCTGACCCGTCAGGGACCATATCAGTTGGCTGATCTGGCTGTGAGTGGCACAAATACGGATAGGGTGGATGGGCCGATCATGGCTCTGTCACCGCCCAATCTGCCAACACCTACTGATCCCACGCAACATCTGACGTTGACGATGATGGGTGGTGCAATGGGCGGTCGCCACGATGGCGACAATATCTGGGCCTTCAACAACGTTTCGGACCTACAAGGCGACCCGTTCGGATCATTCCAAAATGGCGAGACTGTGCGGATCACATTTGTAAACGACACCTCGTTCCCGCACGGCATCCACCTGCATGGTCACCACTTCTACGAGGTTGATGAGAGTGGGGCCTTGGGCGATCTGCGAGACACAACTCTGGTAAACGCTGGTGAAAGCCGCGATGTCATCTGTGTCTTCGATAACCCTGGTCGCTGGTTGATCCATTGCCACATGCTCAGCCACGCCGTTGGCGGGATGCGAACATGGGTGAATGTGGCATGAGGTGGGTGATCCCAATCTTGCTGTCTTTGGCATCCCCAGTTGCCGCTGATCACAACTGGGATCACCGCGACATCGTTGCGGGTCAAAGCCTTTATTCAGACAACTGCGCATCCTGCCACGGTGCCAACCTTGAGGGACAGCCGAACTGGCAATCCCCGAACGCCGATGGTGTGCTTCCAGCCCCGCCGCATGACGGGACAGGTCACACGTGGCACCATGATGATGAACTGCTGTTCGAGTATACCAAACTCGGTGGCGCTGCTGCATTGGAGATCAGGGGTGTAACTGGGTTCAACAGCGGGATGCCAGGTTTCGGCGAAACACTCACAGATGATGAGATATGGGATATCCTCGCCTACATCAGATCAACTTGGTCTGAGCGGGAACGCGAAGTCCAAGCCAGCAGGAACCCTCCCCACTAACAATTCAGTGGAGTCGCTTCATCCACAACAGGACTTGCCCTCTTGTATCGGCGGGCAAGGAACCGTCGCATACGAACAGTAAACGCAGCAGTCACCGCTCAGTGGCTTGAGTACAGTTTGGCATGACTTGCATTCATAAAACCACTGACACGCATCTGTTGGCATCATTTCAGTTTCGACATGCCCACAGTCGGGACAGGTCAGTGTGGACTCAAGAACAACTACTGTTTCCGTCGTTGCCATATCGCGTACCCCGTAAGAATAAGAAACCCTGCCAGAATTGGCAGCAAAACTGCGTCGTTATACAGCACACCCAATAACCTAGTAAGACCGAGTGCGGTCAAAACGATTGGTAGCAACGGCGTAAAGCAACACAGCGCAGCAAGCAGCGTTCCCCCAATGCCAAATGCCAATAGTTTATTTTTCATATTGCTATCCCTCGTCGTACCGACTGTGCGGTTATAGCCAAGGTTTGATTTGCATTGGCACCCGCCATCCAGTCATAGCTCCTGTAGCGACTACAGGAGCAAGAGAAATGTTTACCATCGGGAAAGCTTCGCAGAAGAGCGGCGTCCACATTGAGACGATCCGTTATTACGAACGTGAGGGGCTTGTTCCGAAACCTGATCGCTCGGCGGCAGGGCGACGCCTGTATACCGCTGATGAAATTGCAAAGTTGCGTTTCGTAAAGCGTTGCCGTGATCTTGGGTTTCCGATGTCGATCATCCAAACATTGCTTTCATTGAACGACCAGCAAGGTCGTTCTTGTAAGGAAGTGAAGAGCATGGCCGAGGACCAACTAGTCGCGATCAATGCCAAGATTGATAGTCTTGAACGACTTCGTGCGGCCTTACAGCGCCTGTCTGCGAGTTGTGATGAGGGGACATCTTCATGCCCGATGCTGGATAGCTTGATGAGCGAGGCTCCAACGGTGCCACTTTAGCTGACTATCAGCCAACTGATCTGAATGATTACGTTAGGCTGTACTGTCCACGTCCTGTTTGAACCACACGACCGTCATCACACAATGCCCGCAGTGCGCGATAGCAGGCTTCTTGACTGAGATTGATGCGGGTGGCCAACTCGGTCACCGTAGCATCGAAGTACCCTGCCTGAACCGCAGCCAAGATGCGGTCTTTGGCCGACGGGATTGCCAGCAACTCGATATGTGCGCGGTACTGTTGGACCTGAATTGCAAGCAACCTTGTGAAGCCTTCGAAGAACTCTGGATTGGATTGCAATGTGGCTTTGACATCTGCCTTTGCGATCTTCGTGACGCTCCCAGCTTCAGTGCAAATCGCATCGCAATGGTAGGTCTCTGAGAAGACTGATGCCTCAGCAAACAGCCCGCCCGAAACCGCCCTATGAAGGGTCAAAGTGTCGCCACCCAGCCCAGTACGTTTCAGCGTCACGCACCCAGAGACGACACGGTAAAGTCCTGATGTTGTCTGGTTTTGGCGAAACAGCACGTCACCTTTTTGCATGTCAATTGCGCGACACGCAGTCCTGGGTAGATGGGAGAAAGGATCAGAAATCATATGATTGAGATCATAAGCGGCCAGAGTGAAGTTGGATAGGGTTATCAAGAAATAGGAGGATTCAATGAAGCTAGGACTTTTATCAGCAGCCATGATGTTCGTCGCATCCAACGCCATGGCACAACATGCGCATACGTCGGGGTCACCAAACGAAGCGGGTCAGTCCCAGTTCGCAGCGATTTCTGAGATCGTGAAATTGCTGCGTGACGACACAGACACGGACTGGACGCAGGTAGATATCAAAGCACTGCGTGATCACCTCGTGGATATGGACAACGTGACGACGAGGGCATCGGTTGAGCGAAAGGTCGATGAGTTGAGTGTGACGTTCACAGTCACGGGAGATGATGTGGTAGCATCGTCCATCAGACGCATGGTGTTGGCACATAGCCCGATGTTGCAGGGATCATCGGATTGGACCGTCACCGCTGGGGAAATAGATGATGGCGCATCGATGCTGGTCCAGGTCGGGTCAGATGAAGAGCTAAACCAAGTGCTGGGATTGGGATTCTTTGGATTGATGACAATCGGTGCGCATCACCAACAGCACCATCTCATGATCGCGACTGGGCGGTCGCCACACTAACCGCTTCGTTTCTCACAAACGGTCGGTTCCAAGATTCTCGATAGCACCAGAACAGCATGAAATCCTGGCCCATATATCACTGGTTACAGGATCATCGTTACCCCCTATCGAAACCTATCTCCCATCTTGTTATGCTTGTGATGAGTTTTGAGAAGGAGAATGCATGAAGGTTGGCTATGCGCGGATTAGCACAGATACACAGACCCATGATGCACAGGTTGCAGCACTCAAGGCGGCAGGGTGTGAACGCATCTTCACTGAGGTGGCGTCGGGTTCAAGGAAAGATCGCCCCGTGCTTGCCGAGGTCTTGGGATACCTACGTCCTGATTCGTGTGACACTTTGGTAGTCTATAAGTTGGATCGGGTTGCACGAAGCCTCCCACACCTCATTGAAATCATGGACCACCTGAAGGCAAATGGCATCGAGTTCCAGAGCGTAACTGAGGCCATTGATACCAACACTAGCTCTGGGCGTTTGATGTTCCACGTGGTCGGTGCCATCGGAGAATTTGAACGTGACCTAATCCGAGAACGCACCCAAGCTGGTCTAAAGGCGGCACGAGCAAAGGGGCGTGTTGGAGGTCGGCCTCGTCAGATGACCCAAGAGAAGGTTATGGCGGCGAAAGAACTCCTGACTAATGGTACTGCCGTGAGAGACGTGGCAGAGGCCATGGGTGTCTCAGTCCCGACACTATACAGATGGCTACCAGCGTCGGTGCGGTGAAGACCCCTCGAACCCAGTTGCACATCCGCCGATCCAGACCTATCCGTAACGGATGAACGTATCCATTTCCGTTACGGCTTGTCGGCATTGCAAAGCCGAACTTGCACCTAGTAGCCATCGATCTGATCGCAAGTTCTGTTCAGACCGATGCAAGCAGGCTGACTACCGACGTCGACGGAAAATCAAAGAGAAACCCGTCGAAGCTCTGGTGCGGGGTAACAACGCTGATCTGATGAAGAACGTGGCCAGTCTATATGCTGCTGATCCCGACATCACCATTGCTGATGTGACCTATGGCAAAGGTGCGTTCTGGAGGAAAACGCCTCATCTGAAGATCACGGGATCGGACCTGCTCACAGTACCAGACCGTCCGTACGATTTTCGCAGCTTGCCATATGCCGACCAGTCATTCGATATAGTGGTGTTTGATCCGCCATACCTCGTCTGGCCTGGCAACCACATGTCAGATGACCGCTACCGCAATGCGGAGACGACAAAGGGCATCGACTACAAAGGCGTTCGTCAACTTTACCAAGACGGGCTTCTGGAGGCTGCACGGGTCGCCAGGCGACAGATATGGGTGAAGTGCAAAGATACCGTGGAGGGGCCACGACAACGGTTCCTGCATGTACACCTGCTACAGGATGCTGAGGCATTGGGTCTGCGGGGGCGTGATCTGTTCGTATTGGATGCGACCAGTAGGATGCCGAACAACCACTGGTCCACACAAAAACACGCACGGAAGACCATGTCGTATCTGTGGGTCTTTGATGTCATCAGATAATTTTCTTGAGGTCCGATGATGTTGCGTCTTCAAGTTCAGGGTGCCACACCAAGCTTCTCAAAGAACGCTGCATGTCGAGCCTTTGCACCTGAAATTAAGTCCGTGTATGATGTTACTTCCATAAAGATTTTAAAGCCTTCATCCCATCTGTAGTATGACTTCGACCCTGCTTTTTTGTAGAATCCGCCGATACGCTTCATCACCTGTCGTAACGTCTCCGTATCATCTGCCACGATCTGACACATGAATGGCGTCTGGTCTTCAATGGTCCTAATCAGCCTCCCATCATATCGAGTTGCTTCGCCAGCTTTGCGAAGCTCATCAACATAGTCTTGCACCTGCGTGAAAGGGTTGTCTGCCATCGTGTAGTCGTTTCGTTTCGGTCGTTTGAACTCAACGATTGTTATCGGCTCTTGCGAAGACGCTTTGTCAAAGCCCATCCCAAGATCGAACAGAGTCACATCAGGTCGCCGCTTGTCCGTGCTGGCTGACTGGGCTTGAATTTGCTTGTCGGAGTTGAAGTAAGAATAGAACGCAAGCCTGTCATCGATGACCCAAAGATTATGGTCGTCATAGCTAAGGTCGCTTTTGGTGGTCCCCAATGGGCAAATGAGTTCGTGAACGACCCGTTCGTAGTGAGCCTTTTCAGCGTCAATGTCGGCAAAACCAGTCTTCTCTTCGAAGATGTCGAGGATCAGTTTGCGCTTGTAAATATACTCAGCCAGAGATGACAGTGACTCGTCTTGCAACTCCGACACATAAGCCTTGGCCTTCTGCTCGATGTCTGGACGGTCCTTTGCTTTCGCCTCAGCAAACTGTCGTCTGGTCTTCTTGTATTGACGCAGGGAATGACGGGACAATTCTACAAAAATTTCCTCATCCTTCTGCGTAGACAAGGATAGCTTATCCGCGATTTCTTCAGGGTTCTTGGCGATGTTGTAGAAACGCAGATGCTCATTGCGCACATTGACGATTGTCTGAATCTGGCGCTCACGCACGAGGTCGATCTCAACCTTCAAGAAGTCATGCATGTGGGTGATGCATTCACGCTTGAGTTCATCAATAGTCTCGGCGCTTAGGGAGAACTCGGTTCTGGTATCGTTGACCGAACTATCCAGCATCGGGCCTTCCAGGTAACCGAAGAACGCATATTTGCCGTCAATCGCCTTCAAGCCGATCACGCCGTCCATATCGTAGCGGTTGACAGCCCGACCATGCGCACCAAAGAACAGCCCATTGGTGCCCTTCTCGTCATCCGAATAGTTTTTCGGAACTAAGAAGCAGTTGAGTGACAATTTGCGTTCTTCGCTGTCCACACTGACTTGGACAGGAAACGTTCCATCTCGAACAACATCATCTGTAAATTTGTCGAACAATACGATGCTCTTCTTAGAGTCCATCAGCGTGATCTTGGGGCAATCAACATTGACGAAATAGTTGATGAAATGAGCAACGGTTCTGACAGCAACGGTTTCTAGCTTGGCAGGGATGTGAAGGGCGTACGCGGTCTTTAGTGGGGTCAGTCGCACAGATGTGCCGATCTCTCCACTGGATGTGTGGTGGTTGAGTTTCGAAATCGGTTCGTCAGGATCAGCAACAAAATCGAATGAGATCGATTTGCTGCCATCGTCATCAAAGTAGTTGCTGGATATTGATACCTTATCGGCGACCTTCAACCACAGCAGCCGCCCCACGCCTTTGCCGCCGAACTTCACCTTCTTCATGGAGTCCGACTTCCGAAAGGAAATCATGTTGTTGGTATCAAGCCCGATACCATTGTCTGTTATGACGAAGCCTGTGTAGGAGCCTTCTTCATTTTCTGTCATCTCAATATCAATGATACCCGATGACAGGCGGTCTGTACCGAAACGCTCCTGGATCTTATGAATCGAGTTCATGAGTGCTTCAAACATCGGTTGAAGGGTATTTTTCGGCGACGGGGCCAGTGATAGATTATTGATCCGTCCGATGGGATCGGACAACCAGCCAGTTTCAACCACAATCATTTCCTTCTTTAAATGCGATCAACCTAGCCAACGGATAGTTCAATTGAAAGGTGACTTGTCTTCAATGTATTGTGGATCAGGCAGTAACCGTGCGTAGCACCGAGAAGCGCAGTAGCATCAGTGCCAAGGACCGATAGCCAATCAACCTATGCACCGCACCCAATATTCATATGCTATGGCTTGAGCATCCACCTTTCGAAATCATGATAATGCGTGTTTGGATCAATGCCTTGAAAGTCGGTCATAGCTTCCCACTCAGCATCATAGGTCAATGGTCTGGTACGCAGTGAACGGGTTCGACCTTTGAGATGAGGTAGGATTCTGTTCGGTGAAAAGTGACCGCAATCACGGTGTATCTCAATGAGATGCCGACCATCACAATACAAGTCATCGTCCGTCAGTCTTGAGTGCTGATCCACAAAGAACCAGATGACTTTAGCAGCCGATGCACCTGCTGAAACACGGCCAACAAGTTGAGATCGGTGTCTTCAATTCAGGCGTCACAGTCTCCACGCCTAATCGCGGGTTTCTTTGAAACCCCTGATAGCTTCTGTCTTCGTCGTCGAGCGTCGACCTTTCGCCTTCGAAGCTCACGTTCATTTTGCTCATTTTTCCGTTCTCGCAGATCAGATCGCGCACCATATTTGATGCTAGGGATCGCATAACCTTCAGTGCCGTCCTCAAACTCCAGTTTGCCACCAGTTGGGATCAGCGGACCAATCTCACGGGTGGTGTTGAGGGTTTTCATCTCGTGTTGGGCGAAAACAAGTCTGGCTTTCTGATGCGTGGTCATCCGTTTGTAGGCGGGTGTTTCCTGAAACAGAGACCGACGCGGTGCGTCATTGCAGTGCCCGTGTAAAACACAAGAAGAGACACCAGGTGCATCCATCAATTCGATACCCTGAGACTGGAACATCTTACGTTCATCTTCATTGTACCATGCACGGGCGTAAGTGTTCACATGATTGATCTTAAACAAATCTAGTCCTCGATCATCCATGTACAAAGCAAAATCACATAAGGCGTCTTCACGCTGACGACCTGCAAAGCCTTCAGTGGTCGTACCCAGCGCAGCAACACGAATGCACCGACGACAATCACCTTCATTGATGTCAACGTCGCCGTCAGCACCAGTGACCAATTCCTCCAGCTTCCAAATGTATGCCAGTATGTCGTCCAAATTCTCCTGAATGGTTTTGTTCCGATCAAGCTCTTGGCGATGTGTGCGGCGATATCCAGGAAACTCTGCATCCAAAAGGGATTGGTAAAGCGTGTTGCTTTGCACCCGCACCAGCCGATGTGAGCTTACGACGAATCCACCTGTTTCTGGAAAATCCCAATGCAGTTCCGCACACATACGCTGTAACGCTGCTCTGTCATGGTAATCTTCAAATGAACGCCGATCAGGTTCGAATGCACCCACCTCTACATAGCCAGCACCAGCAGCTTCCATGGCCTTCTGGATCGTCCTAAAGCTGGCACGTGCATCAGCCATCATGGCTTCCTGCTGATCCATATATTGGACGACACCATGAACAACGGTTTCCATGGTCCATTCTCCGATACAGTCATCGAAGAACAAGCTGTCCAGATCGAGATGCATGGATCGTGCCATCAGGTGACGTGCAATGGCACACAACGGCGAAGATGGGTGTGCGGCACCGTCCAGCATATTGATCTTGTCGTAGAGGGCTTTGCATTCAGGTTTGTGCAGACGCTTCTTGAGGGCCTTCAGAATGCGCTTCGTCGCTTTGAGTTCACGGATTAGATATGGCATCCGCAGCAGGCCCTCAGGGTTGCTCATCACATAGTCCCTGTAACGCTGCGAGAAGATCGTCTTGCTCATCGTCCGTTGCAGGCGACCGTTCTCTGACTTACTTCGTTGCTCTTCGAGATCATCGCGGTTGAACCGACGTGACTGCTTCTTGTGTTTCATTTGACTTGGCGAAAGCCGTGACATCGTGGTGGTGATGTTGGGCCGAACGCTTCCTGTTAAATCTGCGTCAGCCAAAGGGCATCAGGCCGCAAAACGCGGTTCTGGTACGCCGTGACGCACCAGGCTAACGAGGTATTTAGGTAAGTTGGTTGATGCCGCAGCACCCGTGACTGCTGGGTGCACCCCGACGACAGGATTTCCCTAAATAAGGATATGACCCTTTAGGAGAAAACCGATGTCAGGAACCCGCAACACGATCCGTAACTTGGACCCCGATCTGGTGACCGAAGCCAAGGTGCATGTCCTTCAGACAGGGCGGCGTACACTAGGTGAGTTGGTCACTGACGCAATTGAACTGCTTATCGACCACGAGACCCGTGAAGACCCTCAGGACGCCAGTGATGGCCGTTCTGCGTTGGTGTGACGATCTACATTCACATCGATGTTGCGGTGGTGGAAGGCCACCGTGGAATAGTGCTGACATCGCATAACCCCGTTAAGAAATTATCGGGAATTGGACCCGACGGAAGGCATCGGTGAATTTGCACCGCGCATCTCAAAGCTAGGGAGGTGGATGTTCTGGATCAATGAAAAATAAGGACGTTGGGGAAATCGTGATCTGGATTATGTTCTTGAAGAATAAACAAATTATTCATCAAGAATGAGTGGTTTGTTCGTCACGAACGGTTTGGTGTGCGTCCTGCTGAACCAAGAAATCAAAGCACTTTTGCAGCACCGCCTATCTCAGCAGCGTTCATTCATGACGAATGAAATCACGGCATAAATCCTGCAAACTGTAACATTTGAGGTTTCACCGCACGGCACTGGCACCCAAAGGAGATTAAGTGAGTGACGAATCACGATCTGAACACCCGCTTTCACTAAGCAATGTGACTGGGGTAGAAGGTACCAGGCGATTTATCATGGCAACGATGTCAGGTCGTCTGTTTCTAGGATCGACGATACCATGATCAATGTGCACCTGATCAACGCATCTTTTGTGCAAACGCACTGCGATCAGTATTCGTCCAGTGAAGCTGGTGGGCCAAGCGATGTCGGCAAAGGCTTTGACGAGGTATGGCTTCAGCAGGGTCTCGTATTCTGCGATCTCCATGGCTTGGACCTTTCGGTGATACATTCTGGGAATATCGATTGGCTTCACACCCATCTGAGAACGGATGTGATTGCGATGGAGGAGACGTTCGTACACCTGCTGACGCTGATCACCTGATAACGATCCGTTGCATCTACCTATCAATGTCGGCCAAAGCCCCGCAGAGGCGTTTTCCGAGGCCCTGGAGGCCATTGTTGCCGCCACGTACCCAGATGATCACTAGCGCGGCTTTACGGCGCTCCACCCATGCGTGACGTTCTGCATCGTCTAAAGTGTACCAGCGTTGCCAAAACGATCCGCGATGGTGTTTGGGGAGATTGGCCAATACAGCGTTGATCTGGTTCACCCACTGGTCTGTCGTGAATGCTGGTACAGCATCCATCGACAGTGTCGGGTGCAGCACGGGACTTAACCATCGCCCCATTAGCCGATCAAACCAATTTCGTTCGTCACGAATGGTCCGCACTCAGCTATCGGTACTGGATAACTGATCACGTGCGTTGGCTTCCATCTCTGCAACCAGATCAACATTCTCAGCCCGCCACGCAACGTATGCCGCATAGCCACGCTGGTTCACTCCAGCCCGCTCAGCAGCACTCATGGACTGGTAAGCGACCATATCGACCTCAGTAAGGAACCCCAGCTTCACCTCGGTGTAAATGCTGGTGCAGGTCTCAACTTCGGCATGAGACAGAACCCGCACCTCGGCTGCTTCGCTGCAAAGTAGGTAGGACGCAATCAGGGTTAAGGCTTCTGCTGTCAAGTGACTCTCCTTGTGTCAGTCATCTGTAAGAACGTCGTATTATGACTATTTTGGAATCAATATAGGCATAATATGCTTACTTATAGCCGTAAGTGGCGTAATATGTAACTGCCCAAACTGGAGAATTTCAGCGAAGATGATTGCCAAGCAACACATGAAGGCTGGGACCAATGGGACCAAACGTTCCGAACAACATCGCAAAACATCGCAGGGCACTGGATATGTCCCAGGATACGCTTGCTGGAAAGTTGGGCATCACGAAATCACAGGTGTCACGGCTGGAACGTGGGCTGTCGTCCATTACCCAAAGCAGGATGCTCCAGTTAACCGAGCTATTCGGGATCGAACCCCATGCATTGTTCAATGATGCAGCGTCGCGAGAGGACATCGACTTGGATTTGATGCGGGCCGTGATCGTGCAACTCGATGAGATGCTGCTTCGTCTGGGCGTTAACCTGACACCAGAACAGCGAGGTGACCTAACCGTGGAGTTATACAGACTGGAAGTGAGAGGGTTGGACGAAGATCAACTCTCAGATCACCAAGTGAACATCAAACGCTTCGAGGGAATGGTGAAGGCGTTGGGGAATTGATTTCATAAAGATAGGTCACCGTCGCGGATCAGTGGCTTCAACCCACTTCCGCTTAACCTCAAACTCAGGGCCATCAACATAGTGGCGGATCGCACCAGCCTCTTTGTGGCCCAAGATGGCACGTTGTACCTGTATGTCTGCACCAGCGCGGCGCATCGCATTGACGAATGTTGACCTGAGTGAGTACAGGGCTTTCTGTGGGTCTGTAATCGGGGTCTGCATCTTATCCCTAAGGAGACGGCTGAAGTTGTGGCGCACAGAGCCGACCTGGTCAGTCTTGATCGACTGAAAAGTCTTTAGTCCACCAGATGCTATCCATCGTGGGAAATCACCTATATCTGGATGAAGAGGGACGACCCTTGTTGAGCTTTCGGTCTTGCTGCCAGTGATGCGTATCCAGTCATCTGTGACATCATCTGGTGTCAGCCTAATGACTTCGATTGGCCGCATACCTGAGAAAGCCAATACCCTCACGACCATGTGGATGGCCTCACGACGCGGATCAGACAATCCTTGCACAGGTGACGACCAAAGCTCGTCAGCAGCGTTCATGATCCGTGTGAACTCACGTGGGTCGAATGGTTTCCACTTCCTTTCTTCAATTGGCCTTTTGTCTTTGGGGAGTTTGACCCCAAGCATAGGATTCACTGGGATGATGTCTTCATCGAAGGCGAATGCAAAGATACCTTTGATTGGTGTGAAGATGGCTTGGATGGAAGCGACTTGAATTGTCCCGATCAAATTGTCCCTCAACTGCTTCAAGTCTTCAGCGCGAACATGTGCCAGTGGAACATCGCCTGTGATCGCAATGAGCCTGGCTACCTCACGGCGATACTTTGACCGCGTCCCAGTCCGAATGGAGTTGAATTTACAGTAATTCTCCAAGACCGCTGTAATACTGTTCTTGTCATGTGTGACGCTTGAAATCTTTCGTTCAATACGATGCTTTGCAAACATGTATTCATCCCGATCATCAGGATCAGTTGGCGGTGTTGGGTTTGGACCAAAGTACTGCTGGAAAATGCGCCTTAGCTCGTCACGGTAGCGTTCATCGGACATCGGTCTTGGTGGGTGACGCGTGAACTCAAATTCAACCAAACCAACATCAGATGAGTGGGTCTGAGCCAATTCAATGAACTCAGGGTAGGGCGTAAGTTTGATTTTTCCTAACTTGGGTCCACCGCGTTTTGCATATTCTATTTTAGCGCGTAGTTGGAGAACCTCATGCTCTGGGGCCTTGGCCTTTGAGTGGTATTCATCGAGCTTGCTGACTTCTTCCAGAGCGTACATCCAAGGTTTGGGTAAGTCTTCAACCGAAGCAAGCTGGTCGCCTACAATGTGGACTGACGATTCACCAAGTCGCTCCACGATGCTTTGGTGTGCATCATCCTCTGCCCGTAGCACTTCGGCTTCAACCGCGTCGTAGCCTTCAGGTGTCTTCAGTTTGGTCAGCAGATCGTCGTGTTCTTCAGCCCAGTTGACGACAAGCTGGACAGCCTTGGCGTAGCTGACATCTCCACATGGCATTTGCCACTTGGATATCCCCAATAATTCCCGAAACTGATCGGGTACGCGGCGCTGGTAGTAATACCGTCCACGATCAATTTTCAGGTATTTCACCTTCTTCTCAACAGTCATTTGTATCGAAAACCGCGTGATATGTATCGAAAATATGCCATCTCAGCGTTGATCATATGCTGAATAGCTATAAAAATCAACGCTGTAGAGTGAATGGTGGGCGACCCTGGAATCGAACCAGGCGTGCGTCTCCGCGAGGGAGTTACAGTCCCCTGCCACACCTTGCGGCCTGTCGCCCACTGGCGCGCTGGATAGCCTTGGCCCCTTGGGGCGTCAAGATGAAAATCACGCGCATTTGGCACGGGTTCACAGGGGCCGCATAGTCAGGTATCGGCAGGGGCACGCAACGCCGGGGACGATGATGAAAAAGCCAAAATGGGTGATCGCCAAAGAACAGGCCAAACGCGCCGCCGCAGCCGAGACGGTCTGGCTTTTCGGGCTGCACGCGGTGCGCGATGCTTTACAGAATCCGGCGCGCGAAAAGCTGCGGCTGGTGGTGACGCGCAATGCCCTGGATAAGCTGGCGGATGCCGTGCAAGCCGCTGAAATCGAACCGGAAATCTCGGACCCGCGCAAGTTTGCAGCGCCCATTGATCCACAATCGGTGCATCAGGGGGCCGCACTTGAGGTCAAGCCGCTCAACTGGGGATCGTTGGAGGACGTGGCGCTGGGCGACGGGGCGATGCCACCACGCATGGTGCTGCTCGACCGGGTGACAGACCCGCATAATGTGGGTGCGATCCTGCGTTCAGCGGAAGTCTTTGGCGCGCGGGCGGTGGTTGCCGTGCAGCGCCACTCCGCGCCTGAAACCGGTGCTTTGGCCAAGACCGCCAGCGGCGCGTTGGAGCGCCAGCCCTATATTCGTGTGCGCAATCTGGCTGACACGATGATCGCGCTCAAGGACATGGGTTATCTGGTGCTGGGCCTTGATGGGACGGCAACCGCGACGATGGAAGAAGCGCTGGACGGTAAACGCGACCGGGCCGTCGCACTCGTTTTGGGGGCAGAGGGGCCGGGATTGCGAGAAAAGACGCTTGAAACCTGCGACCAATTGGTACGGATTGACGCAACTGGCGGTTTTGGTTCGCTCAACGTCTCAAATGCGGCCGCAGTTGCCCTATATGCTTCCAAAGCATAGGAGGCCCCATGGGTGCTGTGAAAGTTGCGACATGTTGTTATTGCGGCACCAAGGCGGCGCTGGTTCTCAAGGGGAAATCCCGGCATGAATTGGCCTGTGCGACCTGCGGTGCGCCGCTGCACCGGTTGAAAATGTTACCAAATGCGCCGCGCGGTGCGACCGCGCCTGCGGCGACGCCCGCCCGCCCGGCCCCTCGCATTGACCCATCCCACGGTGTGAAACCTGCAGGCTGGGGTAAGAAAAAGCGTAAGAAACGCAAAGGTTTGGGGCGCAAAGTGTTTGAAGAATTGTGGGACGTGGTCGAAGATATCTTTGACTGAAACATTTGTCCGCCTGCTTTCACGCCTTGGCGAGCAGGGTCGCATTTGCAGGCAGCCTCGCGCATTTTAGGCTCAGACCCGCAATCTGAGGACCCAAAATGATGCTGACCCGTCGATCCATGATTGGCCTTTTGGCCGCAACACCATTCCTGGCCCGTCCGGCCTTTGCCGCCAGCCCCGAGGTTTTTGCCGAAGGTGGCCTTGCCATCCGTGGCGCTGATCCTGTGGCCTTTTTCACAGCCGGAGCGCCGACCGCAGGTGACGCGGCACACAGCCTGATGTGGAAAGGGGCGACATGGCAATTTGCAAGCGCCGAGAACATGACGCTTTTTGAAGCAAATCCAGAGGCTTACGCGCCGCAATTCGGCGGGTATTGTGCCTTTGCGATGTCCAAAGGTGCCATCGCCACCTCTGTCCCGGAGGCCTGGACGATTGTGGATGACAAGCTTTATCTGAACTACTCGGTGAATGTCCGCACCATCTGGTCGCAAGACATTCCAGGCAATATCGAAAAGGCCAATGGGCATTGGCCTGACATCCTCACGGCGTGATCACATCGCAGTGCGAGGGCCTTTTTCGGCATCGGGGCGACCCCATCTGTTTCACAGGGCAGTCCCCCGGAACAACTGCCTGAAAGACTGTCCCTCGTTCCACAAACTGCGCCCGGTTGATCCGGGCGCTTTTTTGTGACCACGTAAGCCATGACCTATTCCGACGCTCATCTGCGCGAGATTCTGCACCGCACCAAGACCATCGTTGTGGTCGGTGTGTCGGCCAATCCGGTGCGGCCCAGCTATTATGTCGCGCGATATCTGACGCTGAAGGGGTTTGCGGTCACACCGGTCAATCCGGGGTTGGCCGGGCAGTCGCTATTCGGGGTGGAGGTTTACCCTGACCTCAAGAGCGTCCCGCATGACATTGATATGGTGGATATTTTTCGCCGCTCTGATGCGGTACCGCCGATTGTGGATGAGGCGCTGGCGCGTTGGCCCAAGTTGCAGACCATCTGGATGCAGATTGGTGTGGAGCATGCGCAGGCAGCCGCAAAAGCAGAGGCGCGTGGGGTGGATGTGATCCAGAACCGCTGCCCCAAGATTGAATATCAGCGGTTGTTCGGAGAGCTGCGGATGGGTGGGTTCAACACCGGGATCATTTCGTCCAAGCTGTGATGTCATGGGGGCTGGCCCCCAAACACACAGTAAATTGGGGGCCAGCCCCCAAACCCCCGGGATTATTCTAGCCAGAAGAAGAGGGACGTGCCGCTTTTTCGGCAATGCCGGAGGTGCCCTGACGGCGGGCGAGTTCGGTCAGGACGTCATCAAGCGGGACGTCACGGGCGGCGAGCATGACAAGCAGGTGGTAGAGGACGTCGGCGGCCTCTGTCGTCAAGGCAGCACGGTCGCCTTTGACCGCTTCGATGATCGCCTCAATCGCTTCTTCCCCGAACTTTTCGGCGCATTTTTCAGGGCCCTGCGCCAGCAGTTTGGCGGTCCAGCTGGATGCGGGGTCAGCGCCTTTGCGCGCGGCGATGGTGGTGGCGAGGTCGTCGAGCGTCATGTCATCCTCATCGGGATACCGTTGGCGGCCATATGCGCCTTTGCCTCGGCGATTGTGTAGGTGCCGAAGTGAAAGATTGATGCCGCCAGCACGGCAGATGCGCCGCCTTCGGTCACACCTTCGACAAGGTGATCCAGCGTACCAACACCGCCAGAAGCGATGACAGGCACGTTCACCGCATCGCTGACTGCACGGGTAAGCGGCAGGTTGAAGCCCGCTTTCGTGCCGTCGCGATCCATTGAGGTCAGCAGGATCTCTCCTGCACCTTTTGAAACGACTGTCTGGGCAAACTCCACCGCGTCGATGCCCGTGGCGCGGCGTCCACCGTGGGTGAAGATCTCCCACCGGCCGGGTGCGACGGTTTTGGCGTCGATGGCCACCACGATGCATTGACTGCCAAAGCGCAGTGCCGCCTCGGCCACGACATCTGGGTTGGCCACGGCGGCTGAGTTAAAACTGACCTTGTCAGCACCGGCCATCAGCAGATTGCGCACGTCATGGTGGGTGCGGACGCCGCCGCCGATGGTCAGCGGCATAAAGCATTGCTCGGCCGTGCGGGTCGCCAGATCGTACATGGTGCCGCGGTTTTCTTCCGTGGCCAAGATGTCGAGGAAACACAGCTCGTCCGCGCCAGCCGCGTTATAGGCAATGGCGGCATCGACCGGGTCGCCTGCGTCAATCAGATCGACAAAGTTCACGCCCTTGACCACGCGGCCTTCGGCGACGTCTAGGCAGGGGATGATGCGGGTCTTGAGCATGGGGGGCGTGATAGGGCGGATTACTGCAAAGGGGAAGGGGGCAAACGTGATCGCTGCAAGGGGTGCAATTGTGGATGATCCGGTTAAGCTGCCTGTCAGTTTGGGATGGGACACGATGAAACGGTTAATCGGTATCTTCTTGTTGTGCGTGATCGCGCTGCCCGCGCTGGCAGAGCGCAGGGTCGCGCTTTTGATCGGCAACAATGCGTATGATGCGGTTGAACCGCTTGCCAAGGCGGTCGCTGACGCCGAGGCGATGGCCGCGCGGTTGTCGGACGTGGGGTTCGAAGTGATCCTGGCCACCGACGTGACACGGCGCGACTTCAACCTAAGGATTTCGCAGTTCACGGGCTATCTGGGGCCGGGGGACACCGCGTTTATCTTCTTTGCAGGCCACGGGGTCGAGATTGATGGCGAGAACTATCTGTTGCCGACGGACATCGTTGTGCCTGATGCGGCCTCTTCCGACTTTGTGCGGTCTGAATCGATCCCGCTATCGGGGCTTCTGGATCGGGTGCGCCGCACCGGAGCGCGGGCGACCCTTGCGGTGATTGATGCCTGCCGCAACAACCCTTTCCCGCAGCGCGCAGGCCGATCTATTGGCGGCACGCGGGGACTTGCGCGGTTGGCCGCACCCGAGGGGACGTTTGTGATGTTTTCGGCAGGTGCTGGGCAATTGGCGCTGGATCAACTGAATGCGCAGGATGACGCGGAAAACTCTGTCTTTACGCGGTTGTTGTTGCCCAAGATCGGTCAGCCGGGGTTGGAGTTGCGAGAGCTGATCTCGGATTTGCGGGTCGAGGTGCGCGATCTGGCACGCAGCGAGAACCACGCGCAGTTTCCGGCCTATTATGACGAGCTTTTGGGCGATTTCTATTTCACCAAGGCCTCGGCAGTCTCGACCGGAGGTGTTGCTTCTGATCCGCTGCAAATCCCCAAAGACATCCCCGAACTCAGCAACATGGGCGCGGTTGTGACCACCAAATCGGTGGATGAAGTGATGGCCGCGCTCGAGGCCGCGGTGATGGATTTGGGCGGGCAAGTTTATGGCCGAATTGATCCACACGCGGTTGCCGCGCGTGGCGGCGAGGGTGTGACAATGATGCGCGCGCTATGGTTCAGTGATCCCGCCCTTGACGCCATTGCGATCCGCGAAAACAAGCTGTCGGCGCTGTTGTTGCCGCTGAAGGTGCTGGTGTTTGAACACAACGGGCAAACTGTCTTGGCATACGAACATCCGACAGAGCTGTTTGATGATCTGACGTTTGCCGGGAATACGGATTTTCTGGACCTCTATGCCTCGATGCTGTGGGCGGTGACGGGAACGGCTGCACGCTAGATCCTGCCGACTGTCATCTGCTCGCGCAAATGTCAGTGGCGTGCCACTTGTGACGTGGCAGTGTCGGCCCATGTCATTTGGAGGATGAGATGAAGTCTTTGATAGCAGCGGTATTGATCGCAAGCGGGAGCATGGCCATGGCCGAAAACGTTACCAAATCTTCGCCCCTTAGCGTCGATGAAACGATCAACGGGCTTGGGGCCGCAGTTGAAGGGGCAGGGGCCACGGTTTTTGCGCGGGTCAATCACGCCGCAGGTGCAGAGAGCGTCGGCAAGTCGATCCCGGATGCACAGTTGCTGATCTTCGGAAACCCGGCGCTGGGTACGCAGGCGATGGAACAGGACTTGCGCGCCGGGCTGGTGCTGCCGTTGCGGGTGCTGGCCTATCAGGATGTGGAGGGCAACACACAGATGACCTGGGCCACGGCAGAGACTTTGTTCGAGGGGCTCGACATCCCTGCCGACGCGGATGTGGTGAAGAAGGTCAACGGTGCGCTGAACATGCTGACCGACAAGGCGATGAGCGCAAATTAGCGCCGAACATCTGCCGCTGTCGCTGGCGATTATTCGACGAATAATCGGTGCCCGCCCTGGATCGGCCGTCGATCAGGTATTCAGCGCTGCCAGCGCTTCTGCCAGATCAATCGCGCCGTCATAAAGCGCCCGGCCAGAGATCGCGCCTGCGATGACGCCCGTGTCACGCAGCGCGGTCAGGTCGGCCATTGACGACACGCCGCCTGATGCGATCACCGGAATGTCCACCGCGCGGGCGAGTGCTTCTGTCGCGGGGATGTTCGGCCCCTTCATCGCGCCGTCACGGTTGATGTCGGTGTAGATGATCGCGGCGATGCCCGCGTCCTCGAACGATTTGGCGAGGTCGGTGACCATCACATCTGTTTCCTCGGCCCAGCCGCGCGTGGCGACGCGGCCATTGCGGGCATCCAATCCAACAGCGACCTTGCCGGGGAATTCCCGCGCAGCCTCGCGCACCAGATCGGGGTTTTCGACCGCGACCGTGCCAAGGATCACGCGGGCCAACCCCTTGTCGATCCAGCGTTCAATCGTCGCCATGTCCCGGATGCCACCACCCAATTGCGCAGGCACGGGGCAGGCTTTCAGGATCGCCTCTACCGGGGCGGCGTTGACGGGTTCACCGGCGAAAGCGCCGTTCAGGTCAACAAGGTGCAGCCATTGACATCCTGCCGCAACAAAGGCGCGCGCCTGTGCTGCGGGGTCGTCATTGAAAACTGTGGTCTGGTCCATATCCCCATGCACCAGCCGCACAGCGTTGCCGTCTTTGAGGTCAATGGCGGGATAAAGGATCATGGCAAGGCTCCGTGCGTTTTGGGCCTTTTGACCAAGGGTTGCAGCATTTGCAACCCAACGTCAGGCTTGATTGGGTCGCGGCAGGGCGGTCATGGTTGCCCCATCACTCAGGGAGGAATGAGACATGAAACGCTTTTTGGTCACTTTGGTGGCGATCTTTGGCTTTGCAACCGCCGCTGCGGCACAGGACGCCGCAGTTGGAATCTGGCAGACCGAAGTCGACGACGGGGCATTCGCCCATATTTTGATGCAGCCATGTGGCAATGCCGTTTGCGGGACAATTCAGCGGACCTTCAATGCGGATGGGTCAGAGTTTCAGTCGGAAAACATCGGCAAGCAGATCGTGATCAATATGATCCCCAACGGCGACGGGTCCTATAACGGTCAGGTGTTCCGCCCGTCGAACGGCAAGACCTACACCGGCAAGATGCAAGTTAACGGCAACGCGTTGCGGCTGCAGGGTTGCGTTGCGGGTGGCCTGTTGTGCGCCAGTCAGAACTGGGTTCGCGCGGGCTGAATTTGGTCAGAATGAAAAGAAGGCCCCGCTGGCAACGGCGGGGCCTTTTTCGTCGGTTCATTGGCATTTCAGAGACGTTCAGAGAACGCTTTAGCGCCCACACAATTCCCGGTTCAGCAGCCCGGTCTCAACCAGCATGCAGCGGTCCCGTGCTTCGAAATAATATCCGCGTGCGTACCACATGACCGCCCGCGCCTCGTCCCCGTCGGACACGAGCCACGCGCCGCGCAGGTATTTGCCCGCGTAGCGGAGTGTGACCTCTGGGTCGAGCAGTTCGGACGGCGGGCCACGGTGGCCCATGGTGCGGGCCGTCTCAGGCAGAATCTGCATCATGCCCCAATAAGGACCGTTGCGCGCGCGGGGGCGGTAGTCGCTTTCACGCTGGATCACCCGGTGGATCAGGCTGGCGGGGATGTCATGAAAGGCCGCGTATTCATTGATAAGCGCGCGTAATTCCGGTGTTTCATTGGGATACAGCCCCGGCTCTGCCTGACGGGTGACAGCGGGTGCTGGCTTGCGACCGCAAGCGGGCAAGGCCAGGAGCATCAAGATTGCGGTGCGGCGTTCAAATATCATGGCTCCTCCTAGCAGAATGTTGCCGTCTTGCGCAGCCTGAAAGCAATGGCCAGACAAGCGGTGGCAATCTTGCGCCAAGGTCTTTGCTTAACGTATTGCTTAATTAACGAATGTGTTTATTAAGGGACCATGACCCTCGAATCCCACCTTGATCAGACATTTGCAGCACTGGCGCATCCCACACGGCGCGCAATTCTTGCGCGATTGGCGCAGGGAGATGCTACGGTCAACGATCTGGCCGCCCCGTTTGAGATGAGCCTGCCTGCGGTGTCGCGGCACATCAAAGTGCTGGAAGAGGCGGGGCTGATCTCTCGAGGGCGCAACGCGCAGTTTCGGCCCTGTAAACTGAATCCCGAACCAGTGCGCGCTGTGGCAGATTGGGCCGCGCAATATCAGCACATCTGGGGCGTGCGATTTGATGCAATGGACGATGTTTTGAAAGCAATGAAGGACAAAACTGATGAGTGACACGCAAATCTGGGCGCGGATAGAGCGCACATTTGACGCCGCAATTGACGCGGTTTGGGCCATGTGGACCGATCCAGCCATGTTCCAGAAATGGTATGGTCCGATGGGTATGACGGTGCCGATGGCGGAAATGGATGTACGTGTTGGCGGCACCCGCAAAATCGCGATGGAAATGGTGACACCTGACCGGACGATGAAGATGTATTTCACCGGCGTCTATAAAGAGGTCAATCCGACCAGCCGTCTTGTCTATACCGAAGCCATGTGCGACGCCGATGGTACATTGATCCCGCCGTCGCAGATGGGCATGCCCGAAGGCACGCCAGACATCACCGAAGTCATTGTCGAACTCCGTGCCGAGGGCGACAAGACCGCCATGACAATGGTGCATGTGGGCGTGCCAGCCGGATCACCGGGCGAAGGCGGCTGGAATCAGGCGATCGACAAGCTGGAAGCAATGCTCGCCGCCTAGGGTGTCCACCGCAGGAAGTTTGCGATCATTCGCAAACCGGCATCCTGGCTTTTCTCAGGATGGAACTGCGCCCCGATGATCGTGTCACGGCCGACCAGGGCCGTGACGTCACCGCCATAGTCGACGTGTGCCAAAACATGAGCGGGGTCAGCGGCTTGCATGGCGAAGCTGTGCACGAAATATGCGTGATCGCCTGATGTGATCCCATCCAGCACCGGGTGTGGCTGGTCAATCACCAAATTGTTCCACCCCATGTGCGGCACCTTCAGCCCCGGTGCATCAATTGCGCGGATGTCGCCGGGCACCCAGCCAAAGCCGGGCGTCTCCTGATACTCATGACCGGTCGTTGCCAGCATCTGCATCCCGACGCAAATCCCGAAGAATGGCACTGCGCGCTGCTCCACGCTCTCGATGATTGCCTCGGCCAAGGCGGTGCGGCCAAACAGCTCTGCCCGGCAATGCGGGAAAGCGCCGTCGCCGGGCAGCACGATCCGGTCGGCACGGGCCACCACATCGGCATCAGAGGTCACGACCACAGGGCCGCTGCCAACTTCTGTCGCCATACGTTCAAATGCCTTTTGCGCCGAATGCAGATTGCCGCTGTCGTAGTCGACAAGAACCGTTGTCACAGCGCACCTTTGGTGGATGGGATCGCATCCGCCTTGCGCGGATCGGTTTCGAGCGCATCACGCAAAGACCGGGCCACCGCTTTGAAAGCGGCCTCGGTGATGTGGTGGGCGTTGAAACCATGCAGCTTGTCGATTTGCAGTGTGATCCCGCCATGCGTGCTGAAGGCCTGAAAAAATTCGCGCACCAATTCGGTGTCGAACGTGCCGATCTTGCCAAAGGGCAACTCCAGATTACAGATCAGATAGGGCCGCGCTGACAGGTCCAGCGCACAACGCACCTGCGCGTCATCCATTGCGAGATGGCAGGAACCGTAACGCACGATGCCCTTTTTGTCGCCCATGGCTTGCGTCAGAGCTTGACCCAGCGCGATGCCCACGTCCTCGACGGTGTGGTGATCATCAATGTGCAGATCACCCGACGCCCGCACATTCATGTCAATCAACGCATGGCGCGACAGCTGGTCCAGCATGTGGTCAAAAAAGCCCACGCCGGTCTGGTTGTCGTAACGGCCCGTGCCATCAAGATTGATGGTGACGGTGATATCCGTCTCGGCAGTTTTGCGGGTGATCGTTGCCTTGCGCATCCGTCTCTCCGTTGGTGTTCACGCGGCTTATAGGGGCAGGGGCAGGCCGCGCCAAGCTGCGCGATGACTGAATGTGAAAGCCGTGACCGGATCGCACCGGCCTAGAACGAAACAAGGCCGCGCAAGCAGCGCGGCCTTTGGTTTCGAATTGGAGCGGGCGATGAGATTCGAACTCACGACCCTAACCTTGGCAAGGTTATGCTCTACCCCTGAGCTACGCCCGCGCGCCAATTCGTGAGGCGTGATCTATAAACACTTCGCAGTCTGCGCAAGACCAAAATCGCACATTTTCTCAATTTGTGGGGTCTGACGTGGCAGAGCCTGTGTCCTCAAAAACCTGGGTCTTCAGGCCGACATCTTCGCTATGGGCGATAACGCCGTTCGGGGCCAGCAAAAGCAGTCCATAGGCCGGTGGTTCGTCGATTGAAAGCGATGAATTGACGTCATCAAAGTCGAGGACGCCTTGATGGCAGGGGCTTTTGAACATGGTCCAGGGCACGCCTCGGCTGCTGCCAGAAATGGTGCGGTGGACATGACCACAAAAGAGATGCGTGGACGGGTGCGCTGCCAAAAGGTTCAGCAATGCGTCACCATCCGCAAGTTTGATTGCATCCATGCCAACAATTCCGGTGTCAAACGGCGGATGATGGGTGAAAATCAGCGGGATGCGTCCATCAGCGCTTTCAAGCGCCGTACGCAGCCAGCCCATGCGGTCAGCGCACAAAAGTCCGCTGTGGTGTCCTGCGGGATAGGGTGGGCCGACGAGCGTATCCAGCGTGATTATGCGGTGTTCCCCGACGTCCATGACATGTTGGATATGACCATGGGCCGTTTGCGGTGCATTGGGGAAGAAATTCAAAAACGCATCGCGTCGGTCGTGGTTGCCCATCATCGGGACTACCGGCATCGGGACAGGGGCCAGGGCGTCTCGCAACCGTTCATATTGTGCGGGCAGGCCATGATGGGTCAGATCACCCATCAGCACCATCGCCACGGCGTCACCGTGGTCGGCCAGGGCCGCGTCGCGCACCATCTCAAACCGCGCCAGCGGGTCCAGCCCGATGATCTGCTGATCGGGGCGTGTGATGTGCACGTCAGTGATGACAATGATCTTTTGCATGCCGCATCAAAGGCGCAAATCCCATCGCAAGGCAATCAGGATTCGGAAAATTCGATCAGATCCCAGCGGTTGCCAAAAGGGTCCTGAAAAACCGCAACAGTGCCATAGGGTTCACGGCGTGGCGCTTCTTCGAATGTGACACCTTGTGTCAGCATTCGGGCGTGATCGGCGGCAAAATCATCGGTTTGCAGAAACAGCCAGACCCGTCCGCCGCCCTGGCGACCGACAAAGGCCGCTTGGTCGCCCACGGCGCGGGCCAGCAGAAACGCAGTTTGCGCGCCCGGCGGTGCGACGCGGACCCAACGCTTGCCGTCCCCCATATCGGTATCTTCGAGCAGCTCAAACCCCATCGGGCCGGTAAAGAACGCGATGCCGGCGTCATAATCCGGGACGAGGATCGCGACGAGATGCAGTTTCAACTGCAGGTCCAGTCGGCCTCGAACGGCGGCTTTGCCAGATCGTTCAGCTGATCCAGACTTGCGGCATCGCCCTGCTGTTCAAGTATCACACGCGTTGTGTAATTGCCGTATTGCGCCCCGCTTGGGTGATACCACGCCCAGTCCACGATCATGTCATAGTCAAAACCGATCTGATCCCCAAGGTTCAGACCGGGAAGAGCATGCGGTTGATTTGCCAAAAGTCCGGCAAACTCTGCCCCGTCCCACGCTGCAAAAGGGTTCACCCAGATGATTTCATGCGTCATCTCGGGGTGATCCACTGGGATCTTCACTTTCAGCAAACCGCCACCGGGGCCATATCCTTCGTCATCAACGGCTTGGCACAGGAATAGGGGCAGCGACTTTTGCGCCGCTGCAATGGCAGCATTCATCGTCGGATCGTCAGACCCAAATGGCGTGACTGGATCACCGCTTGCCTGCCCATGCGCTTGGCCAGCGCAGGTAAGAGTGACTGCCACGATGGTGTGTCGCAACATCACTCCAACTCGACCAGCAAATCCTTGGCGTCGATTTGACCTCCAGCGGTGACATGCACCGCCTTGACCACCGCGTCGCGTTCGGCGTGGATGCCGGTTTCCATCTTCATTGCCTCGATGGTCAGCAGCAGATCGCCTGCCTTGACCTCTTTGCCCGCTGTCGCTGCCACGGTTGCGACAACACCGGGCATCGGCGCGCCGATATGGTTCGCGTTGCCGTCTTCCGCCTTGGGGCGGCTGATCTTGTCGGCGGCGGCCAGGCGGTTCATCACGCGAATGGTGCGGGGCTGGCCGTTGAGTTCAAAGAAGACTTTGACCTCGCCATCCTCGTTCATGTCAGATGTCGCCTGCATGCGGATTTCGAGCGTTTTGCCGGGGTCAATCTCTGCTGTAATCTCTTCGCCCGGTTCCATGCCGTAAAAGAACGTCTTAGTCGGCAGGGTCCGCACGGGGCCGTAGGTCCGGTGACGACCCATGTAGTCAAGGAAGACCTTGGGGTACATCAGATAGCCGTTCAGATCCTCGTCATCGACCGGTTTGCCATCCAGTTGCTGAGAGAGGTCCGCGCGGGTCGCCTCTAGATCGACGGGTTCAAGGTGCTTGCCGGGGCGATCTGTCGACGGTTTTTCACCCTTGAGCACCTTTTTCTGGATCGCCTTGGGCCAGCCGCCGGGGGGTTGGCCCAGGCTGCCCTTCATCATGTCGACAACACTGTCAGGGAACACCACGTCGGTCTTGGGGTCTTCCACATCGTCGCGGGTGAGGTTCTGGCTGACCATCATCAGCGCCATGTCACCGACCACCTTCGAGGACGGTGTGACCTTCACGATATCGCCGAACATCTGGTTCACATCTGCATAGGTCTGTGCGACCTCGTGCCAGCGTTCTTCCAGCCCAAGTGACCGGGCCTGCGCCTTGAGGTTGGTGAACTGACCGCCGGGCATCTCGTGCAGGTAAACCTCTGACGCGGGCGCTTGCAGGCCGGATTCGAAGGCGAGGTAGTGGGCGCGCACACTTTCCCAATAGTTGGAAATCTCGCGGATCGCGCTGACATCCAGCCCGGTATCCCGCTCGCTGCCTTTGAGCGCCTCAACAATCGAGCCCAGCGTCGGCTGACTGGTGTTGCCTGACAGCGCGTCCATCGCGCCATCGACACAATCGACACCTGCAGCGGTGGCCGCCATGACCGTCGCAATGGCGGCACCAGACGTGTCATGCGTGTGGAAGTGGACGGGCAGGCCAACCTCTTCCTTGAGCGCCGTGATAAGGGCGGTGGCCGCGGCCGGTTTCAAGAGGCCCGCCATATCCTTGAGGCCCAGCACATGTGCGCCTGCGGCCTCAAGCTCTTTGGCCATTCCGACGTAATATTTCAGGTCATACTTGCTGCGGTCGGGGTCCAGCAAATCGCCGGTGTAGCAAACCGTGCCTTCGCAGACCTTGTTCGCTTCGATCACCGCGTCCATTGCGACGCGCATGTTGTCCACCCAATTGAGGCTGTCGAAGACCCGGAACACATCCACGCCGCTGGCTGCGGCCTGTGCTACAAAGGCCTGCACCACATTGTCGGGGTAGTTGGTGTAGCCGACACCATTGCTGGCGCGCAGCAGCATTTGGGTCATGATGTTGGGCATGTTTGCGCGGATGTCGCGCAGGCGCTGCCAGGGGCATTCCTGCAGGAACCGGTAAGCCACATCAAAAGTCGCACCGCCCCAGCATTCCACGCTGAACAATTGGTTCATCTTGGCGGCATAGGTCGGTGCCACGCGGATCATGTCGATAGAGCGCATCCGCGTTGCCAGCAAAGACTGGTGCCCATCCCGCATAGTGGTGTCAGTGATCAGCAGTTGCGGCTGATCCTTCATCCATTGCGCCACCGCCTCTGGTCCGAAGTCATCCAGAATGTTGCGTGTGCCGGGGACCACATCGGTGCTGGGTTTGACCGGCGCTTTGGGGGGCTTGACGTCGGCGGCGGGGCGCGGACGGCCAGCGGTCTCAGGATGCCCGTTTACGGTGATATCCGCGATATAGGTAAGGATCTTGGTGGCGCGGTCGCGGCGCTTGGAAAAGTTGAACAGGTCCGGCGTCTCGTCAATGAACTTGGTGTGGTATTCATTGTTCAGGAACGTCGGATGCTTCAGCAGGTTTTCCACAAAGGCAATGTTGGTGCTGACCCCGCGAATACGAAACTCGCGCAGGGCGCGGTCCATCCGTGCAATCGCCATCTCTGGTGTCGGGGCTTTCGCGGTGACCTTGGTCAGCAGACTGTCATAGTAGCGCGTGATCACAGCACCGGAATAGGCGGTGCCGCCGTCCAGACGGATGCCGGGGCCGGTGGCGGACCGGTAGGTGCCAATGCGGCCATAGTCGGGGATAAAGTTGTTTTGGGGGTCTTCTGTCGTGACCCGGCATTGCAGCGCGTGACCGTCCAGTTTGACGTCGTACTGGCTTGCGCAGCCGGTGGCTTCGACGATACTTTTGCCTTCGGCGATCAGGATTTGGGCGCGGACGATGTCGATGCCCGTGACCTCTTCGGTGACGGTGTGTTCCACCTGCACACGGGGGTTCACTTCGATGAAGTAGAACTCTCCACTGTCCATATCCATCAGGAATTCGACCGTGCCCGCACATTCGTAATTCACATGCTGGCAGATTTTCTTGCCCAGATTGCAAAGCTGTTCGCGCTGGGTGCCAGACAAATAGGGGGCCGGGGCGCGTTCAACGACCTTTTGGTTGCGACGCTGGACCGAACAATCGCGTTCCCACAGGTGATAAATCTGGCCCTGACTGTCGCCAAGGATCTGCACCTCGACGTGGCGGGCACGCAGGATCATCTTTTCCAGATAGCCCTCGCCATTGCCAAAGGCCGCTTCTGCTTCGCGCCGGCCTTCCAGCACTTTCTCTTCCAACTCGTCCTCGGACATGATCGGGCGCATGCCGCGACCACCGCCGCCCCATGACGCCTTGAGCATCAAGGGATAGCCGACCTCTTTGGCCTCTTTCTTGATCGCGGCCATATCGTCGCCCAGCACCTCAGTCGCGGGGATCACAGGCACGCCCGCCTCAATCGCGACGTGGCGCGCGCTGGCTTTGTCACCCAGCTTGCGCATGGTTTCGGCCTTGGGGCCGATGAAGGTGATGCCGTTGGCGGCACAGGCGTCAACAAACTCGGGGTTCTCGGACAACAAACCGTAGCCGGGGTGGATCGCATCTGCCCCGGACATTTTTGCGACGCGAATGATCTCTTCAATGCTGAGGTAGGCGGCAACGGGACCAAGGTCTTCACCGATGCGGTAAGCCTCGTCAGCTTTGAAACGGTGCAAGCCCAGCTTGTCCTCTTCAGCGAAAACCGCGACGGTCTTCTTTCCCATCTCGTTGGCAGCGCGCATGATGCGGATGGCGATTTCGCCGCGATTGGCAACGAGGATCTTGGTGAATTCGGACAAGGGAAGGCTCCTTCTTCGCAGTTGCAGCATTGTTAAGGTGCCGATGCAGAGAGGTAAATACGGGTTTCTACGCTGTTTGCGCCCAAACTTGGCCGTTGACGATCATGCCGCGTAATAAAGTTACGTCAAATTTGTGTTGGCGTTGCGATTGTTGCGGGCAGGTCGCCAAGTCGACGGGCGCCGATTTGTCCCATGTTGCTGATCATGTCCTGCCGCAGCAGGTCCACTACATGACGCGCACCTACATCCCCCAGCGCGCCCAAGCCATAGTGAAAGGCCCGTCCCAGCATCACGAAATCCGCGCCGAGCGCGATGGCGCGCAAGATATCCAACCCGCCAGAAATGCCGCTGTCAAAGATCACCGGCAATTGTGTTGCGGCACGAATCCCCGGAAGCGCGGCAATTGTCGCCACACTCCCCGCAAACTGGCGTCCGGCATGGTTGCTGACCCAGATCGCATCGACCCCTTCATCCGAGAGCCGTGCGGCATCGCCGGGGTTCATCACCCCTTTGACAATGAGCGGCCCGTCCCAGGCATCGCGCAGCTCTTTCAGGTAATCCCAGTCAGGGGAGGTGCGCATCAGGTATCCGATGTGTTCGTTGGACGGCAGCACGCGACGTTCCGTCGTGTAGCTTTCCATCAGCTTCGGACGGGGCATGCCGGTTTTGCGGATGCCATTGGTCCATGCTGGGCAAAGCGCCATCTGAGCCAGAATTTTGGGTGTGATCGTCGGCGGATTGGTCATCCCGCCTCTGATCTGACGTTCACGGCGCGACGCGACGGGCACGTCGACTGTCAGGATCAGACCGGTAAAGCCTGCGTCCTTTGCCCGTTTGAGCATATCCGCAAGGATCGTGCGATCGCGCGGGGGATAAAGCTGAAACCACGCGTTCGGCCCCAGCGATCCGGCCAGATCCTCTGGCGTCTGGCTGGCCATTGTGGACAGACAATAGGGCATTCCCTCAGCGGCGGCCAATCGGGCAAGACTGTGTTCGGCCCCTGGCCAAATCAACCCGGACATGCCCACAGGCGCCACGCCAAAGGGCAGGGGAAAGTCCTGCCCGAAGAGCGTTGTGGACAAATCAGGCGTGCCTTCGCCATGCAGGATCGAGGTGCGCAGCATCACGTCCTGCAAGGCGTCATGATTGCGCTGCAATGTGGATTCGTCACCTGTGGCACTATCAAGGTATTCCCAAACGAAGTGCGGGATGCGCCGCCGGGCACGAGATTTCAGATCGCTCAGAGCGGGATATCGGCTGTGCAGGTTCATCGCGCGGACGCTAGTGGAGCGGTCGCAGAATGAAAAGGCGGGCGGCGGTTGGGGTGGACAACGAGGGAGCCTCCGGCGGGCATATTTTTATTCAAAAGAAAGGTGGGAACAGAATGTGAACACCTCTTTTGCTGTGCGGGGTTTTCCGCTATCTTGTGCCGCATGAGCCATTTTAGCGAAGATGATGCCTTTGAGGCTGCGGCCGTTCCGCTGAGCCGTCAGGCTATGGTGGGGCGGTCGGCGCCCTATCTGGAGGGGTTGAACCCTGCACAAAGGGCGGCTGTTGAGGCGCTAGAGGGGCCGGTCCTGATGCTTGCCGGGGCGGGGACGGGCAAGACCAAGGCTCTCATGACCCGATTGGCACACCTAGTGTTTACTGGCAGTGCGACTCCGAGAGAGATTTTGTGTGTGACGTTCACCAACAAAGCAGCCAAGCAAATGCGTGATCGGCTCGAGGTCGAGCCATTTGGTATCAAGACGCCGATGCAGTGGATGGGCACTTTCCATGCCATCTGTGTGAAGCAACTCCGTAGGCATGCCGAGATGGTCGGGTTGAAGTCGAACTTCACCATTTTGGACAGCGACGACCAGCTGCGGCTTATGAAACAATTAATTATTGCCGCAGGAATCGACGAAAAACGCTGGCCGCCGCGGATGCTGGCGGGGATTATTGATGGCTGGAAGAACCGTGCGTTAACCCCTGAAAATGTGCCGGTCGCGGACAGCGGTGCGTTCGACCACAAGGGAGTGGCGCTTTATGCGGCTTATCAACAACGGCTGCTGGAACTGAATGCCTGCGATTTTGGCGATCTGCTGCTGCACATGGTCACCATATTCCAAAACCATGAAGATATCCTGAACCAGTACCAACGCTGGTTCCGTTTCATACTGGTCGACGAATATCAGGATACAAACGTCGCCCAATATCTCTGGCTGCGGCTACTGGCGGGTGGGCACAAGAATATCTGTTGCGTGGGCGATGATGACCAGTCAATCTATGGTTGGCGTGGGGCCGAAGTGGGCAATATCCTGCGGTTTGAAAAGGATTTTCCCGGCGCAACTGTTGTCCGGTTGGAGCAGAATTACCGATCTACAGCGCATATTCTTGCCGCTGCATCCGGTGTCATTGCCGCCAATAAGGGCCGTTTGGGCAAGACGCTGTTCACGGAAGCCGAGGGCGGCGAGAAGGTGCGGTTGATTGGGCATTGGGATGGTGAGGAAGAGGCGCGCTGGATCGGGGAAGAGGCGGAAGCCTTGCAGCGCGGTACGCGAGGATTGGATGGTAAGTCGCTGGATGATATGGCGATTTTGGTCCGGGCCAGTCATCAGATGCGGGCCTTTGAAGATCGGTTCTTAACCATAGGGCTGCCCTATCGCGTGATCGGCGGGCCGCGGTTTTACGAACGGATGGAGATCCGCGATGCAATGGCCTATTTCCGGCTGGCCGTCAGCCCCGACAATGATCTGGCGTTTGAGCGGATCGTAAATACGCCTAAGCGGGGACTAGGGGAAAAATCCGTCGCCAAGATACTGCGTACCGCGCGTGAAAACGGCATGATCAACTTGGATGGTGCAGCCTCTTGTCTTGAGAGTGGTGAGATAAAGGGAGCTGGCGCCAAAGAACTACGAGTCTTCATCGATGTCGTTGAATTTTGGCAGCAGTTGCAAAGGTACGGGGGGCAGGAGCATCGCGCGAAAGAATGTATAGAAAACGCTGAGATAGCGGAAGAAGAAGCCGTGCTTCTTCAGCAGCGAATTGACGCGCTTAGAGATGAACTGCCGGAGTACGAAGCAGGCCGAGAGAAGCACCTAGCGCGCCTAAATGCTTTGATTGAAGAGTTTGAGAGGCAAACAAAATTAGCCCAACATATGCGACTTGGTGCTGAGGCAATTCTTGGCAATCATATTGCCTTTGCAGAGCTCATACTCGATCAGTCGGGCTACATCAAAATGTGGCAAAACGACAAGACGCCAGAGGCACCGGGGCGGCTGGAGAACCTCAAGGAACTGGTCAAGGCGCTGGAGAATTTCGACAACCTGCAAGGGTTCCTGGAACACGTCGCGTTGATCATGGACAACGAATCCGAGGATGCCGAAGAAAAGATCAGCATCATGACGCTTCATGCAGCTAAGGGTTTGGAATTCCCTGTTATTTTCCTGCCCGGATGGGAAGATGGGCTGTTCCCCAGTCAGCGCAGTATGGATGAGAGCGGGCTGAAGGGGCTAGAGGAAGAGCGCAGGCTGGCCTATGTCGGCATCACCCGCGCGGAAGAGATTTGCACGATAAGTTTCGCAGCAAACAGAAGGGTTTACGGGCAATGGCAGTCGGCGATGCCATCGCGTTTCATAGACGAATTGCCCCCCGAAAATGTCGAGGTTTTGACGCCGCCGGGGCTTTATGGCGGGGGCTTTGGTGCGGCGGGGATGTCGGCAAGTGCCAGCCCCGCGATGCAGGGCGCGATGGGATCGGACCTGCATGAAAAGGCCGCAAAATCAGATGTTTACAATTCTCCGGGGTGGCGGCGGTTGCAGAACCGAAGCCAGCAGCGCGGCATGTCGATGCCCGGTGAGGCACGCAATATGACGATTGATCTGGACGCGGTCAGCGCGTTCACCACGGGCGACCGGGTGTTCCACCAAAAGTTTGGCTATGGTCAAGTGGTTGGAATCGAAGGGGATAAACTGGATATCGACTTTGAAAAGGCGGGGTCCAAGAAGGTCGTGGCGCGGTTTGTGGTGAATGCAGATGCCGCCGACGACGTGCCGTTTTAGCCCGCTTGCCGATTAACACACCGCGCCAAAGGCGGCCGTTAACCAAACCAGACGGGGTAAAGGGTTAACACCAAAAGAAGCGCCATTGCCCCGTTAAAAAGCCGCAACCGACCCGGGCGTGACAAGAGTCGCTTGAGCTGCGTCCCAAGCGTGGCCCAGAGGGTAATCGACGGAAAATTGGTCATCGCAAAGACACCCGCCACCAACACCACGGGCCCCAGACTGCCGTCGCCGGGGGTGAAATTGGAGATGGCCGTCAGTGCCATGTACCACGCCTTGGGGTTGACCCATTGAAAGGCGGCGGCTTGCAGAAAGGTGAAGGGCTTGCCACGCGCTTCGCCCGTCCGGGGCGGTGCAGCGGTGGCAATTTTCCAAGCAAGATAAAGAAGATAGAGCGTTGAGATCAGTTGCATGACCGTCTGCGCGACAGGGTAGAGCTCAAAAATCTGCCCCAGACCCAATCCGACGAGGGTGACCATAAAAGCGTGGCCCAAGGAGATCCCCAACATATGCGGGATCGTGCGCCGGAACCCGAAATTGGCACCAGAGGCCATCAACATCAGGTTGTTTGGACCGGGGGTGGCAGAGCTGACAAAGGCAAAGCCGATCAGGGCAATCAAGAGGTCATAGGTCATTGCGCAATCCTACATCGCAATAGGCGCGATGAAATTGCATTCTGTGTGAAATTCGTGCTAGTTGTGCAACCTATGTTGAAAATTGACGAAATTGGCGCGCAAATATTGCGTGAATTGACCCGCGATGGGCGGATCAGCAACTTGGTGCTGGCTGAAAAAGTCGGGCTGTCGCCCTCGGCCTGTTCACGGCGCGTCACCGAGATGGAGCGGGCGGGGATCATTAAGGGTTACCTCGCACGTTTGGACCCGATGCACACCGGGCAGGCCTATGTCGTCTATGTTGCGGTGGGTCTGGCAGAGCATACCAAGTCTGCGCAATTCACCTTTGAGCGCGCGATGAAAGCCGCACCTGAGGTCACAGAATGCCACAATGTGGCGGGCGCGTTCGAATATATGCTGCGCGTCGAGGTCGAAGACCTGCCATCTTACAAAGCCTTTCATACCAATACCTTGGGGACCGTTCCGCATGTGAGGTCGATCACCAGCTATATGGTCATGGGCAGCCCAAAGGACCTGCGGAGTTAACGCCAGTTCCGTTAACCCTGTTCTGGCACAATGGGTTAATCCGCGCATCCGGTGCACAAAGCATGCACATTGCATGCATATCCAAATGTGAACATGCGTTAAGGCTGGGGCGTCAGATCAGTGGTTGTGCCTCGGGGCGGTATCAGAACAGGGTCGGATTTTCGCACTCCCCAAAAAGAAACGGCGATGCGCGGGAGGAGGTGCACATCGCCGTTCTTATTGGTGGCGCATTCCCCCGGGAGGAGGTGGGAGTTTGCGCCGGTGTCATCGAAACCAGCCAGGGAGGAGGTTGGTGGCTTCGACCAACGGGCTTGCGCCGGGAGGAGGTGGCGGGCCCGTATTCTGTTTTGACAAGAATGGCGGCTCCGGGAGGAGGTGGAGCCGCCACCTTGTGTCTGGCCTGGCCGGATCAGGGAGGAGGTTGACCGGTCAGGCACTGGTCAGGACTGCCGCGGGAGGAGGTGCAGCAGGCCCGATGCGGTCGGCTTACTTGCCGTAGGCAGCTTCGTAAGCGACGGCCTTGATCGACGCGCGGCTGATGCCGAGGTCGGCCAGCTCGCGGCTGGACAGGGTTTCAAGTTCGGCCACGGTTGTGCGGAAGACTTTCCGCTTGGCGGAGGCTTCTGCCCACTGCGCCCGGAAGTCTGCGAATTTTTCGGCCAGCGACAGGCCAGCGGTGTTTGTGTTTGTATATGCCATCATGCGTCTCTTTTCATTCTTCACTGCGTTGCGCCGTATTGCGCCTCGTGGACCAGATTTAGGGATATGCTGCGATTGCACAATGCATGATGCTGCAATGCGGCTATGCACCAAGTGCATGATGACCAAGGGTAAATCTTCAAAATGCTGACACAATAGGCAGAATCGCCGCGAGGCCTTGCGGTTTGCATGTGTCTCAACGATGTTGCCTTGCGTTTGGGCGTTCAGCAAAGAGGCGATCATGGCAGAGAAAAACGACATTCTGGCGGCTTTGGCCCGCGTTGGCCTGCCCGATGGCGGCGATTTGGTGAGCCGCGATATGATCCGCGCGCTGACGGTCGAGGGTGACGCCGTGCGGTTTGTCATCGAAGCGCCGGATGCGGCCATGGCCGCCCGGATGGAGCCCGTCCGGCAGGCCGCCGAACAGGCGGTTATCGGGTTGGGCGCAGCACAGGTGAGCGTCATTCTGACGGCACATGGTCCGGCGCCCAAGCCGCAACAGGCGCCGCCAAGCCTGAAGGTCGGCCGGCATCCGGAACCACAGGCGGGGCCGAGCAAGCCTGCGGGCGTGGACCGGATTATTGCCATCGGGTCCGGCAAGGGCGGGGTGGGTAAATCCACCGTGTCCAGCAATCTTGCCGTCGCCTTGGCCAGGGAAGGGCGGCGCGTGGGGCTGTTGGATGCCGATATTTACGGTCCCAGCCAGCCGCGCATGATGGGTGTCAACAAGCGCCCCGGCAGCCCCGATGGCAAGACGATCATCCCGTTGCAGGCGCATGGGGTCACGATGATGTCGATTGGGCTGATGGTGGACCCCGACAAGGCCGTGGTCTGGCGCGGGCCGATGCTGATGGGGGCGCTGCAACAGATGCTGGGGCAGGTGGAATGGGGCGAACTGGACGTGTTGCTGGTCGATCTGCCGCCCGGCACGGGGGATGTGCAGTTGACGCTGTGCCAAAAGACGCAGCTGACCGGCGCGCTGGTGGTCAGCACGCCGCAGGATGTGGCCCTGCTGGATGCGCGCAAGGCGCTGGACATGTTCAAGACGCTGCACACACCGGTGCTGGGGCTGATCGAGAACATGTCGCAGTTTGTCTGCCCGGATTGTGGTGCGACCCACGACATCTTTGGTGCGGGCGGGGTTGAGGCGGAAGCCGCGCGCATTGGCGCGCCGTTCCTGGGCAGCTTGCCGATTGATCTGGACACCCGGCTGGCCGGGGATGCGGGCACGCCTGTGGCCGCAGGCGATGGGCCGATGGCAGAGGCCTATGCCGCGCTGGCAAGGCGTTTCATCGCGGGCGGCATGGCATGATCCGCGCCGCTGCGCCCAGCGATCACGATGCGATCTGGGCGCTACTGGAGCCGGTGTTTCGCGCAGGCGAGACCTATGCCGTGGATCCAGCGATCAGCCGGGATGATGCGCTGGCCTATTGGACGGGGGGTGCTGCTTGTTATGTGACCGAGGTGGATGGGGCCATTGTTGGCACCTATTACATCCGCACCAACCAGCCCGGCGGCGGCGCGCATGTCTGCAATTGCGGATATGTCGTCGGGGACGCCGCGCGGGGGCGTGGGCTGGCCGGGCAGATGTGCGAGGCCAGTCAGGAACAGGCCCGCGCGCTGGGTTATCGCGCCATGCAGTTCAACTTTGTCTTGGCCAGCAATGCAGGCGCTGTGCGGTTGTGGCGTCGGCTGGGGTTTGAGACGGTCGGCACGATCCCGGCGGCGTTCGATCATCCCAAGCTGGGTATGGTGGATGCCTACGTGATGTATAAACAGTTCAAGTAGTGTCGAAAATCACCCCTGCGCCGCCCAATTGAGGCCGAAATTCCTGTGCAGGCTTGTCCCAAGTAAAAGGGGCAGGAGCAGGCCGCATGGAATTGAAAGAGATCATTTTGGGCGCCGTTTCGCTTTGCGCGGTGGTCATGCTTGGCACCGGGGCAGGGCTGAAAGAGCTGGGGCTGGTTGGTCCGAATGGTGCCTTTGGCGGCGGTGGTCTGTCGATTGGCGGCAGCATCAATGACCGCGCTGACGACAATCTGCTGCATTGGGATTTGTCGATGGGCAAGCTGCACCCCAAGGGGATTGCCACCACTGACGGCTATGCATTGATCCGGCAAGTGGCGGTCGCGCATCCCGGTGAGACGCGGCAGGAACCAAGCGGCATTGTGCCGTTGGTCGCGGATGATTGCACCGCGCGCGCGCCCGCACCCGGCGAGGTTGTTGCCAGTGTTTATGGTGCGGTCAGCTATTTCGAGAGCGGCATTCACGCAATCACACACGATCAGCTGGCCTATCAGGCGGAGAACTGGCTGGAAGATCAGGTCAGAAACCTGAGCAAGCCGCGCCCGTTGCCGAGCGGGCGGCTGCAGACGATGGATATTGTCGATGTCTATGTCACCGATACCCGCGCGCCGGTCTATCTGATCCTGCAAAGCGACGGCAACGGGCTGGCGTGGAATCTGCAACTGGCGCCGGGTGTGGAGCTGGCGCAAGTGACGGTGATCGCGCAGCAGACGGTGGGCGTGGCCAATGTGCCGGACGGCGTGCCGATTGATCTGATCGGAACCGGTTGCGGTGTAGATGTCACGCGGATGCCGCGTCCGCAGTGGGATTTTGTGGAAAACACCCGCAACGGGATTGGCGATCAGGACCTTCTGGATCAGCATTATGCGCGGGCCGGGGCCTATGCCGATTGGTTCTATGGCGTCTTTGGCGTGGGGCCAGAGCAGGCAACAGCCGGGTTCGGCAAACAGTCTTATGTGTTGGCGGGGCCGATGCCGGCCGCGGACGCCTTGATTGATTACACGCCGATGGGTGTGCTGCATCTGACCGAAACCGCGTTGGTGCTGGAAGGTTCGCGCAGCGAGCGACAGGCAAAGCGGGACGCTGCGATAGAAGAGATTCTGGTCTCTGCAATCAACGGGCCGGTCAGTGATCTGCAATATACGCAACCGATGCTGCGTGACGGCGTGACCTTGCAGGGGGATCAGTGATGTTGTTTTTTCGTATTCTGCAGTTTCTGGTTGGTGGTCTGTTCCTGAGCGCGCTCGCGTTTTTTGCCGTCGTCACCTTTGGTACGGGGCAGGGCGAGGTGGCCCAAGCGCAAGAGGGGCCAGCGGTTGAACGGCGCGACCAGTTGGAAGAGGCTATTCTGGCGGACCGGCCAGAGGGTGAGGGGCTGAGCTTTCTGGAAAACCTGATCGTGACGGTGACCGGCAAGGCGATCACGGCTGTTGAAGACGCAGAGGCCGAGGGTGTGTTGGACGTGGCGACGCTGAACCGGGAGCATGTGGTCGAGATTGACCAGTTTGTCCATCTGGCCGATTTGATACCTGCGGGAATGATGTCGCCGCCAGAGGTGGACCGAGATACTTTTGCGCTGGCGCAAGTGCCGCGCTATTTGCGCGAACGCGAGTGCCCGCTGTTGTTGGAAGAACTGGCAGTGGCTTGCCAAGTGCTGAGCGCGCGGGTGTCGGCGGAAGAGGACAACATCTATCAAGTCGATGCCAAGATCGCATTTGTCGCAGAGGCCGCGCCGGGCGATGTACCGCTGGTCGAAAACCTGCGCACGGTGGCAGAATGGTTTGACGTTTATGATGGCGAGCGTCCGCGCGGCGACCGCGCCGATCAGGACGCGGTGCGCCGCCTGAGCTATGCGCAGGTCGTCACGCAATGCGCGGCCCTGCGTGAGACTTACGGCAATTGCGTGGTCGAAGAGGTGGACGTGAATTTCCGCCGGAACGACGCAACCCCAGAGGCAGAGCGGGTCTTTGTGCGGGTCAAAGTCTCTGCGATCGTGCCGGGGTCTGACAGCTAGTCCCAGTTGGGAATTCACGGAATCGATTGGTTCGGGCCGAATCAAATCGTGTGAATCGCATGGTTTTACCGGCGTGCGCGGGGTCTTATGGCCCCGTTATTGCCGTTGGGGCGGGGGATTTCGAAAAAAGTTGGGATTTTTGTGTCGGTGTGTGAATCGCGAGAGCGTGAGCGCATGTTGATCGGCAACTTCTTGCTGGCACAACATGTAGTGTCACGCGTCGCGGAGATCTAGATTTGGTGGTGTCTGGCGATCGCACAGATTCACGTTAGTTCACAAAAATCCCAGAAAAGTGTGGACAGAACCATGTGGTTCCGGCACAAAGAGTGCACGGTAACGACGGGCAAACGATCAAAGGGACGACAAGATCCCAACCGGCAAAAGTCAGGTTTCATACAGGCCCCCGAATTACTGAACAAAGAGATCCGGCGCGCGAGCGAGCAGACATCCCCCCAGGTGGCGCGCGCAGCTGGACTAGCCCCCACGGGGCAGAGGGCGGCGGATTGAGCAGTGGCAGCAGCTCAATCCGCCGTTTTCACATTCGAAGGACGAAACGAAAGACGGGACGTAAGTGGCACTGAAGTTTACAGGCGAACACACCCAAAAGGTGGACAGCAAGGGGCGCATGAGCGTGCCTGCTGATTTTCGTCGTGTGCTTGAAGGTGGCGATCCTGACTGGGCGGCTGGCCTGCCGATGAAGTGCCAGATTGTTTATGGTGACCACCTGGATGGGCGGTTGCAGGTCTATTCGGTGGCCGAATACGACAAGGTCATGGACCGGATCGAGGCGATGCCCGATAGCGACCCCAACAAGGACCACATCACGCATCTGATGATTACCCAGTCCGAGCCGCTGACAGTGGACAAGGACGGGCGCGCGGTGCTGCCGTTGAAGCGCCGCGAGAAGCTGGGTCTGACGGAAGGCGCGCTATCGTTCCGTGGCAGGTTGAGCCATTTTGAGATTTGGAAGGCCGAGGATTACGACGCCGAGGTGAGCGCACCGGTCCAGGACTTCCTGAGCGATAAGCCCAAGAACTTTAACCCGCTATCAATGGTGCCGTAGCGATGTCCACGTCAGCTGCCGCAGACAAAGCCCCACATATCCCGGTTCTGATCCGCGCAATCTTAGGCGCGGTTTCCCCTGTTCAGGGGGTCTGGCTGGATGGGACATTCGGGGCGGGCGGCTATACGCGGGAGTTTCTGCAAGCAGGGGCCGACAAGGTGATCGCGGTGGACCGTGATCCGCTGGCGTTCGAGATGGCCGAGGATTGGATCGGGGACTACGGCGACCGGATTGAACCCGTCGCAGGCACGTTTTCCAAGCTGGATGAGTATGGGTCTGATCTGGACGGTGTGGTGCTGGATCTGGGCGTGTCGTCGATGCAGTTGGATCTGGCAGAGCGCGGCTTTTCGTTCATGCGCGATGGGCCGCTGGATATGCGGATGAGCCAGGAAGGGCCATCAGCGGCGGACCTCTGCAATGAGGCGAGCGAGGCGGAACTGGCTGATATCATTTACCTTTATGGCGAGGAACGCGCGAGCCGCCGGATCGCCAAGGCAATTGTGAAGGCGCGGCCGGTGACCACCACGGGGGAATTGGCCAAGATTGTCGAGGGGTGTTTGCCGCGTCCCAAGCCGAACCAGAGCCACCCCGCCACGCGCACTTTTCAAGCGTTGCGGATCGCGGTGAATGACGAATATGGCGAGTTGTGGCAGGGGCTGATGGCAGCGGAACGCGCGCTGAAGCCCGGCGGGCAATTGGCGGTGGTGACGTTTCATTCGGTCGAGGACCGGATGGTCAAGCGGTTCATTCAGGCGCGCGCGGGCAAGACCGCCAACGCCAACCGCTATGCGCCCGAGACCGAAAAAGAGGCGGCGGCCTTTACGGTCAAAAGCCGCAAGGCGATTGGGCCGGACGCAGAAGAACTTGCGATGAATCCACGCAGCAGGTCAGCCAAGCTGCGGGTGGCGGTGCGCACGGATGCGCCCGCCGAGGCGATAGACCCGAAACAATTGGGCATGCCGATGATGAGGGGCGGGAAATGAAGGCGTTGTTTTATGTTTTGGCCGCGTTTGCGGTGATGGGGCTGGGGTTCTGGGCCTATCAGGAAAACTATAAGACCCAGCAGGCGATCAAGCATGTGCGCGGGCTACATGGCGAGATTGGCGCGGCACACGAGCGGCTGGGGATGTTGCGGGCGGAATGGGCCTATCTGAACCGGCCCGACCGGCTGGCCGATCTGGCAGAGCTGAACTTTGATCGGTTGGGGCTGCTGCCGCTGATGCCCGATGCCTTTGGGAACGTCAGCCAGATCATCTATCCGCTGCCCGATATTCTGCCGATCACCGACCCGATTGATGTGCGTTCCGTCACGATTACAGAGGATGACCCGCTATGATCCGCACGCCGCTGCGCCCGCTGGCCCGTATCCTGAAAGCCCGCGAAGTGGGCGAAAACCCCGACGCCATCGAGGCGGAAAACCTTGCGCGCCGCCATGAAGAGATGCGCGACAAGGCCCGGTTTCGGGCTGAGGGGCGGTTGCTGGTGCTGGGGGGCGTGTTCTTTAGCGCGTTCCTGACAATTGGGGCGCAGATGGGGGCGCTGGCGTCATCAGTGCCGGAAGAACCGCGCGCGCGCACGGTGGGCAATCCGATCATTGGGCAAAGGTCCGATATCGTGGACCGCAACGGGCGGATTCTGGCGACGAATTTGCAGACCCATAGCCTTTATGCGCAGCCGCCGCAGATGGTGGACCCGCGCGCCGCCGCCGAAGGGTTGGCCGCGATTTTCCCTGAAATGGATGTCGAAGAACTCTATAAGGATTTCACCGGCAGCCGGAAATTCTTGTGGATTCGCAAGCAGATAAGCCCAGAGCAGATGCAGTTGGTGCATGACATCGGCAGCCCCGGTTTGCTTTTTGGTCCGCGCGAGATGCGGCTTTATCCCAACGGGCCGATTGCCGCGCATGTCATGGGCGGTGCGTCTTATGGGCGCGAGGGCGTGTCGAGTGCTGAGGTGATTGGTGTCGCGGGTGTCGAACGTCGGTTTGACGACTATCTGCGCGATCCGGCCAATGAAGGTGCCCCGCTGGAGTTGTCACTGGACCTGACCGTGCAAGCGGCGGCCGAAGAGGTGCTGGACGGCGGGATGCGGATCATGAACGCCAAGGGTGCAGCCAGCGTCTTGATGGATATTCACACCGGCGAGGTCATTTCGATGGTCAGCCTGCCGGATTTTGACCCGAACAACCGGCCGCAGGTGCTGACGCAGGGCGATCAGAGCGACAGCCCGCTCTTTAACCGCGCGGTGCAGGGGGTCTATGAGCTTGGCTCGACCTTCAAGATCTTTGCCGTAGCACAGGCGATTGATTTGGGTCTGGTGAATGCCAACACGATGATCGACACCAAGGGCCCGCTGACCTGGGGCCGGTTCCGGATTCGGGATTTCCACGACTATGGCCCGGAATTGTCGGCCACGGATGTGATTGTGAAGTCGTCCAACATTGGCACGGCGCGGATTGCGATGATGGTTGGCGGCGCGCGGCAAAAGGAATTCCTGGGCGAGCTTGGGTTCCTGGAAGCGACCCCGGTGGAAATGCAGGAGGCGCCCAGCGGTGCGCCGCTGTTCCCCCGTCAGTGGTCTGAAATCTCAACGATGACAATCTCTTACGGGCATGGGTTGTCGTCGTCACCGCTGCATCTGGCGGCGGGCTATGCCAGTTTGCTGAATGGCGGAACACGGGTGGAACCGACGTTGCTCAAGCAGGATCGCGCGCAAGCGGGGCCGCAGGTGGTCAGCCCGCAGGTCAGCCGGATCGCGCGCGAGATGTTGCGGCAGGTGGTGGTGCGTGGCACGGCCTCTTTCGGGGAGGTGCCGGGCTACGAGGTCGGCGGCAAGACCGGGACAGCGGATAAGCCCAAGGAAAACGGTGGCGGTTACTATGATGACAAGGTGATTGCGACGTTTGCCAGCGTCTTTCCGGCCAATGATCCGCAATATGTGTTGATCGTCACGCTGGATGAACCCAGCGAGACCAGCGGTGACAAGCCGCGCCGCACCGCCGGTTGGACGGCTGTGCCGGTGGCCGCAGAGATGATCCGCCGGGTGGCCCCACTGTTGGGTGTACGTCCGCAGATTGAAAGTCTGGAACCGGTCGGTGTAACACTCACCTCAAACTGAGGGGTGGTCATGGGCAAGACATCATCATTGGCAGAGCTGGGGCTGACCGCGCAGGGCGGGCGCGAGGCGCAGATCAGCGGCATTGCGGTGGACAGCCGCGCGGTGCGGCCCGGGTACCTGTTTGCGGCGATGCCCGGCACGGTGGTGCATGGTGCGACCTTTGTGGCGCAGGCGGTGGAAGACGGGGCCGTGGCGGTGCTGACCGATGCCAAGGGGGCCGCGTTGATCGACGTCGACGTGGCGGTGGTTGTGGCGCAGGACCCACGTGCGGCCTTGGCGCAGACTGCAAGCCTATGGTTTGGCCCGCATCCCGGAACGGTGGTGGCGGTCACGGGGACCAACGGCAAGACCTCGGTGTCGACGTTTACACGGCAGATCTGGGAGGCGCTGGGGCTGGCAGCGGTCAACCTTGGCACCACGGGTGTTGAGGGCGCATGGGCCTATCCGCTGAAGCATACCACGCCCGAACCTGTCACATTGCACAAGGTCTTGGCTGAGGCTGAGGCCAATGAGATCACGCATGTGGCCATGGAGGCGTCCAGCCACGGGCTGGACCAGCGGCGGCTTGACGGGGTGTTGTTGACGGCGGCGGGGTTCACGAATTTCACCCAGGACCATCTGGATTATCACGCGACGTTTGAGGCGTATTTCGACGCCAAGATGGGGCTGTTTACGCGGGTGCTGTCAGAGGACGGTGTGGCCGTCGTCAACATGGATGATCCCAAGGGGCCGGATGTGGCCTCATTGTGCGAATACCGCGGGCAAGAGGTGATCGGCGTGGGCCGGGCAGAGGGGTGCCGGTTGCGCCTGTTGGGCCAGCGGTTTGACGCCACGGGTCAGGACGTGCGGTTTAGCTGGCAGGACCGGCCCTATCAGGCGCGTCTGGATCTGATGGGTGGGTTTCAGGCGGAAAACGTGCTGCTGGCGGCTGGATTGGCGATTGCGGCAGGCGCGATCCCCGGTGATGTGTTCAGCGTACTGCCAGAGCTGACCACGGTCAGGGGCCGGATGGAGCTGGCTGCGACTCGCGAAAACGGGGCGGCGGTGTTTGTAGATTATGCTCATACACCCGATGCGGTCGAAACTGCGCTGCGCGCGCTGCGGCCGCATGTGATGGGCAAGCTGATTGTGATTGTGGGCGCAGGCGGTGACCGCGACGCAGGCAAGCGGCCGCTGATGGGCCGTGCGGCGGCGGATCAGGCGGATGTGGTGATTGTCACCGACGACAACCCGCGCAGCGAAGACCCCGCCGGCATCCGCGCCGCGGTGATGGCCGGTGCGGTTGAGGGCGATTGTGAGCAGGTCTTTGAAGTGGGCGACCGGGCCGAAGCAATCCTGCGCGGCATTGACGCGCTGGGGGCCGGGGACGCGCTGTTGATCGCGGGCAAGGGCCACGAAAGCGGGCAGATCGTGGGCGACACGGTGCTGCCGTTTGATGATGTGGAGCAAGCCAGCGTTGCCGTGGCCGCATTGGAGGGCCGGATATGAGCCTGTGGACAGCGGCAGAGGCGGCGGCGGCCACGGGCGGCACCACGACCGGGGACTGGCAGGCCAATGGTGTGTCGATTGATACCCGCACCATCGCGGAAGGTGATCTGTTCGTGGCGCTGACGGATGTGCGCGACGGGCATGAATTTGTGGCGATGGCCTTTGAAAAGGGGGCTGGGGCGGCACTTGTTACCCATCGGCCCGCGGGCGTGGCCGAAGATGCGCCGCTGTTGATCGTGGATGACGTGCTGGCGGCCTTGGGTGCGATGGGCACAGCCGCCCGCGCGCGGACGGATGCCCGGATCGTCGGGGTGACGGGTTCGGTGGGGAAAACCTCGACCAAGGAAATGCTGAGCTGCGTGTTGGCGCGGCAAGGGCGGACCCATGCCTCTGTCGCGAGTTACAACAACCATTGGGGCGTGCCGCTGACGCTGGCGCGAATGCCGCGCGACACCGAATATGCGGTGATCGAGATGGGGATGAGCAACCCCGGCGAGATCGCGCCCTTGTCGAAAATGACGCGGCCACATGTGGCGATGGTGACCACGGTGGCGGCGGCACATCTTGAGGCGTTTGACGATCTTGACGGGATCGCGCGCGAGAAGGCCAGCATTGTGGAGGGGTTGGAGCCGGGCGGCATTGCGGTGCTGAACGCCGATATTCCGACCGCGCCGATCTTAAGAAAATACGCGCAGGATCAAGGCTTTGCGATCCAAAGCTTTGGTAGCACCGCAACCGATTGGGCCTTGGGCATGGTGCGGGTCACGGATTCGGCCACGGTGATCGAGGCGACCCACCGCGACGATGCCTATCTGTTCAAACTGTCGCTGCCCGGACGGCACTTTGCGATGAATGCGCTGGGGGCCTTGGCGGTTTGCGAGGCTTTGGGCGCGGACCCGGCGATTGCGGCACAGGACATGGCCCTGTGGGTGCCGCCGCAAGGGCGCGGGTCGCGCAGCATCGTGGCGTTGGATGCAGGATCAGAGGATGAAACCATTGATCTGATTGACGATGCCTTTAACGCCAATCCGACGTCATTGTCCGCCGCACTCGAAGTGTTGGCGGCCGCGACCCCGGTTGATGGTGTCGGACGGATCGTCAAGGGCCGCCGCGTCGCGATTCTGGGCGATATGCTGGAACTTGGGCCGGACGAGGCGGCGATCCATGCGGGCCTTGCGGATGATCCGCACCTGCAGGCGCTGGAGTTGGTGCATTGCGTGGGTCCACGCATGAAACATTTGCATGATGTCCTGCCAGAGGCACAGCGCGGGCAGTGGTTCGCGGCGGCTGAGGCGGGGGCCAGTGCGGCCACCCAACTGGTGGATGCGGGCGATGTGGTGCTGGTGAAGGGGTCAAAGGGCAGCAAAGTCAGCCTGATTGTTGACGCCATTCGCAAACTCGGGCATCGCTGATTTAGATAAGAAACGAAGGGGCAGAGCGGATGTTGTATTGGTTGACAGCCTGGTCAGATGGCGGCGACTTTTTCAATCTGTTCCGGTACATCACGTTCCGCGCAGGTGGGGCGTTCATGACCTCGCTTTTGTTCGGGTTCATGTTCGGGCTGCCATTGATCAACGTCTTGCGGCGCAAACAGGGCAAGGGCCAGCCGATCCGCGACGACGGCCCAGAGGGTCATTTCGTCAAGGCGGGCACGCCGACGATGGGCGGATTGCTGATTGTGGGCGCGCTGACCACATCGACCTTGCTGTGGGCGCGGTGGGACAACCCTTATGTCTGGCTGGTGCTGTTTGTGACGTTGTCCTTTGCGCTGATTGGATTTGCCGATGATTATGCCAAGGTCAGCAAACAGAATACGGCCGGTGTGTCTGGTCGGGTGCGCATTTTGTTGGGGTTACTGATTGCCGGGATTGCGGGCTTTTGGGCGGCGCAATATCACCCCGAGGGATTGGTGAACCAGCTTGCCGTGCCGGTGTTCAAGGATACGCTGATCAACCTTGGTCTGCTGTTTGTGCCCTTTGCGGTCATCGTCATTGTAGGAGCCGCGAATGCGGTGAACCTGACGGATGGTCTGGACGGTCTGGCGATCATGCCGGTGATGATTGCCGCAGGCACATTCGGGATTATCGCCTATTTCGTGGGCCGCGTGGATTTTTCCGAGAGCCTTGGCCTGCACTATGTGCCCGGATCGGGTGAGATCTTGATCTTTGCCGCCGGGCTGATCGGCGGGGGCCTTGGTTTTCTGTGGTACAATGCGCCACCGGCTGCCGTGTTTATGGGGGACACAGGGTCATTGGCGTTGGGCGGCGCGCTGGGTGCGATTGCGGTGGCGACCAAGCACGAGATCGTTTTGGCGATTGTCGGCGGGTTGTTCGTGGTCGAGGCCCTGAGCGTGATCATTCAGGTGTTCTATTTCAAGGCCACGGGCAAGCGCGTGTTCCTGATGGCGCCGATCCACCACCACTACGAGAAAAAGGGTTGGGCGGAATCGACGATTGTGATCCGGTTCTGGATCATCAGCCTGATCCTGGCGATGATTGGTCTGGCGACGCTGAAGGTGCGGTAATGCCCCACGCAGAGATCAAGTATTCCGATGATTTGGCGATTGATCCCTACCGCATTCTGACCCGGATCGAAGAGGTCATTCAGGACCATGATCCCGGTGCGGGGGCCTGCAAGGGGCGGGCATACCCTGCAAGCGTGTCGCACCACAGTCACATCATGATTGATATCTCGCTTTTGTATAAGCCGCACCGCAACAGGGCGTTTCGGACCAAGCTGCTGGACGCGCTTGAAGTGGCGATCAAGCGCGAGATCCCGACGCCCTGCGCGTTTTCGCTGGGGCTGCGGTTCAACGAGGAATTCTATGTCACCAACACCCACTTTGGGGTCGGCAGATGACCGGGACGGTTGCTGATCTGGGCGGGATGTTGGCGGGGATGACGCCAACGCCGGTGCCGGGGGTGGTGCATTTCTGCAAGGTTGGATTTGACGATCCAAGGCTTGCGGAGCTCGCAACGCAGGCGCTGTGCACCTTTCGCGAGGTCGAGGATATGACGCTGATCCTGACGCAAGCACAGGCAGACGCGGCCGGTCTGGCGGGGGATCAGCCGATGGCGCAGATCACGTTGGGGGTCTATTCATCGCTGGAAGGTGTCGGGCTGACGGCGGCGGTGGCCACGGCGCTGGCCGAGGCCGGGATCGCCTGCAACATGGTGGCGGCCTTTCACCACGACCATGCCTTTGTGCCAGCAGCACAGGTGGACGATGCGATGGCCGTTTTGACGGCGATCTCATCGGCGGCGCGCGCCTAGATCGGCACTGAATCAAAGCCGCTATCCGGCTTTTCACCGTTCAGCCATGCGATGGCATCACTTTCCCGATCAAGGCCAAAGCTTTTGATGTCGATGCCCGGCAAGACAAAGCCTTCGAACTCTGCCGCGTTGCGCAGCCAGGTCGCATCACAGAGCACCGCACATTTGTCGATCTTGCCAAGCAGCGCAAAGAGCGACGGCAGGCGGCCAAACTCGACCATGAGCGCGCTGAGTGACGGCATTTCGAAGTCGGTGATGCGGTAGAGTACCTTGCCGTTTGTCATGTCGCCCGCCTCGGCGATCAGGCGGTCAAGGCCGGTGGCCATTTCGATGGATGAGACGCTGCCGGACAGGTCAATGTCGAGACGGTCGGCAGCGGGTTTTGAGATGCGTAGCATGGGGCCTCCTCCTCAATCAGTGTCGAAAGGGTAACCCGGACAGCGCAGGACGCACCTTGATCTGGCGCAAAGCGGGTGCGGTGGCTTGCATGGGCGGCAAAGGCGATGCACTTTGCCGGGCAAACCGCCGGGGCAATGGCGGGGGACGGCGTCAGGGGGCAGGATGATACCAGTCAGAGGATACCAAGGAAGCACCGTGGCGGTGCTGGGGCTGGGCCGCACAGGGCTGGCGGCAGCAGCGGCACTTGAGGCCGGCGGCGCAAATGTCATTGTCTGGGATGACGGGCAAAGTGCGCGGGATGCTGCGGAAGACGCGGGCTATGAATTGCGCGACTTGAGCAAGACCGGCGCGTTTGCGGGCGTCGACGCGCTGTTGGTCAGTCCCGGTATCCCGCATCTTTACCCCGCCCCGAACCCCGCAATTGCGGCTGCATGGGAAGCAGGCGTGCCGGTGGACAATGACATCGGCTTTTTCTTCCGCTCTTTCGCGACGGACGACTGGGACCGGTTTGACGTGGCCCCGCGCGTGGTGGCGGTGACCGGATCAAACGGGAAATCGACGACAAGCGCGCTTTTGCATCATATTCTGGTTGAGAATGGCCGCCCCAGCCAGTTGGCGGGCAATATCGGGCGCGGGTCGCTGGATATTGAACCGGCCCACGACGGCGAGGTCGTGGTGTTGGAGCTGTCGTCCTATCAGACAGAACTCGCCCGCAGCATGACGCCTGATGTGGCGGTCTGGACCAATATCAGTGCAGACCATCTAGACCGGCACGCAGGTTTGGGGGGCTATGTCGCTGCCAAGCGCCGGTTGTTCGCAGAAGGTGGGCCGGATCGCGCGGTGATCGGTGTGGACGAACCCGAAGGGCGGTATTTGGCCAACCAGATGGCTGAAGGCCCCGAAGACGACCGGGTGATCCGGGTGTCGGTGACCGACAAGATCACGCGCGGCTGGACGGTCTTCGCCAAGAAAGGGTTTCTGAGCGAGTACCGCAAGGGCCGGCAGGTGGGGTCAATTGATCTGCGCGACATCGCGGGGCTGCCGGGCGCACACAACCATCAGAACGCCTGCGCCGCCTATGCGGCCGCCCGCGTGCTGGGGCTGGGGCCAAAGGGGATCGAGGCGGCGATGCGGTCTTATCCCGGACTGCCGCACCGGTCGCAGGTCATTGGCACGCGCGGAGGGGTGACATTTGTCAACGACAGCAAGGCCACCAATGTGGATGCCGCCGCCAAGGCGCTGGCGGCCTTCAAACGTATTCGCTGGATCTGCGGCGGGTTGCAGAAGGACGGTGGTCTGGACGGGTTGGTGCCGCATCTGGACCACGTCACCAAAGCCTATGTTATCGGGCGCGAGCCGGAAGATTTCGCGCGGCAATTGCCCGGTGTCGCGGCCGCGATTTGCGGCGACATGGCGACTGCGGTGGCACAGGCCAGTGCCGAGGCGCAGATTGGCGAGGTGGTATTGCTGGCCCCGGCCTGCGCCAGCTTTGACCAATACGACAGTTTCGCCGCACGGGGTGACGATTTCATTCAGCTGGTCGACACAGTGTTAAGCCAGCCAAAGTAACCTTAGGGCACTGGCCTTACGGCGCGGTGCGGACTGGTTATGCGCGGCGCACCCTTCTGCGCTAGACTGACGATGGGAGGAACGATGGAATCACTGGCGCTGAGCTATGAGATGATGGCGGTCTTGGGGCTGCTGGCGCTGACAATATTCCTGTTCGTCTCGGAAATCGTGCGGATTGATCTGGCCGCAGTGCTGGTCATGGTCTTGCTGGGTGGGCTGAGTTATCTGCCCGGACTTGGCAATCTGGCGGATGTCCAGAACCTGTTCACCGGCTTTTCATCCAATGCGGTGATGTCGATCATTGCGGTGATGATTATCGGGGCCGGGCTCGACAAGACCGGGCTGATGTCAAAGGTGGCGGCACTGATCATCAAGCGCGGTGGCACGACAGAGGCACGGATCATTCCGATTGTGTCGGGCGTTGTAGGCGTCATTTCATCCTTCATGCAGAACGTAGGAGCCGCGGCACTGTTCCTGCCGGTCATGAGCCGGATTTCAGCCCGCACGGATATCCCGATGAGCCGGCTGCTGATGCCGATGGGCTTTTGCGCGATTCTGGGCGGCACGATCACGATGGTGGGATCCTCGCCGTTGATCTTGCTGAACGATCTGATCATTGCCAGCAATGACACGCTGCCCGCGGACCAGCAGATGGAGCCTTTCGGGCTGTTCTCTGTCACGCCCATCGGGGTGATGCTGGTGACGACCGGGGTGCTTTATTTCGTGCTGTTCGGGCGCTGGGTGCTGCCTGCCAAGCGCGAGCGTGGCACCGATGGCGGGTCGGCGCGGTCGATGCAGGCCTATATCGAAAACACCTATGGGCTGCGGGCGGATATGTTCGAGGTCAACGTGCCAGAGGGGTCGATCCTGATCGGGCATACGCTGTCGGACCTGATGGTGGCGCATCACATGTATATTCTGGGCACGTCATATCGCGGCCATAAGGTGATTGCACCCATGGCGGACACAACGATCGAGGCGCCCGCGCGCCTGGCGGTGCTGGGTCTGCGCCGGGTGGTCGCGGAAGAATTCGCAGAGCCTTACGGGCTGGAGATCATGCCGGAGCTGGACGTCTTTGCCGATGATTTCGCCGCCACGCAATCGGGGGTGGCCGAGGTGGTGATCCCGCCAGGGTCGGGCGTGATTGGACAGACGCCGATTGATTTGCGGTTGCGTCAGAGTCACGGGCTTTCGCTGTTGGCGATCCATCGCGGGGCCGAGACCATGAGCCACGTTGAAACCGAGGATCACGTGGCCACCCATATCGGGCAGGTGCCATTTCAGGCCGGTGACACCGCGGTGGTGCATGTCCAGTGGGACCGGCTCACGCGGTTGAAGACGGACCGGGACTTTGTGGTTGTGACATCAGATTTCCCGCAAGAGGAATTGCGCCCGCACAAGGTTGGCTGGGCGCTGGTCTTTTTCGCGCTTGCATTGGGGTTGATCCTGTTTTCGGACGTGCGGCTGTCGCTGTGCCTGCTGACAGGGGCGGTGGGCATGGTGCTGAGCCGGGTCTTGTCGATTGACGAGGCCTATCAGGCGGTGAGTTGGAGTACGGTGTTCCTGCTTGCCTCGCTGATCCCGCTTGGCCAGGCGGTGCAGAACACCGGCACGGCGAACTGGATTGCGGGGCATGTGTTGGTCTTGCTGGATGGCTGGCCGCTTTGGGCGTTGCAGACCGGGCTTGCGGTGCTGGGCACCGCGTTCACGCTGGTGATGTCGAATGTGGGGGCCACGGTGTTGCTGGTGCCGCTGGCGATTTCGATTGCGGTCACAGCGGGCGGAGACCCGGCGGTTTTCGCCCTGACGGTGGCGATTGCAACCTCAAATTCCTTCCTGATCCCGACCCATCAGGTGAATGCACTGATTATGGGGCCAGCGGGCTATCGCGTCATTGATTTCGTCCGCTCAGGCGGGGTGATGACCGTGCTGTTCCTGATCGTGTCGATGTTCGGGCTGACGGTGTTCTTCTAGACAAAGGAAACCCCGCGCCGCATGTGATGCGGCACGGGGTTTGATCGCTGAAAGACGCGAAAGGCGGTGTCAGGCTTTGGTGGATCGCTTGCGCGCGCCTGCCAGCATGCCCAGACCCGCCAGCAGCAGCCAGCCCCCGGCAGGCAGCGGTACGATACCGACGTCGCCCTCGGTATCGGAGGCGACAATCAGCAGGTTGTCAAAGGCCGCGTAGCCACCTGACAACAGGTCGATTTGAAGGGTGACAAGACCATCAACCGAATTCTTGGCATCCAGACCAAAGGTGAAGGTGGTGAAATCAATCACGTGCCGTGCAGAGGCACCGGGCGAGAACACTTTGCGGTCAAGCAAGGTGCCGCCACCGATGCCGCCCGAGCCCTGACCGTCAAAGAGCGAGAACTGAAAGTCGGGTGTGGTGTCGAAGTTGCCACTGTGGAATGGCGCGCCGCAGCATTCCAGGTCAAGGTTGGTCAGGTCGATCCGCACATTCAGGAAATCAAAGCCGGTGATGTCAAACGTCAGGCCCAGCAGGTCATTTTGTGCCGACGACAACATCCCAATGAGGAAGTCGCCGGATTGGGCAAGATCACCGGAATAGCCTCCGATACTGTTGAACTGCCGGTCGCCGCCGGGATTGGTGCTGTCGGTGACGTTGATCGTTTCAACCGTGAAGGTATTCCCGAAGGTGAAGCCAGCCGGCTGGTTGCCGTAGTTGACGTTGACCTTTTGGCCATCCACGTCAGACCGGGCCGTGCCGACGAAGGCATTGGGGTTTTCAAAATCCTGATCATAGAGCGTGACTGGTGCGGCGGATGACGCGGTCGCCAGACCGAGTGAGAACACAGGAGCCAGGGCGAAGGCGCCAAAAATCTTCATGAAATTCTTCATCATCAATCCTCTTGATCATCACAAAATTGACATAATCATACAGCGCGCGACCCAAATTTCAATTGGGAAACAGGGTGCGTTGGAGCATGCGACCCGTCGATGCGGTGTTGCGGGGGGCTGGAACCTGATCGAAATTGGTCGCTGCCTTTCCTGATTTGGCATCCGTTTGCCGCGTGTGGACCCAACAAATGCCACGTTCCTTGGTTAACAATAGAGGGCATATTGGGAGTAGTGTCATGGATTACATGCAGGAAATGTTGCGCTTGTATAAGCAGGGTCCCGGCGGGATGGAGGTGTATAACATCTCGGTCGCGGGGCAGTTGATCACCGTGGAAAGCGGGCCGATGGGGCGACCCGGCCACAAGGTGCTGCATCCGCTGGCGGATAAGCCACGGGTGGATCGTTTGGTGCAGGGCTTGCTGGAAAAGGGCTATGCGCCGCTGGAAAAGACTTTTGGTCCCTGGGCGGTTGCCAAAAAGGCCGACCAGATGCGCGCACCGACACGTGCCAAGCGCAAGCTGGGCGGCGGGTTCTGAAAACCGTGGCGAGACCTGACCGCGGCGGGGCGCGATTTTTTGACGAAAAATCGGTGCCTGCCGCGCGGAGATTATTTTGGCCGGAAGAAGAGTGGACCACTGATGCCTGATGAGTGTGACAAGACGCTGCATTTGTATCGGGATACGCCACGCGGGGTGTGTCTGGTCAGTTTCTTTGATCAGGGAGATCGGTTTGTTGTTGAGGGTGGTGGCACCGGGCAGACCCGCAGTCGCGCAACCTTTGGCAAGGATGAGGCGCGGGACGTAGAGGCCGCGATCGAAGCTTTGTTGGCGGATGGATATGCGCCGATCAGTGCCGATCAGGTGTCCGGGATCAAAGGGCCAAGCGACAACGTCGGGCGCAGGTCAGATGGCCGGTCGCCTTGGCGATCCGGGCGGTTTTGGGACGTCAGAGAAGACATCGGTTTGTATTGGTCAGGCGATCGGTTTTTGTGACGCGATCGCCTGACCGCAGGCCCAGCCGGACGACCAGGCCCATTGGAAGTTGTAGCCACCCAGCCATCCGGTGACGTCCACAGCTTCGCCAATGGCATAGAGGCCGGGGAGGGTCTTGGCCTCCATCGTTTTGGAATTGAGTGCGGCGGTGTCGATGCCACCCAGTGTAACCTCTGCTGTCCGGTAGCCTTCGGAGCCGGTGGGTGTGAGGTGCCAGTGGTGCAAGCGCTGGGCGATGTCGGCCAGCGCGGCGTCCGACATCTCTGCGATGGGGCCGGGGGGCAGGGTGTCTGCAAGGTATTGCACCAGCCGGTTGGGCAAGACCTGTGACAGGGCGCTTGTCAGTCCTTTCCGTCCTTCCGCGCGCTTGGCCGCCGTCAGCGCTGAAAAGAGGTCCTGCGTGGGAGAGAGGTTGAGACTGATCGCGTCACCTTCGGTCCAGTAGCTGGAGGCTTGCAGGATCGCGGGGCCAGAGAGGCCGCGGTGGGTGAAGAGTGTCGCTTCTTCAAAGGTGGTGCCGCCCGCGGTGACTTTTGACGGCAGGGCTGTGCCGGAGATTGGCGCGAAAGTGTCACCGAAGGTGAGTGGCACGAGGCCGGGGCGGGGTGTGATCACGTTCAGGCCGAAGTGGTCTGCGATCTGGTAGGCGAGGCCCGTGGCCCCCATCTTGGGGATGGATTTGCCGCCTGTGGCGAGCACAAGGTTGCGGGCGGTGATCGGGGTAGTTTTGCCGTCGCGGGTCAGGGTCGCGCGGAACTGGCCGTCGTGCCGGATGTCTGTCGCAGAGGTATTCAGCCACAGATCAGCAGGGGCCATTTCGGCCAGCAGCATGGCGATGATGTCGCGGGCCGTTGTGTCGCAAAAGAGCTGGCCCAGGGTCTTTTCATGGTAGGGAATGCCGTGGCGCGCCACGAGGTCGATGAAGTCCCATTGGGTGTAGCGGCTGAGCGCTGATTTGGCGAAATGCGGGTTTTGGGAGATGAAATTCTCGGGCCCCGCGTGGAGGTTGGTAAAGTTGCAGCGGCCACCGCCTGAGATGCGGATTTTCTCGCCCGGTGCTTTCGCATGGTCGATGACCAGCGTTGACGGGCCTGAGTGGGCCGCGGCCATCAGCCCTGCGGCCCCGGCACCAAGGATGAGCGTGTTGACGTGCATGGGGCTGCTGTCGCGCGAAATGGCGCATGGTGCAAGATGTGGGGCCGCCTGGATTTGCATATTTCTATTCGGAAGAAAGACAGGGTGCGCTGTGATAGGGGAGGCTTGGCGCTTGTTGCGGATGATATATTGCGGCGAGGTGCGTCCTTTGCCTAGGCTAGGGGCAGGAGCAATCAGAGTGGGCGCGACATGGCAATCGACGTATCATTTGTGACAGAGGTGTCGGATGTCGCCGCGTTTGAGGCCTTGCTGCTGGATTATTATGAAGACGTCTTGCAGGTCGCATATGCGGCGGGGTTGCCGGAGCAATCGCCTGCGGGGTTGGCACGTGCCTCGATTGATCATCTGGACGAGATGTTGCCGCCAAAGGGGCGGCTGTTGCTGGCCCGTGATCAGGATGGGCAGTTGGTGGGCTGCGGCACCTTGCGGCGGATCAGGCCCGATGCGGTGGAAATGAAGCGGATGTTCGTGCGCCCGCAAGCGCGGGGGACGGGTGTGGGCCGGCAATTGTTCGAGATGCGGATCGCGGAGGCGCGCCAGATGGGGTGTCGGGCAGTTTATGCCGATACCGCAAAGGGCAACCGCGCGATGCTGGCGATGTAAGAGCGATATGGCTTTCGCTATATTCCGCGCTATCCGGAGAACGCCAATCCCGAGGACTTTGCGCCCTATCTGGTGTTTCTGGAGTACCGGTTTCCCCAAGGGGACACGGCGTAAGGCCGCCGTCGACCGGAACCGGGGCGGCACGCGAACGGCGGCTGTGCATCCATGCAGGTTGCATTGCGCGGGCGGTGGGGGACACTGAGCAGATGACGGACGACACGAGCACACAGGAAGATCAGACAGGGGCCGCGGCACGGCGCGCGAAAGGTGAGTTTGTGCGCGGTGTCAGTGGCTTTCGGCACGCGATTGGGGATGCGGATTTTCCGCCCGAGGCGGGGCGGTATCACCTGTTTGTCGCGCTGAATTGCCCGTGGTGCAATCGGGTCACGTTGGCGCGGGCGGTGTTGGGCTTGCAGCAGGCGGTCACGCTGGATGTGGCCTTTCCCAATCGCACGGGCGAGGGCGATCCGGCGGGGCCGAACCTGTGGGAGTTTGCGCCGGATCGGGTGGCAACACTGACCGGGGCGGCCTTGCCGGAGTGTACGGCTGAGACCGGGACCGGGGCAGGGTTGCGGCTGGCCAAGGAGATCTACCAGCGTGAAGGGTCGGATGAACAATCTGTGCCGGTGCTTTATGACAAGCACACCCAGCGGATCGTGAACAACGAAAGTGCCGAGATCATCCGGATGCTCGATGCCCATGCGGAGGCATTGGGGTCTGATCTATCCGGGGCCGCGCGGGCGCGGTTGGTACCGGAGGAGGCGGCGCTGCGCGCAGAGGTCGACAGGTTGAACGCGCAGATTTACACAGCGATCAACAATGGGGCCTACAAGGCGGGGTTTTCGTCGGATCAGGCGGTCTATGCCAGTGCTTTTGCGGCATACTTTGAGGCTTTGAACGCGCTGGAGGCGCTGTTGTCGGATGGGCGGCCTTTTCTGACAGGTGAGGCGTTGACCGAAGCCGATATCCGTTTGTTCCCAACGCTGTATCGGCATGATCCGGTGTATTTTCTGCGCATGAAGCTGAACGGTGCGCGGATTTTGGATTACCCGAATCTGTGGCGTTGGCTGTGCCGGGTTTATGCGCTGGATGGCGTGGCAGAGGCGGGATCATTGGTGCATTGCAGGCAGGGCTATTTCGGGCGGTCGTGGAACGGCACGATCCCCTTGGGGCCGCACTATCCGATGTCCTACCCCGCGGCTTATGCCCATCCAGAGCTTGCCAAGGCATGATGAGACGCAATTAGAAGTGGATCACGGCTGCCAAAACCGCTAAACTTGGGGGATAGACCCGCAAAAGCGGGCGGTTGAGGCAGTATTGGCGGTAGTCCCATGACGGAAATGGTCTATGGCACGGCACCTGTGGTCCATGAGGACCCGGTTTTGCCGCGTTGGTGGCGAACAATTGATAAATGGACGATGTCCTGCATCTTGTTGCTCTTTGGCATTGGGCTGCTGTTGGGGCTTGCGTCCTCGCCCCCGTTGGCGAGCAAAAACGGGTTGGAGCCGTTTTATTATGTGACGCGGCAGGCGTTTTTCGGCGGCATGGCGATGATCGTGATGTTTGCCTTTTCGATGATGAACCCGCAGGTGGTGCGGCGCTTGGCGGTGCTGGGGTTCCTTGCGGCCTTTGTGGCGCTGGCGTTTTTGCCTGTCTTTGGTACGGATTTCGGCAAGGGCGCGACACGGTGGTATTCGCTGGGGTTTGCATCGTTTCAACCTTCCGAGTTTTTGAAACCCGGATTTGTGGTGATGGCGGCCTGGTTGATGGCGGCGTCGATGCAGGTGGGCGGGCCGCCCGGCAAGACCTATTCGCTGGTGCTGACCATCATCATCGTGACCTTGCTGGCCTTGCAGCCGGACTTTGGGCAGGCCTGTTTGATCCTGTTTTCATGGGGTGTGATGTATTTCGTGGCCGGAGCGCCGATGATCCTGTTGATCTGTCTGGCAGGGCTGGTGGTGGCCGCGGGGTCGTTCGCCTATGCCAATTCAGAGCATTTCGCACGGCGGATTGACGGGTTTCTGAGCCCCGATTTGGATCCGACCACGCAGCTTGGCTATGCCACAAATGCGATCCGCGAGGGCGGGTTCTTTGGTGTGGGTGTCGGCGAAGGGCAGGTGAAGTGGTCCTTGCCGGATGCGCATACGGATTTCATTATCGCGGTGGCCGCCGAGGAATACGGGCTGATCTGCGTGCTGGTGATCATCGCACTTTATACGGTGATTGTGGTGCGCAGCCTGATGCGGCTGATGAAAGAGCGTGATCCGTTCATTCGGTTGGCGGGGACGGGCCTTGCCTGTGCCTTTGGCGTGCAGGCGATGATTAACATGGGGGTCGCGGTGAGGTTGTTGCCGGCCAAGGGGATGACGCTGCCGTTTGTGTCTTATGGTGGGTCGAGCCTGATTGCGGGGGGAATTGCCGTGGGGATGCTGCTGGCGTTCACCCGGTCGCGGCCACAGGGCGAGATGGAAGATTTGCTGAGGCCCGGGCGGTGATGGGGCCGGAGGGTCGCCGCTCGCGCGCAAGCGCGCATCGCCCCGCCCACCGTCCCGAATTGTGGGGGCCAGCCCCCACACCCCCGGGATATTTTTGGCCAGAAGAAGGATGGACCTTGTGAGCAAGTTGCTGGTCATTGCGGCAGGCGGCACGGGTGGGCATATGTTTCCCGCGCAGGCGTTGGCCGAGGCGATGTTGGCCAAGGGATGGCGCGTAAAGCTGAGCACCGATGCGCGCGGGGCGCGCTATACGGGCGGCTTTCCTGATGCGGTTGAGGTGAATGTTGTGGGCTCGGCCACTTTTGCGCGGGGTGGGGCGCTTGCCAAGCTGGCAGTGCCGTTTCGGATTTTGGGTGGCATTGGCATGGCCAAGTGGCGCATGTTGCGCGCCCGGCCTGATGTTGTTGTGGGCTTTGGGGGTTATCCAGCGATCCCGGCCATGGCGGCCGCTTGGGCCTTGCGCGTGCCGCGGATGATCCACGAGCAGAACGGTGTTTTGGGGCGGGTGAACCAGCTGTTTGCACGCCGCGTTGATCAGATTGCCTGCGGCACCTGGCCCACGGAATTGCCCGCCGGTGTTGAGGGCATTCACACAGGTAACCCGGTGCGGGCCACCATTCTGGAGCGGCAGGGGGCGGCCTATATCCCGCCCGGCGATTACCCGATGTCGGTCATGGTGATGGGGGGCTCTCAGGGGGCGCGCATTCTGTCGGACGTCGTACCTGCGGCACTGGCGGCCTTGCCAGAGGCGCTGCGCCACAGGCTGCGGGTCGCGCATCAGGCGCGCGAAGAAGATTTGGAGCGGGTTCAGTCCTATTATGCCGAGATGGGAATTCCAGCCGAGGTGCAGACGTTTTTTACCGACGTGCCGGAGCGGTTGGCCGAGGCGCAGTTGTTTATCGGGCGTTCTGGCGCGTCGACGGTTGCAGATGTCAGCGTGATCGGGCGTCCTGCGATTTTCGTCCCCCTCGCGCAGGCCATTCGGGATGAACAAAGCGCCAATGCGCGGCAGATGGTCGATGCAGGTGCTGCGATCCTGATGCCGGAAAGCCAATTCACGGCTGAGACCCTGTCCGACCAGGTGGAAAACGTGTTGGGCAACCCCGATGGGGCCCTGCAAATGGCAATCGCGGCCTTGTCCTGTGGCAGGCCGGACGCTACGGAGCGGCTTCAGGCGCTCGTTGAGACTTTGGCAGAGGGCGGACAGAAATGATGGATGGAAGTCAGGTTATGAACAGTGCTGCGACGAAACTGCCGTTGGATGTGGGCGCGATCCACTTTGTCGGCATTGGCGGGATTGGCATGTCGGGCATTGCCGAGGTGCTGTTGAACCACGGCTATACCGTGCAGGGATCGGACCTGAAGGGATCGAAGATCACTGAGCGGTTGGAACGGCTGGGCGCGCGCGTTTTTGAAGGACAGCGGGCCGAGAACCTCGAAGAGGCGGAAGTGGTCGTGATCTCATCCGCGATCAAGCCGGGCAATCCAGAGCTGGATGCCGCCCGCGCCGCAGGTCTGCCGATTGTGCGCCGGGCCGAGATGCTGGCCGAGTTGATGCGGCTGAAATCCAACGTGGCTGTGGCCGGCACCCACGGCAAGACCACGACCACAACGATGGTCGCGGCATTGCTGGACGAGGGCGGGATTGACCCCACGGTGATCAACGGCGGGATCATTCACGCCTATGGGTCCAATGCCCGCATGGGGCAGGGTGAATGGATGGTGGTGGAGGCTGATGAGTCCGACGGCACCTTCAACCGCCTGCCCGCGACCATCGCGATTGTGACCAACATCGACCCCGAGCACATGGAACACTGGGGCACCGAAGAGGCGCTGCATCAGGGGTTTTATGAGTTCGTCTCTGGCATTCCGTTTTACGGGCTGGCGGTCTGCTGCACCGATGATCCCGATGTGCAATCGCTGGTGGGCAAGATCACCGACCGCCGGGTGGTGACCTATGGCTTTAACGCGCAGGCGGATGTGCGGGCGGTGAACCTGCATTACAAAGCCGGGGTCGCGCATTTTGATGTGGCCTTGCAGGCCGAGGGGCTGGTGATTGAGGGCTGTGAGCTACCGATGCCCGGTGATCACAATGTGTCCAACGCGCTGTCTGCGGTCGCTGTGGCGCGGCATCTGGGGATGAAGGTCGCAGAGATTAAGGCCGCGCTGAAAGGCTTTGGCGGCGTGAACCGGCGCTTTACCAAGGTGGGCGAGGTTGGTGGCGTTGTGATCATCGACGATTACGGCCACCATCCGGTAGAGATTGCCGCCGTGCTGAAAGCCGCGCGTCAGGCAACCGAGGGTCGCGTGATCGCGGTACATCAGCCGCACCGGTATAGCCGGTTGAGCCATCACTTTGAGGAGTTCTGCGCCTGTTTCAACGATGCCGATGTGGTCGGCATCTCGGATGTGTTTTCCGCCGGTGAGGATGTGATCCCCGGAGCAGAGCGTGATGATCTGGTGGCCGGGCTGATCCGCCACGGGCATCGCCACGCGCGGGCGGTGGCGTCAGAGGACGATCTGGAACGGCTGGTGCGGGAACAGGCGGTTGCCGGCGATATGGTGGTCTGTCTGGGGGCAGGGACGATCTCGACCTGGGCGAATGGGCTGCCGGAGCGGTTAAAGGGGTAGGGGTGGGGTGCGCGAAGAACGCGTTAAGGATATTGACAGCTTAAAGACCTATTTGAATGAACTACCGAAGAGTCAACGGAAGGTAGTCGCAACAGCTTTAGCATCCAGGTCTGCTGCTCGGGTCTTCCCGATGGGACTCAATAGACTGCTAGATGAGCGCGGTGAGCCTTTTGGGCCTCTTGAGATATTTAGGCTTCTTCTAGTCACTAACATCAACCATTTCGTACCCCTATCAACACCTCCTGGAAAGCGCCTAGTTCACCTATGGTCGCCAAACGAAATAAGCCCGGCGACTTCAAGCGACTACTTCGCGATTGTTACTGTCGACTATGCATACCAGGTCGCATCTCGAGTGTACGACGGAATTGATGGACATCTCGAAAGAGTGACAGCCGATGCCGTGTCAACGGCGATGATTTCGGGAATGGATTGGAGATTGGTCTTCGACGATCTAATTGGATCGTCGCCAAACCAAAAGCTTTGGCCAGATGGTATGCCAATTCAACATTTGAAAGCGTGGAATCAAGCAGTTAAGGTCCTCAATGCAAAAGTTGAAGATTGGCAGTTCCTAGTCAATTTTTACGAACGATTGCTTGCTGGGCGAGATGTTCTAGCAAATCCGATAGCTCAAGTTCTGGAAAAGATCTCTGACGACGATTGGAGAAAGGGGCCAGAACACATTAACCCAAAATTTGATGAGGTCTTGGCGCTCTATAGGGCTGACGATGAGCAGGCTGTCATTGATGCCACACCAGTTGGCGAGACGGTTGAGTTTGATGGCGAAGCTCAAGTTCTGGTCCTGCGACCAACAGACCAAATTCCCGACGATCATCTTGAGAATATTGTCGCTCAGATTGCGGCTGCGCGGCGGGTTCTTGATGGGCCTGGTGGGCTTGGCAACGCCTATCAATCACTCTCGGACGAGTTGCGATTGCTGGAGCAGGCCGAGACCATCTACCGTGATCGACCGGTGCTCATCCTGAGGATCGTTTCGCAGGTTTTGAAGCGGTTGGCACATAAGTTTGGTAACGGGGAATGCCCGTCGCCGGGGCAAGATACGAATATTTACGACTTTCAAGACAGGCTGAAAGTTGTGCAATTTGAGTTGGTGGCCCTGAATGACCAGGTGCGCAACTATCACGAAGCGATGCGGCCGGAAGTCGTAGAAAGCGCGGTTCCTTCAATCGTTGAAGCTGCAAGTGTTGTTGCGCAAGCTTCCAACACCGATCTTGCAAAGGCTTTGGAAGAAGAAGCAGGCCGTCTCAACGATTCAACGCTGGATTCTGTGTCTCGGAGTAACGCGCTGTTACGCATTCTCGGCCTTATTGTACGGGGTGGCAAAGCGGTTCGAACGGCATTGAAGGTCAGCGCTGACACCTTGAAAGACGTTGTGGTGATTGGAGGAGCAACAAACGCGGGACTGGCTTGGTACTTTGGGCCAGCGTATTGGGAGTTTGTGAAAGCTGCGTTGAAAGGGCTTGGACTATGACCCCCTCTGCCATCCTCGCGAGCGTCTGGGTGCTGGCTGCCACGGCAACGGCCTTTTTGCCTATGAAACGGCAATATAGGCCGGGGATTGTGCTGTTGGGCGCGGCACCGGTGCTTATCGTATGGTTAGGCGTTGACTATGGGGCGCTCGTGGGCTTTTTGGCGGCAGCGGGTTTCGTGTCGATGTTTCGCAACCCGCTGATCTACTTTTACCGCCGCGCGAGGGGCGAGAGGCCGGACGTACCGAAATGAGCTTTGCCTGGATCCTGAATTATCTGCCCATCGTGTTGGGCCTGATCTGGCTGGTGGCGGCGAACCTGTTGGGTATGATCCCCAGCCGGGATAACCACTGGCGTCGCGCCTATGTGCTGATTGCGTTGGGCGTGCCGCTGCTGGGGTGGATCACGCTGGAGTTCGGGCCGTGGATCGGACTGGCCTTTTTGGCGGCGGGATCAAGCGTGCTGCGCTGGCCGCTGATCTATCTGGGCCGCTGGCTGCGGGCGCGGTTGCCGGGCTGATGGGCGGGCTGGTCGTCTTTGCGATCATGGTGCTTGGGGCGTTTATTCCGTTTGGCATTGTTGGCTATCTGGTGCGCGCGGGCAAGAACGGGCTGGCGCTGAGCATTGCCGCCGTGATTGGCGCGATGCTGTATATTCTGGTCTGGGGGTCCGACGGACGGCTGGGTATTGATCCGCTGCTGGCGATTTCCTGGGCGATGCTGTTTTTCGTGCCTGCACTGATCGGCACGCTGGCGGGCGGGCTGCTGGGCTGGCTGATGCGGCGCAGGGATGACCGCTCTATCTGAACTTTTTTCGGCTCAAAACCTTGAACAACGTTCATGAATGCCCATTTCGTGAACATCGTTCATGAAAACGGAGGGACGAGAAATGGAAGAGTTCATGATTTTTGCAATCCCGGCGGGTGTTTGCGCAGCGGTCGGTCTGGCCGGGTTTCTGGCGGCAAAACATCGCGCAAAGGCGGTGCTGGTGACGCTGGCGCTGGTCTGGGCGGGGTTTACCGCCGCGATGGCCTATGGCATGGCGACGGCAACGGGCTGGGACGGGTTGGGCTACTTCCTTGGACTGGCCGGGATCAGCGCGCCGAGCCTTGTTGGATTGGGTCTGGGTGGCATGATCGGCAAGTACAAGAGAGAAGGGCGCAAGGACCATGCGGCTACCTGATGTCAGAGGCACATTAACGCGGGACCGCCCCCTGAACAGCCTGACATGGCTGCGGGTGGGCGGGCCTGCCGATGTGCTGTTTCAGCCTGCGGATGTCGATGATCTGCGCGATTTTCTGCGCGATCTGGACCCGGATGTGCCGGTTTTTCCGATGGGTGTCGGGTCTAATCTGATCGTGCGCGACGGCGGGGTGCGCGGCGTGGTGATCCGGCTGGGACGCGGATTCAATGGGATCGCGGTCGACGGTCAGACCGTGACGGCGGGGGCGGCGGCGCTGGATGCGCATGTGGCGCGGCGCGCGGCAGAGGCGGGTGTGGACTTGACGTTCCTGCGCACTATTCCTGGCAGTATCGGCGGCGCTGTGCGGATGAATGCGGGCTGTTATGGGTCTTATACGGCGGATGTTTTTCAAAGTGCCGAGGTGGTTCTGCGCGATGGCAGTCTTGTGACGCTGGGGCCCGATGACCTGCAATTTGTCTATCGGTCCAGCGCCATGCCCGAAGGCGCGGTGCTGATCAGCGCGACGCTGAAAGGGCCGGAGGGTGATCCCGCGGCGCTGGCGCAGCGGATGGAAGATCAACTGGCCAAGCGGGACGAAACCCAGCCGACCAAGGACCGCACGGCAGGCAGCACGTTTCGCAATCCGGCGGGCTTTTCCAGTACCGGGCAGGCGGATGACACGCATGATCTGAAGGCTTGGAAGGTGATCGACGACGCGGGCATGCGCGGCGCCAAGGTGGGGCAGGCGGTGATGAACGAGATGCACTCGAACTTTCTGACCAATGCCGGTGGGGCGAGTGCAAAAGACCTTGAGGATTTGGGCGAGTTGGTCCGGAAAAAGGTTTACGCTGCCAGCGGGATCACGCTAGAGTGGGAAATTATGCGCGTGGGCGACCGCACGCTCAAAAATCAAGAATAACGGTTCAAAGAACCGGACCCGAGGCAAGGGTCATCGCGATAAAAGACGCTGCGAAAACGGAGCGCTTCAAAAGGTGGTAGGGTATGTCGAGCAGGGCAAACCCGAAAGTTGTGGTTCTGATGGGCGGCCCATCGGCGGAGCGTGACGTTTCGCTGTCGAGCGGTGCGGAATGTGCGGCAGCTTTGCGGGTATCAGGATGTGAAGTGATCGAGGTCGATGCAGGGCCTGACCTTGTCGCGCGCCTGCACGACATTGCCCCGGACGTTGTTTTTAACGCTTTGCACGGCCGCTGGGGTGAAGATGGCTGTGTGCAGGGTGTGCTGGAATGGCTGAAGATTCCCTACACGCATAGCGGTGTCCTTGCCTCTGCCCTGACGATGGACAAGCAGCGCACCAAGGATGTGTACCGCGCGGCTGGCTTGCCGTTCATGCATTCGGTCATTGCCAAGTCGAAGGACGTCGAAGCTGCGCATGTGATGGACCCGCCTTACGTGGTGAAGCCTTTTAACGAGGGATCCTCGGTCGGGGTGTATATCGTGGGGGAATCGGCCAATGGGCCGCCGCAGCTGGCCCAAGAGATGCCTGAGGATGTGATGGTCGAGACCTATGCACCCGGGCGGGAGTTGACGACCACCGTGCTGGACGGCAAGGCGCTGACGGTCACAGATATCGTGACCGATGGCTGGTATGATTATCACGCGAAATACGCGGAAGGTGGGTCGCACCATGTGATCCCTGCGGACCTGCCGCAGGATATTTTTGACGCTTGCATGGATTACGCGGTGCGGGCGCATGTGGCCTTGGGCTGTCGCGGGTTGACGCGTACCGATTTCCGCTGGGACGAGGCGCGCGGGCTGGACGGGTTGATCCTGCTTGAGACCAACACCCAGCCGGGCATGACGCCCACATCGCTGGCACCGGAACAGGCCGCGCATGTGGGCATGGATTTCCCGGCGCTGTGCCGTTGGATAGTGGAGGATGCGTCATGCGACCGTTAACCGCCCCACCCAAGCCGCGCCCGATCAAGGACCCGGCCCCCAGCAAATGGGGCTATCGCTGGCAGCGGATGATGCTGACGCCGGGGTTCCGCAGTGCCATGCGCGTGGGTATTCCGCTGGTGCTGATCGGGGTGATTGCAGCCACCTATTTTTCCAAGGAAGAGCGTCGCGCGCAGCTTGCCATGCAGGTCGCCGCAACCAAGGCGGCGATTCAGCAGCGACCCGAGTTCATGGTGACTGATATGCTGGTCACCGGTGCGGATGAACATATCGTCGCGGATGTGCAGCGGGTGTTGCCGCTGGACTTGCCGGTGTCGTCCTTTGATCTGGACCTTGAGGAAATGCGCGGCACGGTAGCCGCGCTGAACGCTGTCGAAGAGGCGCGGGTGAAGATCGGCGAGGCGGGGACGCTGACCGTCGAGATTACGCCCAGGGTGCCGGTGGCGCTGTGGCGTGAGCGCGGAACGCTCAAGCTGATTGATGCGGGCGGTGTCTTTGTGGGGGTGGTCGAGGCGCGGTCAGACCGGCTTGACCTGCCGTTGATCGCAGGCGACGGCGCGCAGACGCATATCGACGAGGCCCTGGACCTTTTTGCAGCCGCCAGTCCGATCGCCAACCGTGTCCGCGGCCTTGTCCGCATGGGCGAGCGGCGCTGGGACATGGTGCTGGACAAGGGGCAGCGCATTTTGCTGCCCGAAACGGGGGCGATGGCCGCCATTGACCGGGTGATCGCGCTGAACGAGGCGCAAGACCTATTGAAACGCGATGTGGCGGTTGTGGATATGCGCAACCCTGCACGCGCCACATTGAGATTAAGCACAGAAGCAGCGACCGCCATGCGGCGTGTTAGCGAAACGGGGACAGAAGAATAATGCGGGACCTTTACGAGAGCCAGCGGGCGATGCGGAATATGCGCAAGGCAGCGATGCAGCGGGGTGTCATCGCGATTTTGGATGTGGGCACATCCAAGATCGCCTGTCTGGTGCTGCGCTTTGACGGGCCAGAGCAGTTCCGCGAGCACGACGGGATTGGGTCTCTGGCCGGGCAATCTTCGTTTCGGGTGATTGGAGCCGCCACGACGCGGTCACGCGGGGTGCGGTTTGGCGAAGTGGACGCCATGCAGGAAACCGAGCGTGCGATCCGCACGGCGGTACAGGCCGCCCAAAAGATGGCCAATGTGCGCGTTGATCACGTGATTGCCTGCTTCAGCGGCGCGCGCCCCCGGTCTTATGGGTTGGACGGCGCGGTGGACATCGCGGGCGGGACGGTGACGGATGGTGATATTGGTCGCGTGATGGCTGCCGCAGACGTGCCGGATTACGGTGCGGATCGTCATGTGCTGCATGCGCAGCCGGTGAACTTTGCGCTGGATCATCGCAGCGGCATGGCTGATCCGCGCGGGCAGATCGGCAACAAGCTGACCACGGATATGCATATGCTGACGGTGGATGCGACGGTTATTCAGAACCTGTTTTTCTGCATCAAGCGCTGTGATCTGGAATTGGCGGGGCTGGCGTCCTCTGCTTACGTCTCGGGCATTTCATCGCTGGTCGAGGACGAGCAAGAATTGGGCAGCGCCTGTATTGATCTGGGCGGCGGGTCCACCGGCATTTCGGTCTTTATGAAGAAGCACATGATCTATGCTGATGCGGTGCGCATGGGCGGCGATCACGTGACCGGTGACATCAGCATGGGTTTGCAGGTGCCACAGGCCACAGCAGAGCGGATCAAGACGTTCTATGGCGGCGTCGTGGCGACTGGCATGGATGACCGCGAGATGATCGAGATCGGTGGCGATACCGGGGATTACGAACACGACAGGCGGACCGTCAGCCGGGCAGAGTTGATTGGAATCATGCGCCCCCGGATTGAAGAAATCCTTGAAGAGGTGCGGGTGCGGCTGGATGCGGCGGGCTTTGAATACCTGCCAAGCCAGCAGATCGTGCTGACCGGTGGCGGCAGCCAGATCCCGGGCCTTGACGGGCTGGCGGCGAAGATCCTGGGTCAGCAAGTGCGGTTGGGGCGGCCTTTGCGAGTGCAGGGCTTGCCGCAAGCGGCCACCGGCCCTGCGTTCTCGGGTGCGGTTGGCCTGACCCTGTTCGCGGCCAACCCACAGGATGAATGGTGGGACTTTGATATTCCTGCGGACACTTATCCCGCGCGGTCACTGAAGCGCGCGGTAAAGTGGTTCAAGGACAATTGGTAATGGTTAACCAAAGGTTAGTCTGAGCATAGACATCGTCACAATCCTGCCGTATTCGGGAGGGGTAGAATGATTAACGAGGGATGGGTCATGAAGATTTTTGCAGCCGCAGCATTCGCGGTCATGCTGGCGACAGGCGCGCAGGCGGCCGTTGTGGCATCAGGTGTGACGCAGGTGGGCGACACTGGTGGGATCAACGCGCAAGGCGCGGATGTGGCCATCGCGTCAAACAACACCGCCTACAACAACACGCCGACATCGCCGGTTGCTGACTGGGTCTGGATCGGTGATATCAACAACAACAACAATGCGGTCTTTGAATTCGCCTTTGATCTGACGGGTTATGACCTTTCGACCGTATCTTTGTCGGGTGTCTGGGGTGTCGATAACTCTGGTACGATCGACCTGAACGGCACAGTGATTGCAACGCTGACTTTCGGGTTCCCGGCGTTTCAGACGGTGAACAACTACGGTACGATGGACAGCAGCCTGTTCAATGCGGGCGCGAACCTGCTGACGTTCACAGCACTTGATCAAGGTGGCCCCGGTGCGATCCGCGCGACGGCGATTGTGGAAGCCACCGCAGTGCCGCTGCCCGCAGGCGCGCCACTGCTGATCGGTGGTCTGGCGCTGCTGGGCTGGATGCGCAAGCGCAAAGCCTGAGCCATGTGCCGGGTCTGATGGCCCAAAGAATTTGAACCGCGCGCCTGAAAGGGCGCGCGGTTTTTTGTTGGGCTAGAGGTCGTCGCGCCGGTCTTCGGGGATGACGACACCGGCACGGGCTGCGTCGGCGGCGCGGATCATCGCAAGTTGGCCATACATGTTGTTGCGGAAGGTCTTGGCGGATTTGCCCGCAACACCAGAGACCATCTCGGCGATATTGCCGAGGATATTGTCGATCAGATCAAGGAACAACTCGACCGGTTGGGTCAGATGCGGCAGCTTGATGCCGTCAAGGATCAGGTGAAACGCTTTCTTGATCGCTTCGACAATGCCCAGCAGGGCCCCAATCGCAGCGTCTGCCACGGCACCAGGCACTGCGGCAAGATCGTCTAGCAGCTTGTTGAAATCATCCAGCATATCGTCGATCCCGGCTTCGACGAAACTGCCGATGGCTTGCGCAGCACCAAAGGGATCAAGTTGGGCGATGACCTGTTTGAGGCGCGCAAAGAATGAGCGCAACAGCCGGAACAAGAAGTTCTTGAATGCCGCAGCCGTTTGCGCCACGTCATTGGCCCCTTGCGCCTGCAGGGCGTGGACAGAGACGTCCGTCCAGGTGCCGAGCGCTTTTGCAAAGCTTTTCTCGGCATTGGCGAAGGGATCATCTTTGGAGCGTTTGTCAGGCATGGGAATATCCTTGGTCAAAATGGACGTCTGAAATGAATGCCGCAGCCTAGCACAATTTCGCGAACCCGCCAAAACAGAGCAGTTGGCGCGTGACCCACGGGGTGGAATCAGCTAGGTTATCCACAGGGCCCAGAAAGTGGCCAAAGGCAGATAAACGGCGGGGCAGTCGAGCAGACACCCCAGAGAATTGATACGAAAAGCGCCCGCGTGAATGGGGCGTGTTGCGGCCCCGTCTGGCGCTGCAGGATAGTGTTTTGACATTAACGAACCGCTATAACTAGTTGGATCGGCGAAATCTTACCGATGCGGTCGCTTTTGCCCCTATATTTTGTGGATAAATCGTCATTTGCGGGTGACGTTTGGGGCGTGAATCGTTAAGGTCAGCCTAATTTACGAGAATCTGCCCGGTGGGACGGGCCAATAGCGCAGGCGGACTGAGTATGACATTGAACCTCTCTATTCCGGGTCAGGAAGATCTGAAACCACGTATTACCGTGTTTGGCGTTGGTGGTGCGGGCGGCAACGCCGTCAACAACATGATCGAAAAAGAGCTGGATGGGGTCGAGTTCGTGGTGGCCAACACCGACGCGCAGGCGCTGCAGCAAAGCCAGTCGAGCGCCAAGATCCAGATGGGCATCAAAGTAACCGAAGGTCTGGGTGCAGGCGCGCGCGCCACTGTGGGTGCTGCTGCTGCAGAAGAAAGCATTGAGCAGATCGTCGATCACCTTGCTGGGGCACACATGTGTTTCATCACCGCAGGCATGGGCGGGGGCACCGGAACCGGTGCTGCGCCGATCATCGCACAAGCCGCTCGCGAGTTGGGCGTCCTGACGGTGGGTGTTGTTACCAAGCCGTTCCAGTTCGAAGGCGGCAAGCGCATGAAGCAAGCCGAAGAAGGTGTTGAGGCGCTTCAGAAAGTTGTCGACACGCTGATCATCATTCCCAACCAGAACCTGTTCCGTCTGGCCAACGAAAATACCACGTTCACAGAGGCCTTCGCGCTGGCCGATGACGTCCTTTACCAGGGTGTCAAAGGTGTGACGGACCTGATGGTGCGTCCCGGCCTGATCAACCTCGACTTTGCGGACGTGCGCGCCGTGATGGACGAGATGGGCAAGGCGATGATGGGCACTGGCGAGGCCGAGGGCGAGAACCGCGCTGTGCAGGCCGCCGAGAAGGCGATTGCCAACCCGCTGCTGGACGAGATTTCGCTGGAAGGTGCCAAGGGCGTGTTGATCAACATCACAGGTTCGCACGATCTGACATTGTTCGAACTGGACGAAGCCGCGAACAAGATCCGCGAAAAGGTCGATCCAGAGGCGAACATCATTGTCGGTTCCACGCTGGACCCATCAATGGAAGGCGGCATGCGCGTGAGCGTTGTGGCGACCGGCATCGACGCGACCGTCAGCAATGCAGAAACACCGCTGCCACGCCGCAGCATGGCGCAGCCGCTGACCACGCAGGTCAGCATCGAAGGCACAGATGCGCCGGTTGAAGAGATGCCAGCCGTGGCCGCAACTGCAGCCGCAACCCCGGTTGCCGCAGAAGCCGCACCCGAGCCGAGCCTGTTTGAAGGCATCGAAGAGGCACCTGCCGCTTATGAGGCTGACGTAGTACAGGCCGACGACGCGCTACCGCCGCCCGCTTACACGCCGCGCCCGGAGCCGGTGATGGAAGCGCCCGAGACATTCGTCGCACCGCGTGGCGCTGGTGGAACCGGTCAGCCTTCGCCTGAAACGATGGCCCGTCTGGAAGCGGCCGTGCGCCGCGCGCCTGCTGCTGAACGTCCTGCCGCTGCGGATGGGGCTGCGCGTCCTGCTGCTGCTGCACCGGCTGCGGCTGCCGCCGCTGCGGGTGAGGCGGGCAAAGCCCGGTTTGGCATCAACGGGTTGATCAACCGGATGACAGGGTCGGGTGCGGAAGCCGCGCAACAGCCGAGCCGCCAGCAACCACAGGTGACCGCAATGCGCGAGCCGCAGGTCGAGGCAGAGGCCGATCCGGATCAGGAACGCATCGAAATCCCCGCGTTCCTGCGTCGCCAAGCGAACTGACGCCACGTCGAAATCACGAGATTGGGCCGCCTTCGGGCGGCCTTTTCCGTTGTGGAACAAGGACTTGCCGCGCTGCGGCGTGAATTGTGACACGTGTTGCAGTGGATGTTTCAGACCGTTGCAAAGCGTGAATTGAGGTACGGGCACGCGCGCCCTATCTCTGTTGTCAACAATTGCTTAACCAATACGGAACCTAGGCGCGTGATGCAGACAACACTGCAACAAGCTGTGACATTCGACGGGACGGGCCTGCACACGGGTGCGTCCACGCGGATGGTTGTCCGCCCGGTGGGTGGCAATACCGGCATCGTGTTCCGCCGCACGGATGTTGCGGGCCGCGACGGGATCATTCCCGCGTTGTGGAAGCATGTCGTTGTCTCACCGCTGAACACTGAGCTGCGCAATGACGCCGGCACCAGCGTGTCAACGATCGAACACATCATGGCGGCCCTTGCCGGCTGCGGTGTGCATAATGCCTTGGTGGAAATCGACGGGCCGGAAGTGCCGGTCATGGATGGCAGTGCGGCAGCTTTCGTGCGCGGCATTGTCGAGGCCGGTGTGCAACGCCTGCAGGCACCACTTGAGGCGATTGAGATCCTCAAGGAAGTACGCGTCGACGTGGGGCAGGCGCGGGCCGCGCTAACACCAGCGACCAGCCTGCAGATTGATTTCGCGATTGCCTTTGATGATGCGGCGATTGGTGCGCAGCACAAGGTGCTGAACATGGCCAACGGCAGCTTTGTCCGCGAGCTGTGTGACAGCCGCACGTTTTGTCGCGCCGCCGACGTGGATGCGATGCATGCGCAGGGCAAGGCCTTGGGTGGAACGCTGGACAATGCAGTGGTCGTGGATGGTGACAAGGTGCTGACGCCCGGCGGGCTGCGCCACGCAGACGAGGCCGTGCGCCACAAGATGCTGGATGCGCTCGGTGATCTTTATACAGCCGGTGCGCCCATTCTGGGCCGCTACACCGGTGTACGGTCCGGTCATGCGGTCACCAACGCCTTGCTCCATGCGCTTTTCGCGCAACCTGATGCCTGGCGGCGGGTGCAATGTGACCGCCGGATCGCGGCGCGGTTGCCCGGTGTTGGCGTGACCCGCGCCGATCTGGCGGCTGTTGCCTGACCGAAGTGTGACCTGCCAATGCGCCGGAAGGTGCAAAAGGCATTTTGCCCCTGATTTTTCTATGCTAGACCGAACCGCAACAGGGATCGCAACGATCCCGAGAAGACGAGCAGAAATGCGGAGACAGGGCATGTCAGGCAGCAGCTTTCCAGGCAAGACGCCCCGCCGGTTTGTGGCGGTTGCCGCGCTATCGCTGCTGGTGGCCTGCGGTGGGTTCGACCCGCGCGCCGAAGGTGCGTTGGATCAATATACCGCCGAAGAGATTTTCACCCGCGGAGAGGTCGAGCTAGAGAATGGGCAGGCCGATGACGCGGCCTTCTACTTTGGCGAGATCGAGCGGCTATATCCCTATAGCGAGTGGGCGCAGCGCGCGCTGATCATGCAGGCCTTTGCCTATCATCGCGATCAGGATTACCCCAACAGCCGGGGTGCCGCACAGCGGTATCTTGATTTCTATCCCGGCACCGAAGATGCGGCTTATGCGCAGTATTTGCTGGCGCTGTCGTACTACGATCAGATTGACGAGATTGGCCGCGACCAAGGGCTGACCTTTCAGGCGTTGCAGGCGTTGCGCGTGGTGATCGAGCAGTATCCTGACACCGAATATGCCCGCGCATCGGTGCTGAAGTTTGATCTGGCGTTTGACCATCTGGCCGCCAAGGAAATGGAAATCGGGCGCTACTACCTCAAGCGCAAGCATTACACCGCAGCCGTGAACCGGTTCCGCACCGTGGTCGAGGATTTCCAGACTACAAGCCACACCGCAGAGGCGCTGCACCGTTTGGTGGAAAGCTACCTAAGCTTGGGCCTGACGGATGAGGCGCAGACCGCGGGGGCCATTCTGGGCGAGAACTATCCCAGCACGGAGTGGTATCAGGACAGCTTTGCCCTGTTGACCGGGCAGGGACTTGAGGCGCGTTCGGTGGGGAATAACTGGCTGTCGTCGATTTACCGTCAGGTTATACGCGGCGAGTGGTTGTGAGGAGCGGCGGGGCTGACCCCGCCGATGGCCGATGCTGCGCGGACTAGACATACGCGATATGTTGATCATCGACCGGTTGGAACTGGCGTTTCAGCCCGGTCTGAACGTGCTGACAGGAGAGACCGGGGCAGGCAAATCCATTTTGCTGGACAGTCTGGGCTTTGTGCTGGGATGGCGTGGTCGGGCCGAATTGGTGCGTGCCGGGGCGGATCAGGGCGAGGTGACGGCCTGGTTTGATCTGACGGCAGACCATCCTGCACGTGCCGTGCTGGCGGATGCTGGGATCAGCGCCGAGGACGAGTTGATCTTGCGGCGGATCAACACGCGCGATGGGCGCAAAACCGCGTGGGTCAATGACCGGAGGGTCAGCGGTGAGGTGCTTCGGGCGCTGTCGGAGACACTGATCGAATTGCACGGGCAGCATGATGACCGGGGGCTTTTGAATCCGCGCGGGCACCGGGCAATGCTGGACGACTTTGCCGGGTTGGATACGGGAAAGGTGCGCGCGGCATGGCGCGGGTTGGCAGAGGCCCGCAAGATGCGCGAGCAGGCTGCAGCGCGTTTGGCAGAGGTGCAGGCCGAAGAGGAATACCTGCGCCACGCGGTGGCCGAGTTGGATGCGCTGGCACCTGAGCAGGGCGAAGAGGCGGTGCTGGATACGCGCCGCCGGATGATGCAATCGGCTGAAAAGATTCGCGCGGATATTGCCAAAGCGGGTGAGGCGTTGGGGTTGCAAGGGGCCGAGGGCATGATGTCCGATGCCTCGCGCTGGTTGATTGGTGCAGCAGACAAGGCCGAGGGTGCGCTGGACGCAGCTTTGGCCGCGATTGAGCGCGCGATGCTGGAACTGGACGCAGCACAGCGCGGTGTCGGCGATTGCCTGGATGCGTTGTCGTTTAATCCGTCAGAGCTGGAAGACACCGAAGAGCGGCTGTTCGCGATCCGGGGGCTGGCGCGCAAGCATAATGTGCAGGCCGACGATCTGGGCGCGTTTGCCGATGATCTGCGCGCACGGTTGGCAGTGCTGGACGGGGGGGCGGCTGATCTGGCGGCGCTGGATCAGGCCGTCAGCGACGCTGAAGCGGAGTATGACGCGGCGGCCACGACCCTGCACAAGGCGCGCACAAAGGCGGCAAAGGCGCTGGATCAGGCGATGGCGGCAGAGCTTGCCCCGTTGAAGATGGAGCGCGCGGTGTTTGTCACGAAGATCACCGAGGCTGACCCCGGACCAGAGGGGCGCGATGCGGTGGCGTTCACTGTGGCGACCAATCCCGGAGCACCCGCGGGGCCGCTCAACAAGATCGCATCGGGCGGCGAATTGAGCCGCTTTTTGCTGGCGTTGAAGGTCTGCCTGACCCAGGCGGGCGGCGAAACATTGACGATGATCTTTGACGAAATCGACAGGGGCGTGGGCGGGGCCACCGCAGATGCCGTAGGCCGCAGGTTGGTTGACCTTTCGGTCAAAATGCAAGTTCTGGTTGTAACCCACTCTCCGCAGGTGGCGGCACTGGGTGGACATCACTGGCGGGTTGAAAAGCGTCAGGGGGCTGATGCAACCACGTCAACCGTGACGGCATTGGACCCAGATGCCCGCATCGAAGAGATCGCGCGGATGCTGTCAGGGGACCGGATCACCGAGGCCGCGAAAGAGGCGGCACGGGCGCTGATGCCCAAATAAAAAAGGCGCCCTAAGCCCGTTACAGACCCAGAGCGCCCCGTTACTCACGGGCACACACACACCCGAAAACAACTCACGTCAACACCGCACGACCTATGCAAATCGTGCTTTCTGGTCGCGTGGTTCATGAGGGATAAGCCGAGGCCTGATCACCCAGTTCGCAGCACAACCGGACACCCAGAGGTTTAATCTCATGAGGATTTATCTCAACCTGTCAAAAAGAAGGTCAGTTATGTTGACATAACTTGCCGGGATTCATGATATCGGTGGGATCAAGTGCCTTTTTGATCTGGCTCATCACGGCCCATGCGGGGCCATGTTCAGCAAGCATATAAGGCATTTTGCCTATTCCCACGCCGTGTTCGCCTGTCACTGTGCCACCCAAAGCAAGGGCGCGTTCGGTCATCTTGTGGGACAGATTCTGCGCTGCTTGACGTTGGGTCACATCGTTTGGATCGATCAAAAGGATGGCGTGAAAGTTCCCGTCACCCACATGACCGAGAATCGGGCCGGTGATCGGGCTGGCCGCAATCTCGGCCTGGGTTTCGGCAATGGCGTGTGCCAGTTTCGAGATTGGTACGCAGACATCTGTGACGACAGCGGTGGCGCCCGGTTTGCTCGCTAGGATCGCGTAATAGGCGTCATGGCGGATTTGCCAAAGGCGATTGCGGTCTTCGGTGGCGGTGGCCCAGTCGAACCCGGTGCCGCCCATATCTGCGGCAATTTCTCCAAAGGTGGCAACGTCAGCGGCCACGGCAGCATCCGAGCCGTGAAATTCCACCAGCAGGTGCGGCGAGGCGGGCCAGTCCGCGTCTGCGTAGGCATTGACGGCCGCCGCAGAGGCGGCATCAACCAGTTCGATCCGCGCCATTGGCACGCCCATCTGGATCGTGGTGATGACCGCGTCGACCGCATCAGCGACCGTGGCAAAGGCGCAGGTCGCTGCCGCCACGGCCTGTGGCTGGCCGTGCAGCTTGAGTGTCAGTTCGGTGATAATGCCCAGTGTCCCTTCGGACCCCACGAAGAGCCCGGTCAGGTCATAGCCTGCTGATGATTTGCGGGCGCGGCTGCCGGTGCGGATCACTTGGCCATCTGCCAGCACCACCTGAAGCCCCATGACGTTGTCGCGCATGGTGCCATAACGCACTGCCGTGGTGCCCGATGCGCGGGTTGCAGCCATGCCGCCAAGGGCGGCATTGGCACCGGGATCAACCGGAAAGAAGAGGCCCGTGGCGCGCAATTCGGTGTTGAGCGCCTGCCGCGTGAGACCCGGTTGCACAGCGCAGTCCATATCGGCGGCGTTCACGTGCAGGATTTTATCCATACGCGACATATCCACCGTCACCCCGCCGCGCACCGCGAGGCTGTGACCTTCGAGCGAGGTGCCGGTACCCCATGGAATCACCGGACAATCATGGGCGGCGCAGGTTTTGACGATGCGCACGACCTCTGCCGTTGAAGTGGGATATGCCACCGCATCGGGAGGTGTCAGCGGAAAGTGCGTCTCGGACCGGCCATGTAGGTCCAGATCGGACTTGGACAGGCTAAGCCCTTCGCCTAGAAGAGGCTTTAGGGCGGCAATTGCACTTGCGATCGTCATGAATGGGCCTTTGGGCTGTCAATTCGTGGAAGTCTAGAGCAGGGTCGCCGCACGGACCAGAGGCAGGGCAGGTATGAGCCGTACGCTCGCAACGCTGATTGCAGAACTTCGGGGCAGGATTGCCGCCGATCTGCGCAAGGCCGTGCGGGTGATGGTGACCCGTGGGCCAAGCCAGATGCAGTTCTGGTTCATCGCCCTGATTATCGGAATTGCGGCAGGCACAGCAGCCTTGCTGTTCCGGCTGGGGATCACCGCGATCCAGACCACGGTTTACGGCACCGACGATGTGCGGCTGTTGCACAGCTTTGCCGCTGACCTTGCATGGTATCACATCTTGCTGATCCCGGCCTGTGGCGGGCTGATCGTGGGGCTGCTGTTTCACCGGTTCACGCCAGATGCCCGCGTCCGGTCGGTTGCGGATGTGATTGAGGGGGCAGCCCTGCACGAAGGCCGGGTCGAGGTGCGGCAGGGGGCGGTGTCAGCCATTGCCAGCATGATTACCCTGTCTACGGGCGGGTCCACGGGCCGTGAAGGGCCGGTGGTGCATATGGCGGCGGTGATCTCGACCCTAATCAGCCGCACGATCCGCGCAGACGGTGTCACGGGCCGCGATTTGTTGGGCTGTGCGGTTGCCGCCGCTGTTTCGGCCAGCTTCAATGCGCCCTTGGCCGGTGCGCTTTTCGCACTGGAGGTTGTGCTGCGCCATTTTGCGGTGCACGCCTTTGCGCCGATCGTGATCGCGAGCGTGGCGGGCACGGTGATTAACCGGCTGGCCTTTGGCGATGTGACGGAATTTGTGCTGCCCACGCAGAACGCGCTGGCGTTTTATGTCGAACTGCCGGCCTTTTTGATCCTTGGGATTGTCTGCGGCTTTGTCGCTGTGGTGCTGATGCGGGCGATTTTCTGGGCCGATGACTTTGGCAGTTTCGTGCAGGACAGATTGCGCCTGCCAAGGTTTCTGCGACCGGCGGTGGCGGGGCTGATGCTGGGCGGTTTGGCGATCTGGTTTCCGCATATCATCGGCGTCGGCTATGAGACGACGTCTGCCGCGCTGACCGGCAATCTGATCCTGCACGAAGCGGTGGTTTTTGTGGTGCTCAAGGTGGTGGCCGTGGCGATCACGATGGGCGGGCGCATGGGCGGCGGGGTCTTTTCGCCATCACTGATGGTGGGCGCGTTGACGGGCCTTGCGTTTGGCATGATCGCGACAAGCGTATTCCCCACGGTATCGGGCGAGGGCACGCTCTACGCATTGGCGGGTATGGGTGCGGTGGCCGCCGCCGTGCTGGGCGCGCCGATCTCGACCACGTTGATCGTGTTCGAGCTGACCGGTGACTGGCAGACCGCGATGGCGGTGATGGTCGCGGTGTCGTTGTCCACGGCGCTGTCAACGCGGCTGGTGGATCGGTCATTCTTTTTGACCCAGCTCGAGCGGCGCAATGTGCATCTGGCCGCCGGACCGCAGGCCTATTTGCTGGCGACCTTCCGGGTCGCCACGATCATGCGCCCACGAGATGATGCCCGCGCAGCACCAGAGACGGCCTGCTGGGATCTGGTGGGCGAGGGGGTCTATATCGACGGCAATGCCACGCTGGAACAGGCCATGCCCTTGTTCGAGACGGGCGGCCATCGGTTTATCCCGGTGGTGACATTGGGCGGCGAAGATAACCCGCCAGAGCTGTGGGGCGCGCTGTTTCAGGTGGATGCCTTGCGCGCGATGAACAAAGCCTTGGCCGAGACCGCGCGCGAAGAACACTCCTGAAGTCTAGACCTCTTCCACGGCGACCTTTGTGGTGTAAAACGCCAAGTGGTCCTTGATCTGGGCGACGGCGTCTTTTGGTGCTTCGTAAGACCATGCGGCGTCTGCGATCGGGCCGCTTTTGGCGACCAGCGTGAAATAGGTGGCGGCACCTTTGAACGGGCAGGTTGATGTGGTGTCCGAAGGGTCCAGAAAGGCCATGGCGATATCTTCCCGCGGGAAATAGATGACGGGGGGATAGTCGCCTTCGGTCAGTTCCAGCGCGCGGGTCGATTCGCCGATGACAGCGCCTGCGGCACGCACGACCCATGTGCCTGTGGCGGGGCGTATCTTGATATGGTCGGCCATGCGATCCTCCTATGATGTGTTCAAGCTGTCGCGTCTTTTTGTGACAGGGCTATAACGGGGCGGTCGCCTGTTTCAGCCAGTCGAGCGCAGAACCATCTATCAGCGGGCCGATCCGGTCAAGAGTTGCGGCGTGATAGCTGTCGACCCATGCGCGTTCGGCGGGCGACAAGCGCGCGGTGTCGATCAGGCGGCGGTCAAGCGGGACATAGGTCAGCGTGTCAAAGGCCAGCATATCGCGGCTGTCTGGACCACTGGGCGCTTTGACCACGACAATCAGGTTTTCGATGCGGATGCCAAAGGCGTCGGTGCGGTAATATCCCGGCTCGTTCGAGATGATCACGCCTTCCTCAAACGGGGTGGTGGCGCGGCGGGATAGGCCGTGGGGGCCTTCGTGTACTGACAGATAGGCCCCGACACCGTGGCCCGTGCCGTGGTCATAATCCATCCCATCCGCCCAGAGCGGCGCACGCGCAAGCGCGTCCAGATGGTTGCCCGCAACGCCGCGCGGAAACTGCGTGCGGCTGACCGCGATCATGCCTTGCAGGACGCGGGTATAGCAGGCGCGGTGGTCATCTGATGGGTCACCCACGATCACCGTGCGGGTGATGTCGGTGGTGCCGTCGATGTATTGGCCGCCAGAATCGACCAGCAGCAATTCACCCGGTGAGACGGGCGCGTTGGTGTCGTCCGTCACGCGGTAGTGGACGATGGCCCCATGCGCGCCTGCGCCGCAGATGGTTTCAAAGCTGACGTCCAGCAATTGGTTGGTGTCGCGGCGGAAGCTTTCAAGCTGCTTGACCACGTCTATTTCGGTCAGTTGCCCGCCGGGGGCAGTCGCGTCGAGCCAGGCCAGAAAGCGGACCATTGCGGCCCCGTCGCGCAGGTGGGCCGCGCGCGCGCCTGCAATTTCGGTGGCATTCTTGGTGGCCTTGGGTAGCAGGCAGGGATCGGTGCCATGAGTGGCCTTGTCGCCCAGTGTGGTCTTGACGATCTGCGGGCAGACCTTTTCGTCAATCAGCACCGGGGCGGGCAGGGTCGCAAGGTGGTCCAGAAAGGTGGATTGGTCGTGCAAGGTGACGTCTGTGCCTAGGTGGTCGGTGATGTCATCCGCTTTGCCGGGGCGGGTGAAAAGATCAACCTTGCCGTCAGGATGCAACACCGCAAAGGCATGGGGCACAGGGTTGCGCTCAATGTCGGTGCTGCGGATGTTCAAGAGCCACGCGATGCTATCGGGCAGGGTGATGACATGGGTGCCACTTGCCACCCGCGCACCTTTGTCCGCGTGGCTTTCGCCTGCGTATTCAAGGGGGTAGGCGGTGAACTTTGCGTCAGGCGGGGCGGGCTGATCGTCCCAGATCGCGTCCACCAGATTGGCGCTGGCCTGCATTGTGATGCCGCTTCCGTCCAGCGCCTTGGCCAATGTCTTAATCTCACTGACCGTATGGAGCCAAGGGTCGTAGCCGACGAGACCGCCCTTGGGTAGTTGGTCCTTTAGCCAGTCCGCAAGCTTGATCTCGGGCCAGTTGACGGGTGTGAAGACATCAGCCACCTGATCGCGGACCTGAAGTCGATAGCGGCCGTCAATGAAAACCCCGGCGACATCAGCCAATACGGCGGCAAAGCCAGCAGAACCGGTGAAGCCTGTGAGCCATTCCAGCCGGGCATCTGCATCCGCCACGTATTCGCCCTGATGCACGTCTGCGCGCGGGACCAGAAAGCCATCCAAACCGGCACGGGCCATGTGCGCACGCAAGGAGGCCAGCCGGGGCGGGCCCTGTTCGGGCGTTGATGATGCGCCAAAGGTTTGAAACATGGTGCTGGTCCTGTCTTCTTCTGGCTAAGTCTGCCCCCGACCGGAGGGTGCCGATTTTTCGGCGATAAATCGCAGCGCCATTCAGCCGGTTTTGCGCATCCCCAGAACACGCGCGCGTTTGCGGGGGTCGCTGTCAAAGAGGCTGGCGAGCTGTTCGGTCATCGCACCGGCCAGTTGTTCGACGTCCGTAATTGTCACCGCGCGATCGTAGTAGCGCGTGACATCGTGGCCGATGCCGATCGCGGCCAATTCCACCGCCTTGCGCTTTTCGATCATCGCGATCACGTCGCGCAGGTGCTTTTCAAGATAATTGGCCGGGTTCACCGACAGGGTGCTGTCATCCACCGGTGCCCCGTCTGAGATCACCATGAGCACCTTGCGCTGTTCGTGCCGCCCGACCAGCCGGCGGTGTGCCCATTCCAGCGCCTCACCGTCGATATTTTCTTTCAGCAGGCCCTCTTTCATCATCAGGCCAAGGTTTGGCCGTGTCCGCCGCCAGGGGGCGTCGGCGGATTTATAGACGATATGCCGGAGGTCGTTCAGGCGGCCGGGCGTTGGTTCGCGTCCGGCTTTCAGCCAATCCTCGCGGCTTTGGCCGCCTTTCCATGCCTTCGTGGTAAAGCCGAGGATCTCGACCTTGACGGCGCAGCGTTCCAGCGTGCGGGCCATGACATCAGCACAGATCGCGGCGATTGAGATCGGGCGACCCCGCATGGAGCCGGAGTTGTCCAGAAGGAGCGTCACAACGGTGTCGCGGAATTCGGTGTCTTTTTCGACCTTGAAGGACAGCGGCGTGGTGGGGGAGGCGACGATGCGCGCGAGCCGTCCGGCATCAAGGATGCCTTCCTCGCGGTCAAACTCCCAACTGCGGTTTTGCTGGGCCTGCAAGCGGCGCTGCAACTTGTTGGCGAGGCGTGACACGGCCCCTTTGAGCGGTTCAAGCTGTTGATCCAGATAGCTGCGCAGGCGTTCCAGCTCTGCCGGTTCAGCGAGGTCTTCTGCGCCGATTTCTTCATCATAATCAGTTGCATAGACGCGGTAATCGGGGTCGGCGTCTGAGACCGGTGCAGGCTGGGGCGGCTCCATCGGGGCTTCGCCATCGGGCATCTCGGTCTCTTCGCCCATCTCGGCGTCGGCCTGATCGTCCATCGAAATCTCGGCCTGAGATGCGTCTTGCTGGTCTTCCTGCGTTTGCTCGGGCGAGGCTTCGGCCTCTTCGCCGTCGCTATCGTCTTCGCCGGTGCTATCGGGTTCTTCCTGCTCGTCGCTGCCTTCTTCGGCCTCGTTTTCGTCGTCTTCGTCCGACCCGTCGGGATCATCGCCCAGCTGGTCGGCATAGCCGAGGTCCGAGATCAGGTCGCGCGCGAATTTGGCAAAGGCCTGCTGGTCGTTCAGCATGTCCGAGAGATTCTCGAGCCGTTCGCCGCAATGATCCTCGATAAAGCCGCGCCAGAGGTCGAGCACATTGTCAGCGCCTTCGGGCAGGGCGCGGCCGGTGGCGAGTTCGCGGATCATGTAGCCTGCTGCGGTGGCCAGTGGCGCATCGGCGGGCTGTTTGATCTGGTCATAGCCTTTGCGCAGCGCCTCATTCCCGATTTTGGCGTCGATGTTGCCTGCGGTGCCGGGCATGTATTGCGCGCCGACGGCCTCAACCCGGGCGGATTCCATCGCGTTGTAAAGGTCTTGCGCCATCTGGCCCTGCGGCATGTAGCGCGCGGCGGTGCCAGCGTCATGAAACTTGTGCCGCAGCGCCATCGCGTCGGCGTGGCCACGCGCCAGCAACACCTCTTGTTTGGTCATGCGGCGGGTCACCTGTGGCAGGCGGATCGTGTCGCTGGTCTGACCGGCGGGGTCGACGGAATATGTAACCGAGAGTTCCGGATCATCGGCCATGACCTTCGTGGCCTCGGCTAAGGCTTTCTTGAACGGATCGGCAGGGTTGTCAGATGGCTTGTTCATAGGCCGCAAACTAGTGCGGCGCGCGCGCAATGACCAGAGGGCCGGTGTGCTTTAGCTAAGCAGGAACGCGGTGCAATCGGCGGTCAGGGTCGCGGCCATGTTGGCGGCCCATGTGGCGTCGTTGGGATCGTCGTTGAAGGTGGCGCGGGTCAGCAGCGCGTGGTGCGCGGCCTTGGCCGTGATCCGCCAGTGCAACACATCGCGGCCCTGATCGGGCGTCATCACGGCACGCATCAGATCGAGCACCTGCGCGCGTTGCTGGCGGGTAATGTCAGAGGCGGGGCCGTCGAACATCCATTGATGTTCCATCTGCGCAGAAAGGCGACCCGCACAGGCGGCAAATTTCTGGAGTTGTGTGTTGTCCAAAGAAAGCCCCGCGTTGGCGGGGAGGGCGCCAAGCGCGAGGAAGAGGGTCGTCATGAGAGTTTTCATACTGCTCATAAATGCAGCATGAGGGTTAAGTTATCGCTTATCTAGTGGGCAAAGTAAGAACGCCCGCGAGGTGTGGGGTTTTGGGCACGGGGTGCTACGAGATATTGCGCCGCGCTGCGCGCGTCGCGATGGGCGGGGGCCAGCCCCCGCACCCCCGGGATATTTCTGGCCAGAAGAAAAGCAAGTGTATGTTGACCGACGAGATACGGCGCAAACTATTGCGCTGGCACCAGTGGGATCAAAGCGAGATCGTTAAAGCTGTAGAATTGGCCAGCCGCTGCCAACAGGCCGTCGGCACCAGCGTCTAACCAGCTCTTTTGAGACGGATCGGCAAGATTGGCCACGACGACAGGGCTTTCGGGAATGACTGAAATCTGCCCTTGATCCGCGATGGTTTGGGAGGTGTTTGGGTAGTCAACCGCCAGATCAAGGTTCCGTCTCAATCGGAGTCCCATCAATATACGAAATTCTCCAACGCGTTCAGGTGGTGAGACGACGTTCACAATCATGACGTTGCAGAAGTCGAAGCCGGCGATTCCACCAAACGGAAGGGGCGGGAATGCTGACATTGATACAGTCCCGGCCTCGAGATTGTCGGTTTGGGCAAATTGGAGAACAAGAAGTCTGGTCTCGGGCCAATCAAGGACCGGAAGCGCCGCCCCTGAAGCGATAACTAAGGGCTCGCGTTGCGCAAGGCCCTGCAAACTACATTCTTCATTTCGCTGCGCGATTTGCATTTGGTCCGGGGCAACTTGGTCAACAGCTGCTTGTTCGCTCGGCGAGAGAGTTTGTGCCGACAACAGGCTGCCAATAACACAAAGACAAATGGCGAGACGAAACATCATCCCAAGCTGAGGCTCGCCGCACTTTCCGGCAGTTCCTCATCAAAACACCGCTGGTAGAATTCGGCGACGGTCTGACGCTCCAATTCATCGCATTTGTTCAGGAACGATAGGCGGAAAGCATAGCCGACGTCTTGGAAGATGCGGGTGTTTTCGGCCCAGGCGAGCACGGTCCGGGGGGACATCACGGTGGACAAATCGCCGTTCATGAAGGCGGTGCGCGTCAAGTCGGCGACGGTGACCATCTGGGAAATCGTCTTGCGGCCCTTCTCAGTATTGAAGTGCGGGGACTTCGACAAAACGATCGCGGCCTCGGCATCGTGGCTGAGGTAGTTCAGCGTAGCGACAAGCGACCAGCGGTCCATTTGCGCTTGGTTGATCTGTTGGGTGCCGTGGTAGAGGCCCGTCGTATCGCCAAGGCCCACGGTGTTGGCCGTGGCAAAGAGGCGGAAGTGCTTGTGCGGCGTCAGAATCTGGTTTTGGTCCATCAGCGTCAGCTTGCCGTCATGTTCCAGCACACGCTGGATTACAAACATCACGTCCGCACGGCCTGCGTCATATTCGTCAAACACGATGGCAACCGGGTTGCGCAGGGCCCAGGGCAGGATGCCTTCGTGGAACTCGGTAACCTGCACGCCATCGCGCAGTTTGATCGCGTCTTTGCCGATCAGGTCGATCCGGGAAATGTGGCTGTCAAGGTTCACGCGCACCGCAGGCCAGTTCAGGCGGGCGGCGACCTGTTCGATATGCGTCGATTTGCCCGTGCCGTGATACCCTTGGATCATCACACGGCGGTTGTAGCCAAAACCTGCAAGGATCGCGAGCGTGGTGTCGGGATCAAACTTGTAGGTGCTGTCAATCTCTGGGGTGCGGTCGGTCTTATCGGCGAACCCTTTGATCTTCATGTCACTGTCGATGCCAAAGACCTCGCGCACCGAGATCTCTTCGGTGGGGTTTGCATCAATGTCGATCATGCCGTCGGCCATTCTAGGGCGCCTTTCCTGTCATCGCATCTGTGTTGTCCTGCGGATGCAACATATCGCGGCGAAAGGGAAGGGGAAGGGGCGATTTCGCGCACCGGTTTGCCCGCAGGTTGCGTTTTTCGCAAACCCCGGCAAAGTGGGGGAAATGGTGAAAGTGTAGCTGATGACGACAACCGATGATATTGAGGCGATGATTGCGGGTATGGCGCAGGGCGACCGATCTGCCTTTGAACGTCTCTACGCCGCGACCTCTGCGAAACTCTTTGGTGTGTGCCTGCGTGTCTTGAACAATCGGGCCGAGGCGGAAGATGCTTTGCAGGATGCATTTGTCAAAATCTGGCGCAATGCGGAACGCTATAAGGTGAATGGTCTCAGCCCGATGACCTGGCTGATCACGGTCACGCGGAACTTGTGTATCGACAGGATTCGCGCCCGCAAGGTTGCGTCAGGCGACATGGACGAGGTGGCCGCACTGGAAGACAGTGCGCCAGGGCCAGAGGCGCTTGCCATTGCAGCGTCAGACCGGGCCCGCATTGTCGGCTGCATGGAAGGGCTGGACCCTGACAAAGCCGCAGCTGTGCGCCGCGCCTATCTGGAGGGGGAGACGTATCAAGAGCTGGCCGACGATATGGCGGTCCCGCTGAACACCATCAGAACATGGCTGCGCCGCAGCCTGTTGAAGTTAAGAGAGTGTCTGTCGCAATGAGTGATGACATCGCGCCGAATGAAGAACAAATGCTGGCCGCAGAATACGTTCTGGGCCTGCTGACCCCGGATGAGGCCACGGCGTTTGAAGCGTTGATGGAGGTGGACGGGGATGCGCGTGCATCATATGCCCGCTGGGCCGAAGATTTTGTCGGCATGACCGACGATATCGCACCTGTCGACCCACCCGAGGCTTTGTTGCAGCAGATCAAGGCGGCAGCCTTTGGCACCGCGGCGATGGAACCGCCAGCAGAGGCCCCTGAGCAAGCCGCGCCTGCGCCGCAACGGCAATCCTTGTTGGAACGGCTGGGTTTGTTGCCTGCAATTGGCGGTGGTTTGATTGCTGCGGCTGTGGCGCTTTGGGCGATCAACCCGTTGATCGGGCCGCTGCTTGATCCGCCAGCTACCGCGACGGTTCTGCTGGCATCAGCAGACGAAAGCCTTGTGGTCGAAGTGGGCTATGTCGAGGACAGCGGTAATCTGGAGGTCACGCGCACCGCAGGGGCCGCGCCCGAAGGGCAGGTGCTGGAGCTTTGGGTGATCAAAGGCGATGGGCCGCCGGTGTCGCTGGGTGTGCTGCCCACGGACGAGACCGGCACGCTTGTGGTGGCAGAGACCTTGTGGCCGCTTTTGCGCGGCGCACAATGCGCCATTTCGATTGAGCCGCCCGGCGGTTCACCCACCGGCGCGCCAACGGGCGATATTGTGGCCGTGGCCCCGATTGTCTGGCAGGCCTGACGCGGCTCAAGGTAAGATAGACTGGCAGCCGGATCACAATGTGGTCCGGCAGTTTTGCGACGAAACGGCGTGGCGATTGGCGATCACAGGCCTCTCACATCCTCGTGCATTGGTGCAAAATCGTTCGTCTGAAATGCGCCAGATGGCGTAACGCTAGATCAGACACGAAAGGACATGCGATGAACCGCCGCCAATTCACCCTTGCCGCCCTTGCCAGCGCGGCCGCACCAAGCGCGCTTTTTGCGCAGAGCTTTGAGATCACCCGGACCGAGGCCGAATGGCGCGCCATGCTGACGCCTGCGCAGTACAAGGTGATGCGCGAAGAGGGGACCGAACGGGCCGGATCGAGCCCGCTGGACAAGAATTACGCCGCAGGCACTTATTTCTGCCGCGGGTGCGATTTGCCGCTTTATCCGTCTGACACCAAATATGACAGCGGCACCGGCTGGCCTAGCTGGTGGCAAAGCCTGCGTGGTGCAGTGGGTACAAAGCCTGATCGCAAGCTCTTTACCGTGCGTACAGAGGTGCATTGCCGCCGCTGTGGCAGCCATTTGGGCCATATCTTTGATGATGGACCAGCGCCGACAGGCAAGCGCCATTGCCTGAACGGCGTCAGTCTGGTGTTCCGCGCCGCCTGATTACGACCTGCACAAACCTTGCTGAAACCCCCGCGACCAGATGCTGGTGCGGGGGTTTTTCTGTGGCCAGTCAAAACACAAGCAAGGCGAGGGAAAATGACGTATTTTCAAAGGTATGGTGAAACGGTCGGGTTGATTGGCTGTGCGGGTTTCGTAACCGCCTGGGGGATTGAACAAAACCTGTGGTTTGCTGCCATGGCGGGCATCGGTGCGCTGGTCAGCGGGGTCTTATTGGCGCGGCTTTTTGGTGAGGCCGGCGCGCTGGGCTGGCTGTTGGCAGGGTTTGCCGCCGCGTTTGCCACGGTCCTTGGCGCGGCCCTTGTGGGTGCGGCCATGATCGGGCCGGAGCGCGCCGGGTTTGCCGTGGCCGCCGTGGCAGAGCTTTTGTGGGAGCAGCCCTTGGCAGGCGCGCGGTGGCTGGCGTTGATGGGGGCCGCCCACGCGGTGGCCCTTGGGCCGTGCAACCTACAAAATAAGAGCAGTTTGGTGAAACAGTGAGTTTCACTGCCGTCGCCACAATCCTGCCCCAATTCGCGCCTACCTGCGCAAGAGTAGTATGCGTGGGTCGATATGTTGCGACGGATCAAAAGGTGGATCTCTCTGAGTGACGGAGAGCGGAGCATTGTGCTGGCCTATATTGGCGTCGCACTTTTTGGTGCCGGATTGTCCTTTACGGTCGTGAACAACCTTGGTGGCGAGGATACGATCCTGCGGACGCTAACCCCCTATGATTATTGGGTTATCTTGTCGGGCGCGCTTGGGGCGGCAGTGGGGCTGTATTTCGGCGGCAAGTGGTTTGGCCGCGCGGGATGGGCCGGGCTGCGCCACGGGGCGGTTGGTCTGTGTGTCACCACCTTTGCGGCCAGTGTGGCGGCAGGCACTTTTGCGCTGCCGGGCTATGGCACCATGTTCGGCCCGTTTGCAGCCGTTTTGACATTCCTGGAATCGCCGCTGCTTTTGGTGTTCTGGGTCAGCATTTTGACAGCGTGCCATCTGCTGTTCGCCACGTGGCGGCGCGAGCGTGACACGCTGTTTGCCATTCACGACGATGGCATTCCGACCTGATCACTTGTCGGGAAAGCTGCGGCTGACCTTGATCTGATCCCAAGCCCAGACCACTTCATTCAACTGATCTTCCTGGCTGCGGTCACCACCGTTCATGTCGGGGTGCAGCACCTTAATCAGACCTTTGTATGCTTTGCGGATTTCCTGTTTGGTCCAGGTATCCTTGGCCTCCAAAATCTCGATCGCGCGGCGCTCGGTGGGCGGAAGCTTGCGGCCAGCGCCCTGATTGCGGCCCGGATTGCGGGTCGCGTTCTCACCCAGCACCTGATGCGGATCCTCGATCCCAAGACGCGCCCATGCGCGTTCCTCGACGGTGCGTTTGAACGGCTTGGTGGGGCGTTCCCAGACCCGATCTTCGGTCAGCTGGGCGTTCATCTCGGCCTCTGTCGTGCCATCGAAGAAGTTCCATTTCAGGTTATATTCGCGCACGTGTTGCTGGCAGAACCAATAAAAGTCATCCAGCACGTCAGGCGTCTTGGGCGCGCGGTACTTGCCCGGCTCTTCGCAACCTTCATGATCGCAAACGCGGGTGGACGTCTCTGACGCGCCAGACATCCCACGCCGTCCGCGCGGGTTCTTCTTTTTTGACGACGATACCGACATGTCAAAACCAAAGGGGTCTTTTTTCTGCATGGGAGCTGCATACCTTTCCGACTCGGACGACAGAGTTTAGACGCTTGAGAGCGAGATTGAAGGGGCGGAGAGCAAAAATATGGGACTAGAGGCAGAGATTTATGAGGCGCTACAAACTGGATTAGCCCCAGAGGCGTTGGAGGTGGTCAATGAGAGCCACATGCACGCAGGGCATGCAGGCGATGATGGGTCAGGCGAAAGCCATTGGCGTGTGGTCATCACGGCCGCAGGGCTGGACGATATGACGCGGTTGGCGCGCCATCGTGCCGTGCACAGCGCGCTGGGCCCCGACATCATCGGGCGTATTCACGCATTAGCGATTGATATCAAGTAGTTACTCTGCCGCGACCGAGGTGTCGGGGCGCGGCACAGGGGCCGGAACTGCGGCGGGCTGATGCGCGATTTGCTTGGGCCGTTCGTCGGCTGTGATCGTCTCTGTCACGCGATCCTGGACCGTTTCAGCGGCCTGCGGTGCTGCTGCGGGTGCTGCGACGGTGCGGCGAAAGACCAGCATGTTTTGAAACACGGTGGTTTTGCCCATCAATCCCTCGCGTTCTTCCGCGGGCAGGGTGTCGGTGCGCTGGTATTCCCAGCCGTCGGCGGCAAGGTCGTTCATCACGGTTTCAAGCGCGTTGGCAAAGCGGTCTTGAACGGATTTCACACCCTTGGCCTTGAGGCCCTTTGTCGGGGCGGGAACGACTTTGTATTCGTAGGACGACATGACACACACCATTTTTGATCAGACCTGACCTTACACCAGCAAAACGGGCGCGGTCCAGCTTCGCCGCCCTAATTTCGTTTCGTCTTCGCAACAATGCCGCTGATTTGCGGGGAATTATCCCGGATCAACATCAGATCTGCGTCAAATCGCGGAGCTCTTAACCAAAAATGTGGCTGAAACTTGTCAAGCCTGAGGCAGGTAGTTACCAACCCGTAAACGCTTATCAGGCGCGCTGCGCGTCCAGAAGGAACGAGTTTTATGTTGAAGATGACCAAAGCACTGGCCGCTGCCGCCGTGATGGCGCTTGTGGCACCTGCTGCACAAGCCGCTACCGTTTATGCAACCGGCGTGACCGCGACCACCAACGGGGTGCAGACCACATGCTCTGTTGCGTCCAGCAGCACCAGCCGTGACGATCTGTGCAACGCGCTTGGCGCGCCGGATGTGAATGGGCCATGGCAAAACGGTGGTTTCACCTCGACTGCCAATTTCGGCAGCTTGGAGTTTTTCTTTGGTGGTCTGATCCAAGGGCCGATCACCCTGTGGGAAATCACTGGTAACCGCGCTGCCAACTACGTGGAAAGCGTATCTTTCACGCTTCTGGGTGTGAATGGTGCGCCGGATGTGGCGGGTGTTCTGACCAACACGACTGATGGGTCAGCTGATCCGTCCGCGCCGAACCGCTGGGTTATTACGGCGGCACAAAACGCCAACGGCCCTTACAGCGGTCTGCGGGTCATTGATACATCGGACCTGCGCAACGGCACGCGTGATGGTTTTGATATCGACGCAGTTGCGGCGAACACATTTGAAAGCAATCTGCAGGCCGTGCCACTGCCCGCCGGTGCGGTGTTGTTGCTGACAGGTCTGGCCGGTCTGGGCTTTGCGCGGCGTCGCAAAGCAGCCTGAACCAAGGCACATGAAATGCGAAAAGGCGGGTCAGTGACCCGCCTTTTTTGTGTTTACTGGCGCTTTCGGTGGGGCCTAGAGGCCGAGCTTTGCGGCGACCAGTTTGTTCACAGCCGCAGGGTTGGCCTTGCCGCCTGTCGCCTTCATCACCTGACCCACGAACCAGCCCGCAAGTTTCGGGTTCACCTTGGCCTTTTCGACCTGTGCCGGGTTGTCGGCGATGATCTGGTCAACTGCCGCCTCAATCGCGCCGGTGTCGGTGACCTGTTCCATGCCTTCGGTTTTCACGATCTCTTCGGGATCACGGTCCGAGGTATAGGCGATTTCAAAGACGTCCTTGGCGATCTTGCCGGATATCTTGTCCGACTTGATCAGCCCCACAATCTGGCCCAGACGCGCGGCAGAGATCGGGCTGTCCGCGATGTCCTTGTCGTCTTTCTTCAGGCGCCCGAAAAGTTCGTTGATCACCCAGTTGGCGGCCAGTTTGCCATCGCGGCCTTCGGCCACTTCTTCGAAGTAGGCGGCGTTTGATACATCCGCCGTCAGGACAGAGGCGTCGTAGTCAGAAAGGCCAAAGTCGCTGATAAAGCGCGCCTTTTTGGCGTCGGGCAGTTCCGGCAATGAGGCCGCGATATCGTCAACCCAGCCCTGTTCGATCTCAAGCGGCAATAGGTCCGGGTCGGGGAAGTAGCGGTAATCATGCGCTTCTTCCTTGGACCGCATGGACCGGGTTTCGTTTTTGTCGGCGTCATAAAGGCGGGTTTCCTGCACGACGTCTTTGCCGTCTTCGATCAGTGCAATCTGACGGCGCGCCTCGACCTCGATCGCCATCTGGATGAACCGCATGGAGTTCATGTTCTTGATCTCGCAGCGGGTGCCGAGGTGGCTGAAATCCTGGGTTTCCTGATAGCGTTCGTAGTCGCCCGGTTTGCAGACCGAGACGTTCACGTCAGCGCGCAGGTTGCCGTTTTGCATGTTGCCGTCGCAGGTGCCCAGATAGCGCATGATCTGGCGCAATTTGGCGACATAGGCGGCGGCCTCTTCCGGGCCACGGATGTCAGGGCGGGAGACGATCTCCATCAACGCCACACCGGTGCGGTTCAGGTCAACAAACGACATGGTGGGGTCCATGTCGTGCACGGATTTGCCTGCGTCCTGTTCCAGGTGGATACGTTCGATCCGCACCATGCGCGCTGTGCCGTCGCCCAGTTCAACCAGCACTTCGCCTTCGCCGACGATGGGATGGTAGAGCTGGCTGATCTGGTAGCCCTGCGGCAGGTCAGGGTAGAAGTAATTCTTGCGGTCAAAGGCAGAGTTGAGGTTGATCTGCGCCTTCAGGCCCAGCCCGGTTTTGACGGCCTGGCTGATGCAGCCTTCGTTGATGACGGGCAGCATGCCGGGCATGCCTGCGTCCACAAAGGCCACGTTCGAATTTGGTTCGGCCCCAAAAAGGGTGGAGGCCCCGGAAAACAGCTTGGCCGCGGTGGCGACCTGCGCGTGGACTTCCAGCCCGATGACAAGTTCCCAGTCAGAGGTCGCCCCGGCGATAACCTTGGGGGCAGGGGCGTCGTATGTCAGATCCAGCATGGTAATCCCTTTGGCGGTGTCAGGCCGGTTCTATTCCGGGTTCTGCGGGCTATCAAGACCGAAGCGGGCGGCGGCGACCGGCCTGTTGTTGTGCCGCGCAAAAGTTTTGCTTGATCGGATGGGGGAGAGGCGGGCAAGTTGCGTCGAATGAAGATGCTGCGGACCATCCTGGGGGGGATGGCCGGCGTGATCCTGGCAACGGCCACCTTGGCCGAGCCAGTGATCCGCCCGCTGTCCCGCGACGACGCGATTGCGCAAAAGGTTGATGCGGCGGCAGCAGCCTTGGCCGCATTTCGTGTTATGCCACGCCCGGCCCACATGATCCGGTATCCTGTCGCCGTAAACCAGACCGAGCCGACATTGCGGCCGGTCGCGCGTGCTGCGTTTTTGCCCAACACCCGGTGGGACCACAAGCGTGGTAGCGATGTCTGGACCCGTGCGGCGATGTCGGCGATCGCGGGCCATGCCGATGCGCTTGATTCGGTGGTGCCGCGGGATATTGATCGGTGGTGCCCGGCCTATGCCCAGAATTCGCCCGCACTGCGGCGGGCATTTTGGGTTGGGATGATGTCGGCGCTGGCGAAGTACGAAAGCACCTATAACCCTACGGCTGTGGGTGGCGGCAATCGCTGGTTCGGGTTGTTGCAGATCTATCCCGACACTGCGCGGCGCTATGGCTGCCGCGCGCGGACCGGGGAGGCGCTCAAGAACCCGACAGAGAACCTGTCCTGTGCAGCGCGGATCATGGCAGTGACCGTCGCGCGCGACCGCGCAGTGGCGCTGCATGATGGACGCTGGCGGGGTGTGGCCGCTGATTGGGGGCCGATGACCAGCCGCAACAAAATCGCGGCGATGTCCGATTGGACCCGTGCGCAATCCTATTGCGAGGTGCGCACAGTGGTGCGCCCGCAAGCGCGGCCGGTTCTGCGCGCTACAGTTTCAACAATGGACGCCGCGTCGCCCGGATCAGGCTGACGTTTGGCGCGTCCTCGCCCGCAAGCGCGAGTGTGGCGCGGCGCAGCATCTTGATCCCATCCTCGGAATTTTTGGGCAAGGCAGAGGCGGCGATGGGTTCACCCACGTTGATGCGGAACGGCTGCTGCGCCTTGTTCAGGGTTTCGTGAAACAGCGTCACGTCGCGCAATGTCGGATGCAGCAGGTCAAAAAGATAGAAGAGCGCCGAATTCCGTGCAGCGATATGCACAGGGATCACCGGCAGGTCGAATTTACGCGCCAGCATCGCGGCAGAGGCCATCCAGGGCCGTTCCTCTAGCTTGAGCCCGCGCCGTTTGGCAAGACGGCCCGAGGGGAAGATCACGCCAAGCCGCCCTTCGTCGGTCGCTGCGCGGACATAGGCCATGGTGTCGCGGGTCTTGGCATGGCTGCGCTTGTCCTGCCGCCATTCGACGGGGCAGATCATATCGGACATCTGTGGCAGAACCCGCAGAATGTCGGAATTGGCAAAGTAGTAGGCATCAGGACGCATCGCCGCCAGCAGGTGGTGCAGGATCACACCATCAGCAATGCCCGTGGGGTGATTGGCCACGATAATCGCCGCCCCGTGGCGCGGGATATGGCCCAGACCGGTCGCAACCACGTCCTTGGCCAGCAAACCGCCCATCTGCGCCATGATCTGGGCAGAGGCCATGTGTTCAAAACCACGCGCGATTTTAAGCGTCTTGTCGTAGGCCAGGGACAGGTGGAGCAGGCCCCTGATTTGACGCACACCGGGAAATTGGCGGTACATCCAAGGGGCGCGTTCAGCGATCAGTGGATCAATACGGTCTTTCATACGCGCACATTGACCATGACGATGTCACGGTTCCATGACAGTCTTTTCAGACTATCACATCGGCGGCGTTTTGCGAAATTTCAAGGGTGGCTTGCGCGGATCACCGCAGGCGGAAGGCGGTTTTCAGCTCTGCGATGGCCTCTGTCTGCCGTGTGCTGAGGCGGTCATCAGGCAGTGCGCCTTTGATGATGTCCATCAGCGGTGTCAGGGCAGAGGGCCCTTCGAGACGGTAGAGTTTGCGCGACAGCCGCGACAGCGCCGGTTGTGCGCCGCCACAGGCGTTTACCATCCAGTGACCCAGTACCATCAGTTCTTCGGCGGCGGCATCGTCAACTTGCAGCACGCGGCGCAATGAAACGCGCATTTTGTCCTGCTGGTCGCGTGTGGGCATGTCATCAAGGGCCAGAAACGCCTCTGCGATGCCAGCGGCGGCGATGTTGGGGTCTTCGATGCTTTCAACCGGGTGGATGTTGGTCTTTCGAGTAAAACCAAAGCGCCGCGCGGCAGCTTTTACGTCACCGGCCATATCCATCAAGTCGCCAGCCATATCAGCGGCATTGCGGGCGCGTTGGGCCCAGAAATAAGCGGCAGCGAGGATGCCGAGGATGCCAAGAATGAAGGGCATGAAATCGTCCTTTGAAGAATCGTCTTTGGTGCACAAGACACTGGATTTGTGTCAGTTTTCAAGCATCCGCGTGACCATTTCGGTGGTATCGCGCGACAGGTTCGGGGTGTCGCCAATCCGCTGGAGGGCTGCGCGCATCAGTGCCTGACGGGGTGGGTCATAGCGGGGCCAAACCTCAAAATTCGCAACGAGGCGGGCCGTGGTTTGCGGGTTGATCGGGTCCAGCTTGATCAGCCAATTCGCCAGCAGCGCATAGCTGTCGCCAGAGGCATGGTGAAAACCCGCCGCATTGTCGATCAGCGCGCCAAAGACGGCGCTGAACCGGTTGGGGTTCTTCATGTCAAAATCCGGGTGTGCGGCCAGCTGGGCGGCTGTTGCGGCGGCGTCCTGCGGAGCGGCATGGGTGATTTGCAGGCTGAACCAGCGGTTCATCACAAGTCGGTCGTTTGCCCATTGCTTTTCAAAGGCTTGTACGGCGTCCGACCCTTTGCCAATCGCCAAGAGCGCGGCAAAAGCCGCCAGTTGCAGCGTCATGTTATCAGCGCTTTCAAACTGGGCTGCGGCTGCTTTGCCGCCGTCAAGCTCGCTCAGCAGGCGTAAGGTCGCGTTGGCAAGGGCGCGGTGGCCCGCGCTGGCCGCATCGGGGGAGTAGGGACCGGGAACCTGATGGGCGGCGTAGATGCGGGGCAGGGTGTCATTGCAATGCTGGGCAAGGTGCAGGGGCAGCGCATCGCGCGCGGTGTTGATCGCGTCGGGATCAGGTGTGCTGCCTGCGTCAAAGAGGGCATTGGCGATATCCTCTTCACTTGGCAGGGCGATGACACGGGCGCGAAAGGCGGGGTCAAGGGCGTCATTGCGCAGCACGTCGCGCATGGCATCAAGGTAGGCCGCAGGTGGGGTGGCATCTTTGGTGGCCATTGCGATCAGCGTTTGCATGGTCAGGGTGCGGCCTGCGTCCCAGCGGTTAAACGGGTCCGTATCGTGGGCAAGCAGTCGGGCAAGGTCAGCATCACTTTGGTCGTGGACCACGCGGATAGGGGCGGCAAAGTTGCGGTTGATCGACAGTGTCGGACGGGCCGAAAGCCCGGTATGGGACACGGTTTGGCTGGTGGCCATCAATTCCAGCAGAGTGGTTGGCAGCACTTCGGTCCCGTCAGGCGCAAGCAGCCCGTAGGCAACCGGGATCACCTGCGGCTGTTTGTCGGGTTGGCCGGGGGTTGCGGGCAAGTCCTGTGTGAGGGTCAGGGTGTAGGTGCCATCGGCAAAGCTGTCCTGAACCTGCACGCGCGGGGTGCCTGACTGGCTATACCAAAGCGCGAATTGGCTCAGGTCACGGCCGGTGACGTCGGCAAAACAGGCGAGCCAATCTTCGATCGTGCAGGCCTGACCGTCGTGGCGGTCAAAGTAGAGTTTGCAGCCCTCATAATAGGCATCGTCTCCGATCAGGGTCTTGAGCATCCCGATCACCTCGGCCCCTTTTTCATAGACCGTGTCGGTGTAAAAATTGTTGATCGTCATAAAGCTGGTGGGGCGCACGGGGTGGGCAAGCGGTCCTGCGTCTTCTTGAAACTGGTAGCTGCGCAGCCCGTTGGCATCATCAATTCGCTTGAGCGCGGCCATGCGCATGTCGGCGGTGAACTGTTGGTCTCGAAAGACAGTGAGTCCTTCTTTCAGGCAGAGTTGGAACCAGTCGCGGCAGGTGATGCGATTCCCGGTCCAGTTGTGGAAATACTCGTGCGCGATGATGCCCTCGATCCCGGCAAAGCGCGCGTCAGTTGCCGTTTCAGGAGAGGCCAGAACGCAGCTTGAGTTGAAAATGTTCAAGCCCTTGTTTTCCATCGCCCCCATATTGAAGTCATCGACAGCCACAATGTTGAAAATGTCCAAGTCATATGCCCGCCCATAGACCTGTTCATCCCAGCGCATCGACGCTTTGAGTGCGTCCATCGCAAAGGCGCATTTGTCGATGTCACCCGGGCGCACATAGATGTTCAACGCAACGTTGCGTCCATCCATCGTGGTAAAGCTATCCGGGCGGGCCACCAGATCACCCGCCACAAGCGCAAACAGATAGGCCGGTTTCGGCCATGGATCATGCCACACGCCGGGTGTGATCGGATTGCCGTTGGACAACAGCACCGGCAGGTCGCTGTGGATCGTGACGGTAAAGACCGCCATCACGTCGGGGCGGTCGGGGTAATAGGTGATGCGGCGGAAACCTTCGGCCTCGCATTGGGTGCAGTACATGCCGTTCGAGATATAAAGCCCTTCAAGCGCGGTATTGCTCGCAGGGGCGATTTCAACCTCTGCCTCCCACACGAAGGGGGCGGCAGGGACGTCGCAGGTAAGACCGGTTTCGGTCAGGACGGGTGTAACGGCGGTGCCGTCGATCTTGGCCCAGATCAGGTTGAGGTGTTCGCCATGCAACGTGAAGGTCGTGTCTGAGGCATCGGGATTTGGGCGGAACGCGATGCGAGAGATCACGCGCGTGGCGTCAGGAGAGAGGTGAAAGGTCAGGTCAACCGTGTCGATCAGGTGGCTGGGCGGGGTATAATCGGCCAGATAGATCGGCTGGGGGGCGGCATCTTTCATCTGGCGTCCTTTCAGGGCAGTTTGGCGCAGAGTAGAAGCCCGCAGGAGGGGTCGCAACCGCAGGTCATGCCCAAAACCGTGAAGAAATCTGATCTGCCGACAAAAGTCTGCGCCACCTGCGGACGTCCGTTCACCTGGCGCAAAAAATGGGCCAAAGTCTGGGACGAGGTCCGGTATTGTTCGGACAGATGCCGGGGAAATCGCAAAACTGGTTAGAAAAGTTTACCAATTTAGTGGACAGGGGACGCGTCGTGGGCTAGCTCTGCCAAGGTTGGCGCGACGCAACAATAGACGGGATGGAGTGACGGATGACCCAAAGGACGGATCGGAACGGGCTGCAAGTGGCCCAGGAATTGGCCGATTTCATCGAAACCAAAGCCTTGCCGGGAACCGGCGTAGATGTGGCGGGTTTTTGGGCGGGTTTTGCCGCCATTCTGCACGATATGGGGCCAGAGAACGCAGCCCTGCTGCGTGAACGGGACGCGTTGCAAAGCAAGATCGACGGCTGGCACGTGGCGCAGCGCGGACAGGTGTTTGACCGCGACGCCTATGAGGGGTTCCTGCGCGAAATTGGCTATCTGCAGCCCGAAGGAGATGATTTCGAGATTGAGACCGTCAATGTGGACCCAGAAATTGCAACGATCCCCGGCCCGCAGCTGGTAGTGCCAATCACCAATGCGCGGTTTGCGCTGAACGCGGCCAACGCCCGCTGGGGCAGCCTATATGATGCGTTTTATGGCACCGATGCGATGGGCAATTTGCCACCTAAGGGCGGGTATGACCGGGGCCATGGCAGTAGGGTCGTGGCGCGCACACGGGTATTTCTGGATCAGGCCTTTCCGATTGCCGGTGGCAGTCATGCGGATGTCAGCCGGTACTACGTGGACAAAGGGCAACTTCTGATCGACGACATGCCGCTGGCAGAGCCGGGCAAGTTCGTGGGCTACCGCGGGCGGGCGAAGGCCCCCGATGCCGTTTTGCTGCGCAACAACGGCCTGCATGTTGAGTTGGTTTTTGACCGCGCGCACCCCATTGGCAGCCGCGATCAGGCGCTCTTGGCGGATGTGCGGCTGGAATCGGCGGTGACAGCGATCATGGACTGCGAAGACTCGGTTGCTTGTGTCGATGCCGAGGACAAGGTGCTTGCCTACAGCAATTGGCTGGGACTGATGCAGGGCAATCTGGAAGCGTCGTTCCAGAAGGGTGGTCAGACCATGACTCGGCAGCTGAGCGACGATCTGGCCTTTACTGCGCCCGATGGGTCTGCGCTGACAATCAAGGGTCGGGCGCTGTTGTGGGTACGCAATGTGGGGCATCTGATGACCACTCCTGCCATTCTGACCAGCGACGGGGAAGAGGCCTATGAAGGGCTGATGGACGCGATGCTGACCACGCTGATCGCAATGCATGATCTGGCGCGTGATGGCGGGAATTCGGCAAAGGGGTCAGTCTATGTGGTCAAGCCCAAGATGCATGGGCCGGACGAGGTTGCGTTCACCAATCGCATCTTTGATCGGGTGGAGGACGTGCTGGGCCTGCCACGCCATACCGTCAAGATCGGCATCATGGATGAAGAACGCCGCACGACCGTGAACCTCAAGGCATGTATCCGTGCTGCGAAAAGCCGTGTGGCCTTTATCAACACAGGGTTCCTTGACCGGACGGGCGACGAAATCCACACCTCGATGGAGGCAGGGCCGTTTAGTCGCAAGGACTTTATCAAGCGTAAACAATGGATTGGCGCTTATGAAGATCAGAATGTGGATATCGGTCTGGAATGCGGGTTTTCAGGCCGCGCGCAGATCGGCAAGGGCATGTGGGCGATGCCTGACATGATGGCCGCAATGATCGAGCAAAAGATTGATCACCCGAAATCGGGTGCCAATTGCGCCTGGGTGCCCAGCCCGACAGCGGCCACGTTGCATGCGCTGCACTATCACCAGATCGACGTGATGGCGGTGCAGAACAAGCTGCGCGGCGGCGGACGGCGGGGTTATGTCTCGTCGATATTGGACATTCCGCTGGCAACCTTTCAGCGTTGGACCGATGCCCAGATCGCGCGCGAGGTGGAAAACAACGCGCAAGGCATTCTGGGCTATGTCGTGCGCTGGATTGATCAGGGTGTGGGCTGTTCGAAGGTGCCTGACATCAATGACGTGGGCCTGATGGAAGACCGCGCGACCTGCCGGATCTCGGCGCAGGCATTGGCCAACTGGATGCACCATGATGTGGTCAGCCGCGACGCAGTGATGGCCGCGATGCGCAAGATGGCAGAAGTGGTGGATGGCCAGAACGCTGGCGATCCGGCCTATGTGCCGATGGCGCCTGGGTTTGACGGGATCGCCTTTCAGGCGGCCTGTGATCTGGTGTTCCGGGGGCGCGAACAGCCCAGCGGATACACAGAACCGGTGCTGCATAAGCGGCGTCTGGAATACAAAGCGATGGGGCAATAAATGGCAGAGATTTCAATGACAAAGGCGCGGACGATCATCCGCAAGGCGCTGGCAAAGGGCCAGGAGATGGGGCTGAAACCGTTGTCCGTCATCGTGCTGGACACTGGCGGCCATGTGAAGGCGTTCGAGCGCTCTGATGGCGCGGCACCGGGGCGGTTTGCGATTGCCCACGGCAAGGCCTATGGGTCAGTGATGCTGGGCATGGCCGGCACGGCGCAGATGGCGCGGGCGGAAAGCCAGGCCTATTTTATGAACGCGGTGAACGGTGCATACGGCGGGCAGGTGGTGCCGGTGCCGGGCGGCGTGCTGGTCCGCGACAAAAAGGGTGCCATTGTCGGCGCGGTGGGTCTGACGGGCGACACCTCTGACAATGATGCGATTGCGGCGGCGGCCGGGATCGAAGCGGCGGGACTGGTCGCTGAAATCTAAGGTCTCGGCACGACATCAAGGCGCGCCAAACCGTTCATGCCGATCTTGCGCAGCGGTTTGGCGGCGGCATTCGGATCGGCCAAAGTGGCGTCTGGAAAGCGGCTGAAGAACCGGGTCAGGGCCACCTGCGCCTCTGCCCGCGCCAATTGCATCCCCAGACAGACATGCGGGCCGTGGCCAAAGCCCAAGTGCGCATTGGGTTGGCGTGCAGGCAGCAACTGATCTGCATCACGGTGCCTGTCAGGGTCGTGGTTTGCAGCCAAAAGGCCGGCCATAACCAGATCCCCCTGTTTCAAGGCGACCCCGTCAAAATCCATATCGTGCACCACAAAATGCGGTTTGGTGACCAGCACGGGGCTGGTGTAGCGCATAAACTCCTCGACCAGCAGCGGCTGTTTTTCGGGGTGCGCGGCCATGTGTGTGCGCAAATTGGCGTCGCGCAGGACTGCGTTCAGGCCGTTGGTAATCAGGTGCACGGTTGTCTCATGGCCCGCGATGAAAAGCACAGTGACCATGCTGAGCAATTCCTGTTCGGTCAGGTCGCTGTCAGGGTCGTTGACCAAATCGCTGATCAGGCCGGGACGTGGCGTGTGGCGTAGTTGTGCAAAGTCGCGCCGGAAGTGGCGCATCAACCTCCAAAGCCCGGGCAGGGACCGCAGGATGCCAAAGCCAGAGTTTGCAGTAGACACCGGGGCGATCCATTTGACGACACGTTCGCGATCCTGCGCGGGAATGCCCAGCAGCGCACAGATCGCCCGCAGCGGCAAAGGCCGGGCATATTGCGACATGATATCAACGGGTTGACCCGGTATGATTTGGTCCAACAGATCGTCCGCCATTGTGATCAGCGCCGGTTGCATCTGGGCGACGGACTGACGGGCAAAGGCGCGTTCAACCGGGCCACGCAGGCGGTCGTGTGCAGCACCATCAGTGCCCAAAAGGTTGAGCGTCATCGCCTTGAGGAACGGTGGCAGCCACCAAAGCTGTTGTGCGATGGATTTGCCGCCCGCGCCCGAAGCGTCGCGGACAAAGTCCTCAGGTGACTTTAAAACACGGCGTGCGGCGGCATCAGTCGTCGTCATCCAGACGCTGCCAAAGAGCGGCATCTTGATGCGCACCATCGCACCTTCGGCCCGCAGAGCGGCGAGTTTCTGGTCAGGGGCCGCAAGAAACGCGGGATCGCTAAAGTCGTGGATCATATAAATGAGATGTGGGCATTGTGCGCTGTTGTCAAAGGGACTGTGCGTTGCGGTGGGTTTTCCTTGCAGAGCGAGGCAACTACCTATTCGGTATAGGAAAGAGGTTGCGACATGCAAAAACCGGTCATCGGGATCATCGGAAACAGCTATCTGATCAATGATCAGTACCCTGTGCAGGCCGCGGGTCGGATGAATTGCGAGGCCGTGCGGCAGGTATCGGACGGGGTCCCACTGATCGTGCCAGCCGATCCGGATGTTGTTTCCGTTCAAGAGCTTATGGCGTCTTGTGATGGTTTTTTGTTCACCGGTGCGCGACCCAATGTCCATCCCGAAGAATATGGCGAAGCACCGACGGACGCGCATGGCACCTTTGACCGGGCCCGCGATCAGCTGACCTTGCCGCTGATCCGGGCGTTGGTGGCTGCCGGGCAGCCGATGCTGGCGATCTGTCGCGGGTTTCAGGAAATGAACGTGGCCTTTGGTGGCTCTCTGGACTTTGAAATCCGGGATTTGCCGGGACGGGACAATCACCGAATGCCGCCCGACGGCACGTTGGAAGAAAAATTCGCATTGCGGCACGCGGTCACCTTTTCCGAAGGCGGCCCGTTCCATCGGCTCATGGGCGCGCGCGAGGTGATGACGAACACCTTGCACGGACAGGGAATTCGCGTTCCGGGCCAAGGGGTTATCGTTGACGGCCATGCCCCGGATGGCACCGCAGAGGCGATCTATCTGCAAGATGCGCCAGGATTTGCGCTGGGTGTGCAGTGGCATCCGGAGTGGAATGCGGCAGCGGACCCGGTCTCTCGGGCGCTTTTTGCCGGTTTCGGGGCGGCGGCACGCGACTGGCGGGCCGGGATCAGGCCAGATGCGCGGCGCAGCGCGTAAAACGCTTTGTTGTCAGGCGGTTGAGGCCGCGCGTGGTGCCGCGAAAAAGGGACTTGCCGTAACATGTTTCGGAAGGTCATTGAGGCGTCAGCAGAGCGGAGGTTGATATGAAGCGGTCCACCATCAATGCGATCATGGCCGAGGCGGATCAGATGATCCGGTCCTACGGGTTTACCTTGCCGCCTTGGGCCTATTGGAGCCCGGATGAATTTGTTGCGCGTAAGGATGAGGCGGCGAATGTCGTAAGTGCCCGAAATGGTTGGGATATTACCGACTACGGCGCGGGCCGCTATGATGAGATGGGGTTGTTTCTTTTCACGCTGCGCAATGGCCGGTTGGCGGACCTACAGCGCGGCGGTGGTATGTGCTATGCCGAGAAGTTGTTGATTTCAAAGGAAAACCAACTGTCGCCGATGCACACCCACGTGATCAAGGCCGAAGACATTATCAACCGCGGCGGGGCGACGCTGGTGATTGAGCTGTTTGGATCGGACGAGGCTGGCAATTTCAGCGAAACGGCGGGTGGCACGGTCTGGTGCGACGGGTTGGAACGCCCTTACAAGCCGGGTGAGAAACTGCGGCTAACCCCCGGAGAAAGCGTGACTTTAATGCCAGGTGACTGGCACGCGTTCTGGGGCGAAGGCGGTGACGTGCTGATCGGTGAGGTGAGTACCGTCAACGATGATGAAACCGACAATATTTTCAGGGAACCGATCGGCCGCTTTGCCAATATCGAGGAAGACGTGGCCCCGACACATTTGCTGGTGAGTGACTACAAGACCTGGCTGGCCTAACCCACCGCACGGTTGTCTTGGACGATGCACAAGTGATGCACAGAGCATACACATCCGGTGCGCATCAGGATCTTAACGGGGGTTAACCACCATCGGCTTAGAGCCAGCGACGGACCTGCTGCATGTAGGATGTGTAGGGGTCGCCGAAGGCACGGGTGAGTTTGCGCTCCTCTAGACGGATCACAAAATGGCTGGTGACAAGGACGGCAATGATTCCGGTGCCCACGATCCAGAGGTTATCGAGCAGGATGGCCACGCCAAACTGGATGATTGCCAAGCCAAGGTAGCCTGGATTGCGGCTGTGGCGGTAGACCCCCGCAGTGACCAGCGCGGTTGAGGCACTGTAGGGGTCATAAGTGGTGCCAGCGGTTTCAATGTCCTGAATGGAACGCCAGATGACGAAGACCCCGGCGGCGATCAAGAGTGGCCCAAGGATCAGTTGCAAGGGCAAGGGAAGGACGCGCCACGGCATCAGCCAGCCGATGAGAAGCCCAAGCACCAAAGCCACGCTGAAGATCGTGGGCGGAGAGGTGAAGGGTTTCTGAAATTCCTGTGTCATGAGATGCGCCTGATGTGACGGGGCCATCAGAGGTGATGCTTGGCTGGCGGTCAATAGGAATGATGCAAGGCCTGTCGCGACGAGCTGACCGGAGCACAGAGTGACAGATGCTGCTGCAAATAGGTGTGATCCCTAGGAACCCTTACAATTGGCCCCGCATATTCCAGAGTTCTGGAAAGAGTTCGACTTCCAGCATTTTACGGAGGTATTTGACACCAGACGTCCCGCCTGTGCCGCGTTTAAAGCCAATGATACGTTCAACTGTGGTCACATGATTGAAGCGCCAGCGGCGGAAATAGTCTTCCAGATCGACAAGTTTTTCCGCGAGTTCGTATAACGTCCAATGCGAACCGGGATCGCGGTAAACACGGGTCCATGCATTCATCACCTCTGTGCAGGAACGATGCGGTTGATCCATGGAATAAGCCTCAGAAGGAAAGCTAAGATCAAGCTCTTGCGCAAGAAGGTCCAACGCGACGTGATAAAGCGATTTCGTCCGAAGTTCTTGCCCCAACATGTGATGCAATTCGGGGCGGTGTTCATGCACTTTCATCATGGCGCGATTGCGGTTGCCCAGAATGAATTCGATCAGTCGGTATTGATGCGACTGGAAACCCGAAGACTTGCCCAAATCATCGCGAAAAGCGGTGTATTCGCTTGGGGTCATCGTGCGCAGCACATCCCACGCGTTGTTGAGCTGTTCAAAGATGCGCGCAACACGCGTGAGCATCTTGAAAGCAGATGGAAAGTCCCCTTCGGACAGTTTCGTGCGCGCTGTGGTCAATTCATGCAAGGCAAGTCGCATCCACAATTCAGACGTCTGGTGCTGGATGATGAAGAGCATTTCATCATGTGCGGTCGATTTCATGTTCTGTGATCCAAGAATGGGATCAAGTGACAGATAATCGGCATAGCTCATGTCTTGTGCAAAAGACATTTTGGCGCCGTCGTCCGCGGGGTCATATGACGTCATAGAGGCGCCTCCGTGCTGAAATTGCAGCGCGAGAAGTACTGCCTCAAACCTTGAGAATAAAGGCCCAATGCGCGCGGGGGCTTCGGCCTGATCATTATGGATTTCACAGCCGATTCTGACACTAAGGCGGTCGAACAGGGCAGCAATGGGGACGTTTCGAATGTCCCGAAACGCGTCTTGATGCGTGCGGCAGCGAATTCAGACTTGGCCGGGCGATACCCAACCTGCACGACGCTGCTGCGCCGCGTGCTCTCTTGTCGCTAGGCTGACCTTATTCTGCGACCGTGCTGCGGCATGGCGATGGTCTACACGCGCAGGAGGTCGGCCTCGTGCCGTTTGAGGCATTTGCGGGCGGTGTCGCCGTAGATGCTGACGTCGGCGCGCAGGTCCGGGAACAGGTGGAACAGTTCTTCGCGCGCGGCATCGTGGATGGCCGAGAGGCCGATGCTGCCGGGGTGGAAGCTTTCGGTGGCCGCACCTTCGGCATAGACCACTTCGTGTTCGTCGAACATCATGTGGATATAGGTGACGGTTTCGCTTTCGTCCTGGGTGACGTGCACGCCGTCAACGAGGTGTTTGGCGGCCACCAGCACCTCTGTTTCGCCAAAGAGCAGTTCGGCGCGGTAGCCTTGGAACAGCATCCGGTGTTGGGGCGAGACGACAAGGTCGCGTTCCAGACCGGTAACCACGCCGGGGCGGATGCGCACGGGCGCAAAGCGGTCGAGCGCGGGCACGGTGCGGCGCTGGATCCAGCGGATGGGTTGCAGCCCGTGATCCCGGGTGACGACCATATCGCCCACGCGCAGGTCCGCGATGTCGCGCGCGCCGTGGGGGGTGGCGATGTTGGTACCGGGCGTGAAGCAGATGATATTCTCGATCTCGGAGAATGTGACAACCGTGCCATCGGTCATCGTGTAAGAGCCGGAATAGCTGCCGGTCCCATCGTCAACCGCATTGGCGCGGATTTGGGCCACGGTTTCGGTGGCCAGCCCGTTGATATCGAGCGTGTCGCCGGTGCTTTCGCTGCCCGCACCGCCGTCGATGTTGATCGCCCCGGTGGTGGTTTCGGCAAGGTCCGTGACGACAAAGGTGTCATCGCCTTCGTCGCCAGAGGCGGTGTCGCCTTCTGCCACGGTCAGGGTGTCGTTGCCGGAGCCTGCAATCAGCGTGTCTTCGCCCGCGCCGCCGATCAGCGTGTCATTGCCCGCGCCGGTGGACACGTTGTCATTGCCAGCGCCACCGTTGATCTGATCGTCGCCTGATCCGGTGATGATCTGTTCGATCTCGGCAAAGTTGGCGTTGGAGCCGCCGCCCGAAATTGTGCCAGCCTCTGCGCCTGAGAAGTTGACGGTCAGGTCGTCAGTCTGGGAGGAGGCGTCGATGACGTCGCCGCCAGCGACTTCGCCTGCTTCGCCGCCTGTGATGGTGTCGTCGCCAAAGGTGCCGGTGAGCGAGAAGGTATCATCGCCGTCGCCGCCAATTAGCGTGTCATTGCCGGTGCCGCCATCCAGCGTGTCGTTGCCTGCGCCTGCGTCAAAACTGTCGTCGCCTGCGCCGCCGGACAAGGTGTCATTGCCCGCGCCGGTGCTGACGTTGTCGTTGCCGGTATCGCCCAGCACGGTGTCATCGCCCGCGCCGGTTTCGATCTGTTCGATCTCCGAGAATGTCGCGGTGTCGGTGCCGTCAGACAGCGTGCCTGCTTCGTCGCCAGAGAAATCGACCGTCACAGCGGTGGTCAGGGCAGAGCCGTCAATGCGGTCGCCTGTCGTCTCGCCGCCTTCGCCGCCGACGATGGTGTCATCACCAAAGCCGTCCTGCTGGACCCAAGTGTCATCGCCGTCGCCCATGTCGACGCTATTGGCGTTGCTGTCACCATTGACGGTGTCATTGCCGGAGCCAAGGTTGATCTGTTCAATCTGGCTAAAGGTGACGGTCTTGTCGTTGGTGTCGTCACCATCATCGGTGTTGGAGTCAGCCGAGATTGTGCCCGCTTCATCGCCGGTGAAGTCGACGATCATGTCTTCGGTCACGCCGCCATAGACGGTGCTGCCATCTTCGGCGACAAATTCGTGCTGACCCATTTCAATGGTGTCGCCGGTGGTTTCAGTGTCTTCGCCACCGGTGATCAAGTCGATGCCGACACCGTCGCCAACAAAGAAAACATCGTCGCCGTCGCCGCCGCCGACAGTGTCATCACCGTCGCCGCCAACAATCGTGTCATTGCCGCGCCCGCCCAGGATATCGTCGTTTCCGGTGCCGCCATCCAGCAAGTCATGGCTGGCATCATCGCCCTGGTCGATGATGAAGTCGTTGCCAACCCCACCATAAACAGACGAGGGGCCAGCGCCCGGGTCCGTAAAGAGAAAATCGTCGTCACCACCGCCCATGAGCGTCCCTCCTCCGAGGATTGTGTCGCTGCCCGCGCCACCGGAGAGCGTGTCGTTGCCGCCCTCGCCATTGATTGAATCATTCCCGGCGCCACCAAAAACGGTGTCGTCGCCTGTGCCTGCAAAGATGTCATCATTGCCGTCGCCAGCGATGATCGTGTCGTTCCCTGCGCCTGCTTCGATCAGGTCGTCATTGTCGGTGTCACCGGGCAGGATGGCGTCATCGCCGTCCACCACGTCACCATCAGGGTCGCCGGTATAGCCCGCGTCGATCAGATCACCACCGGCGGTGCCACTGACCGTGCCGTCGCGGTCAGTGACCACAACGTTTTCGATATTGGTGAAGTCGAGCGTTGTGCCGTCCGCAAAGTAGACAGTGCCGTTTTCAAAATTGCCCGCGTCATATTCGATGCGGTCCACGGCAGAGACGGTCAGCGTGTCATTGTCATTGCCCGCTTCGCCGCCGTCGACGACATCGCCGCCGCCCCCGATGATGGTGTCGGCATCCGCGCCACCAAAGATCGTGTCCGCGTCTGCGCCGCCGTCGATGGTGTCGTTGCCCGTGCCGCCATAGATGGTGTCATTGCCGTCGCCGGAGGTGATACTGTCAGCGCCGCCGTAGCCATAGACCAGATCATCATTTGCACCGTGGCCCGGGATGATCACATCGTCGGCGTCAATCCGGTCGCCATCGGGGTCGCCAGTATAGCTTGCGTCGATGGTGTCAGCACCTGCCGTGCCTTCAACTGTGCCGTCCGGCAGGGGGATGCCGATTGCGGTCAGGTAGTAAGGATTATCGGCATCCGCAGGTGAAATCCCGACCAGCGTGATGCTTTCGCCACCGGGGAAAGTCAGCACCGCATTGCCCGAGCCATCATCCGTGACGGTCACATCATGGGTATTGACCGGGTCGCCGCCCGCATCCGTCAGGCTGGAGACATCCAGCAGATCAATGCCGGTGAAGGTGCCATCGCCATTGGGCGTTGGGGCATCAAAATTGGTGACGGTGTCATTGCCGTCACCATCAGAGAAGACCAGCAGGTCCGCATCGCCATCGGGGCCAGTGCCACCCAGATCAATGGTGTCGTCACCAGCGCCGCCATCGACGGTATCCGCACCGTCGCCCGCGTCGATGGTATCGTCAGCCGCAGAGCCGGTGATGCTGTCATCGCCAGCACCGCTGTCGACAACAACGCCAGAGGGCGAGCCGGATGCATCAATGGTATCGTTGCCGGACCCGGTGCGCGCCTCTTCAATTTCGGAAAACTGCGCGGTTTCGCTGTTGCGACTGGCGGTGCCTTGTTCCGCGCCTGTCCAGGTGATGGTCGTGTCCTGGGTCAGGCCCGAGCCATCGAGGACGTCGTAGTCGTCGCCCGCTTCGCCGCCTTCGATCTGGTCTGCGCCGCTGGTGTCAGACAGGATCAGCGTGTCGCGATCCGCACCACCATAGAGCGTATCAACACCGGTGTTGGATGACAGCGTGTCGTTGCCCGCGTCGCCATGCAGTTCGTCGTTGGAATTTGCGTCCGTTTCGGTTTCGGTCAGGGTGTCGTTGCCAGCACCGCCATAAAGCGTGTCATCGTCACCGACTGAGGCCTCTTCGCCACCGTCGAGGATGTCGTCACCTGCACCGCCGTAGATTTCATCGCTTTGGTCGCCGCCGTCGATGACGTCATTGCCTGCGCCCATGGTGATGGTATCTGCACCGCCGTCGCCAAAGACGGTGTTGTCGCCGCCCGTGGCCGAGATGTCGTCGCCGCCCGAGCCGCCGAAGGCCACATCATTGCCTGCGTCCAGAACGATGGTGTCCGCGCCACCGCCGCCGTAAAGCGTGTCGTTGCCTGCGTCGCCATCAATGTAGTCGGCACCTTCGCCACCAGATACCGTGTCATCGCCGGTGCCGCCAAAGGCGGAATCGGCACCTTCGCCGCCGTAGATTTCGTCATTGTTGTCATCGCCTGTCAGCAGGTCGTTGCCGCCGTCACCGAAGATCGTGTCGTCGCCCAGGCCACCTGAAATGGTGTCGTCGCCGGTGGGGTCGGCGACTTCGTCAAAGTAGATGTCGGTGACGTTGACCAGACCGTCATCGCCGGTCTGGTCGGTGTCGGTATAGATGATCTCGATCCGGGACACCGGGCCGGGGATATTCACCAGGACCGAGGCTTCGGGATCGTTGGCGCTGTGAGCGGTTCCGTTTGAGGTGACGTTGTTGTTGGTCGCATCGAGGATCAGATTGGCACCCGGGGTCAGGGTCACGGTGACAGGAAGACCGTTGGCGTCATAGGCGCGGATCGTCACGCGGTCGGTGAAGATGCCGTTGCTGTCGATGTCGTTGACGCGGAAAGAGACGTTGGTGACCGGGTCCGCAAAGGTGAGGTCGGCGGCGGAGCTGGCCAGATCACCACCGATCCAGAGAGAGCTGTTGGTGTCCACCGGCGCGCCGCCGGTGTTGATGCCGCTGACAACGTTGGTCAGGGTGCTGTATTCGGGCGTTGTGTCCGAACCGCCAGAGCCATCGGGGAAACCTGTGGGCGAGGCGTTATAGGCATAGGTGATCGTTGTGCCGCCGGTGTCCTGGCCGAAGCCTGCGGTCATGAAGTCGCCGTCGTCGATAGCAGAGCCATCGCCGGAAGGGTCGGGGGCCGCGCTCCATTGGAAGACAGCGCGGCCGGTGCCTGCGCTTTCGTCGCCGCGCAGGATATCATTGCCCGCGCCACCTAAGATGCTGTCGTCGCCGGTTTCGCCGGTGATGCTGTCGTTGCCGGTGCCGCCGTCGATGATGTCATCGCCCAGGCCTGCCTGCACGGTGTCATCGCCGCTGCCTGCATTGATCGTGTCATCCGCACCAGAGGTTTGGTCGCCGCCGGGGTCGCCGGTGTAGTTGGCGTTGATCACATCGTCGCCAGAGGTGCCATCAACAGTGCCATCAAGGGCAGAGGTCACCACGGCAGAGCCACTGGAAATGGTCCAGGTATCGGGGATGAAGTAGGTGTTGCCGTCTGTGCCGAGGTAGAACAGACCGGTGTCGGGGATGTTGGAGTATGTTTGGCCATTGCCGGTCCAGACGCCTGTCCAAACCCAGCTACCGGTTGCAATTGCAGCGCCGTCTTCGGTGAACGTCGACTGGCTGCCCGAGATCGTGTCATCGATCCCAAGAACGCCATCCGCGCCAAGATTTACCAGATAACCGGTTGCCATTACTGCTCTCTCCTCGTGGGTTCTGATGCAGCACCAACACGCTGCGAACCTTCTGTCCCGCCTCATGACCTATGCGGAAGGCGTGGCGAGATTGGGTTCAAGGCATGGAAAATTTGAGTTTGTCTTGACCGAATTGGGGCAGGGCTGCCCCAGTTCGTAACGCCGGGTTAAAGCCCGGCGAGCAAGCTTGGAATGGCGGTTTTGAACTTGAAAAAACCTGCAGTGGCACGCGGCCAGGCGGCAGCGTCATAGGCGCGGATGCGCTGGATCAGGGGCGCCTCTGCAAGGGCATCGCGGGTTGGGCCTACGGGGATGTAGGAGGTCACAACGTGGTCGAGCTTGTGTGCTGTCATCCAATCGCGGATGCCAGCAGGAATAATTTTGGGAGCATCAGAAAGTTTCGACACAAATTCAGTAACTTGCGGTGCGACTTGCAAGTGGCTTCGGTGGTCTGTTGTCTGACAAAATGCTGTGGCGACAGGTGTAATGTGCAGCCAGTCGGGGGACATGTCCTCTTCTGTTACCAAAAGGCCGATCCGGCCCGAGGTGGGCAAGGGATCGGACACAGGCGGCGGGCCCGGTCGCGGTGCGGGTGGGCCGGTCAGTGGCGGTGCATGGCTGGCAAGGCCGGCCGGATCAAACCGGCCATCGGTGTGTTCGGCAATATTGGCGCGCCGGGCAAGGTAGGTCTTACCAACCGTTTGCAGCCCGCCGACCCAGCGCCACGACAGGGTATTGGCCGCCGGGTCACCATCCAGCAAGTGGCGCAGAAAGAAATCGGCCCCCAGTGACCAAGGCAATTGCAACGTGAAAATCCAGATCGAGGCGAACCACATCCGCGCATGATTGTGCAGATAGCCGGTTTGCACCAATTCCCGCGCCCAATGGTCGAAACAGGCGATGCCAGTGTCGCCTGCGCAGGCATCCTGCCACCGCTGCCGCAGGCCCGATTGGGTTTGCACAGCGTTCCAGGCTGCGGTGCGGTCGGCCTTGTACTGGTCCCAGACCGCGGGGCGCAGTTCCAGCCAGCCCTTCCAATAGGTGCGCCAGTAGACCTCTTGAATGAACTTTTCAGCGGCCTTGTAGCTGTGGGCGGCGCGGGTGGCGCGCAGCACGTCCTCTTCGGTAATCACGCGGTGGCGGATGTAGGGCGACAATGCTGAGACATGACCTGCGCGGTCAAAATTGCGGGTGCGGGCATAGGCGACACCGGCGGCAGGCAAGAAGGCGGTTAGCCGGGCATGGGCGGCATTACGGGACGGCGGGAAGTCGGGCATGACGCGACAGCTATGGCGTTTGGGGACCGGGTCAAGGCACAGGGACGGTGGCTGTCAGGTCTTTTGACGGGCGGCAAAAACGCTTTGCGCCAGATCGTTGGTATAGCTCGCCAGCTCCGCCAGTTTGACGTCGGTCAACGCAGCGTCCTGCGCCTCGATCGCATCGGCGATGGCGCTGTGCAAGGCGACGATGGTTTCGCGGGACCGGGCGCTGAAGGTGATCATGTTCATCAGGGGTTCAATCGCCTCGACCGCGCCAGCCAATTGGTAGGACAGCACGGGGTTTGCCGCGGCATCGACAAGGGCGCGGTGAAAGGCCACGTCGCTAGCGCAAAACGCCTCGTCCGTCAGGCCCGGTTGTGCCTGACGATGTGCTTCGGCCCGCATGGTGGCAAGATGATCTGCGGTGCGGCGCTGGGCTGAAAGGGGCGCGCAGGCGCGTTCAAGCGCATAACGCGCCTCGCAGGCTGTGGCAAAGCTGACCGCGTTCATCGACAGCAGTAACGTCGAGGTCGTGATTTGCTGGCCGTAAGCGTCGGGGTAGGTCAGCTTGTTGACAAAGGCCCCGCCGGTCGCGCCGCGTTGCGTGCGGATCAGGCTTTGCGCGCCTAAACGTTTGAGCGCCTCGCGCACGGTGGAACGGCTGACCGCGAATTGCTCGGACAATTCTGCCTCTGACGGCAGGCGGTCATCAACGCGCAAATCACCCGACACAATCGCGTCGCGGATTGATTTGGCGATCTGTGCGGACAGATCAGCGGGGTTGTCTGGATCAATTTTCATTTGTCAGACATTTAAAAGTCTGACATTTGATTTAGCAAGTCCTGAGTCGCTTTGGGAGGCGCGTCTTATGCATCATGTCATGCGGTCCACGTTGTGGCTTGCGTTTTTCAGCGCAATCCTTGTGGCGTGGTGGATGATGTATGTGATGGCGATTGATATGGATCTGGACCTGTTGGGGCGGCCGGGATCCGCAGGGCAGGCGATGGCCGCAATGGACCCCCGAATGCCGATGGACATGCCGATGGCGCGGTTTGGGCCGGTTTTCCTGATGTGGGCGATCATGATGGCAGCGATGATGCTGCCGACGATGGTGCCAACCCTGACCACCTATGAGCGATTGATGGTCAGTGCCGATGGCACGCGGGCCGGATGGCTGGGTGTGTTGCTGGGATATTTCGTGATGTGGGTGGTCGCCGCCGCAGTGATTTCCGGCGCTCAGATCGTGCTGTTGTTTGGCGGCGTGGTGGACATGCTGGGCCGTGCGCAATCGGTCTGGTTGCAGGCCGGTTTGCTGATTGCGGTCGGTGCGTTCCAGTTCACCCGCACCAAAGAGGTTTGCCATGGCGTATGCCATGCACCGATGAGCTATTTTCTTGGCCACTGGCGCACCGGATTTGCCGGTGGCCTGCGTATGGGGCTGGGGCTGGGCGCGTTTTGTGTCGTGTGCTGCTGGGGCTTCATGGCTCTGGGTTTTGTAGGCGGGGTGATGAACCTTGCTTGGATGGGGCTGGCGACACTGTTCATGGTTCTCGAAAAACTGCCGCAGATCGGGCACCGCGTGACGCGCCCGATGGGGTATCTCTTGATTGCATCTGGTGTGGCGCTGGCCGCAACATCACTTTAGGAAAGGCTGATAAATGGCTGATAAGAAACGCGCACCAAGTGATCGCATCGCGATTTCGCAACGCATCGACCAGCGCATGGACAACCCCAAGCGCCGCAAGCTGCAACCAACTGATTGGGCAATCAAGGGAGAGCTTTTCCTGAATTGTTCCTGCACGGTGTTCTGCCCCTGTGTGGTGTCGCTGGGCGCACATCCTCCGACCGAGGGGCATTGTCACGCCTGGATGGCGATTGCGATTGATGAAGGCCATTTCGAGGGCGAGGATCTTTCGGGTCTGAACGTCGGTCTGCTGGTCGACATTCCGGGCCGCATGGCCGAAGGCAATTGGAAGGTTGCGGCTTATGTCGATGAGCGGTCCAGCCAGAAAGCCTATAACGGTATCCTGAAAATCTTTTCCGGGCAGGCGGGCGGCACCACGGGGCTGTTCACCATGCTGGTGTCCGAGATCATCGGGGCAGAGCGTGAAAAGGTCGAAATCGTGCGCGAGGGCACGAAGCGCGGCATCTATATCGGACGCAAGATCCAAGGCGAGATCGAGATGATGAAGGGCGCGGACCCGGATCATCCGGTGATGGTCAGCAATTCCAAGTATTGGATGGGCCCCGACATCATTGCCGCCGCTGGTACGAAATCCAGAGTGCGCGACTACGGCCGGGTTTGGGATTTTGGCGGTAAATCGGCAGAGATCTGCCCGATTGACTGGAAAGGCCCCAAACCGTGATCACGCCGGAGTATTGCCGCGTGATGGCGCGATATAATGCGTGGCAAAACAATGCGATATGGAAGATTGTCGAGGCGATGAAGGCGACCGATCTAGATCAGGATCGGGGTGCTTTCTTTGGGTCGATCCGGGCCACGCTGAACCATCTGTTGTGGGCCGATCAACTGTGGATCGGCCGGTTTGATGGTGGCGAAAGCCCCGCAACGTCGATTAAGCAAAGTGTCGATCACACCGCCACAATTGGCGATTGGTGGGCGGCGCGTTTTCGCACGGATGGCAGGATCAAGCAGTGGGCCGCGGAGCTTTCGGCGCTTGATCTGGTTGGTGAGCTGTCTTGGTTTTCGGGGGCTATGAACCGCGAAGTTCACAAGCCAGTAGGCCATTGTGTAACACATTTTTTCAATCACCAGACCCATCATCGGGGGCAGGTCCACGCCATGTTGACGGCGGCGGGGGCCAAACCTGATGACACGGATCTGGTCTTCATGCCAGAGGACTGACGGATGGCAGGGCTATCAACTTCGCGGCGCGTGCGCGCCACACCCTTTACCCCCGGCGTCGAGGCGGCAGGGGTCAAGTCATTTACGGTCTATAACCGCATGCGGTTGGCGACAGTGTTTCGGTCGGTGGTCGAGGATTACCACCATTTGAAGAACGCGGTGCAGGTCTGGGATGTCGCGGTTGAGCGTCAGATCGAACTGCGTGGCCCGGATGCCGCAAAGTTGATGCAGATGCTGACGCCGCGTGACCTGCGCGGGATGTTGCCGGGGCAATGTTTCTATGTGCCTATCGTCGATGAGACAGGTGGCATGCTGAACGATCCGGTGGCGCTGAAACTGGCAGAGGACCGCTGGTGGATTTCCATTGCAGACAGCGATTTGCTGCTTTGGGTCAAAGGTTTGGCATACGGCTTTCGGTTGGATGTGCTGGTCGATGAGCCTGATGTCTCGCCCCTTGCGGTGCAAGGGCCGCTTGCCGACGAACTGATGGCGCGGGTCTTCGGCGAGGCGGTGCGCAGCACGAAGTTCTTCCGCTTTGGCTGGTTTGATTTCCAAGGCACATCGATGGCGGTGGCGCGTTCGGGGTACTCCAAACAGGGCGGGTTCGAGATTTATTGCGATGGCACTGCCAATGGGATGCCGTTGTGGAATGCGCTGTTTGAGGCGGGCAAGGATCTGGATGTGCATGCCGGATGCCCCAACCTGATTGAACGGATCGAGGGGGGGCTGTTGTCCTACGGCAATGATATGACGCGCCATAACACACCGCACGAGGCCGGGCTGGGGCGGTTCTGTTCGACACAGACGGCGATTGGGTGTGTGGGCCGCGATGCGCTGTTGCGGGTTGCCAAGGAAGGTCCGATTCAACAGGTGCGTCCGATCAGCATTGCCGGTGACATTCCACCGTGTGATGACGTCTGGCCGCTGTTGGCAGGTGGCAAGCGCGTGGGTCAGGTGACCTCTGCCGCGGCATCACCCGACTTTGAAACAGGTGTTGCAATTGGCATGGTGCGGATGACCCATTGGGACGCAGGCACCACGTTGCAGGTGGAGACACCGGACGGGCTGCGGGATGCAGTCGTGCAAGAGAAGTTTTGGATTTAGCGCTGTCGGCCTTGTCGGAGCCTCCGGCGGGGATATTTTTGGCCAGAAGAAGCAGGGGGCAGCGCCCCCGGATGAAGGGAAAAGACATGTTCAACGCATTGGTTGTGACCAAGAACGATGAAGGCAAGACCGCTGCGGCTGTGCAGCAGATCACCGAGGACCAACTGCCCGAGGGGGATGTGACGGTTGCGGTCGATTTTTCGACGGTGAACTACAAGGACGGTCTGTGCATTGGGCCGGGTGGCGGCTTGGTGCGGAATTATCCGCATGTGCCGGGCATTGATTTTGCGGGCACGGTCGAGGCGTCGGACGACGCGCGCTACAAGCCCGGCGACGCCGTTGTGCTGACAGGTTGGCGCGTGGGCGAGGCGCATTGGGGCGGATATGCCCAGAAAGCGCGGGTGAAAGGTGATTGGTTGGTGCCACTTCCCGACGGCATCACAGCGCGGCAGGCGATGGCCGTGGGGACGGCGGGTTTCACTGCGATGCTCGCGGTGATGGCGCTGGAAGATCACGGGATCAAGGATGGGCCGGTTCTGGTCACCGGTGCCGCGGGCGGTGTCGGGTCGGTTGCGACAGCGATCCTTGCCAATCTGGGGCATCAGGTGGCTGCTGTCACCGGGCGGCCCGAGACGGCGGATTATCTGACCGGGCTGGGTGCCACGCAGATCGTGCCCCGCACAGAATTGAATGAAACCACAAAGCGCCCGCTGGAAGCAGAGACATGGGGCGGCTGCGTCGACGCTGTTGGTGGTGAGATGCTGGCACGTGTGCTGGGGCAGATGAAATATGGGGCGAGCGTGTCTGCGGTTGGGCTTGCCGGTGGTGCAGGTTTGCCTGCGACGGTCATTCCGTTCCTGCTGCGTGGGGTCAACCTTTTGGGCATCGACAGTGTGATGCAGCCCTATGACAATCGGGTGCGGGCCTGGGCGCGGATCGCCAAGGACCTGCCGATGGACAAGCTGGAAGCGATGGTGCAACCGGCTGTGTTGTCTGATCTGCCAGCCCTTGGGCGTGACATTCTGAAAGGTCAGGTGAAGGGCCGGGTCGTGGTCGATGTGAACGGCTGATCCACTCAAATTCCGGGTGAAAAAGGGCGTCCCTGAGGGGGCGCCTTTTGTTTTTTTGGACGCGCGGCTACGCGCCGGTTTTTGTCGAGCCGTGCGATCCTGTTGTTCTTGAAAACCATCGCCGAGGTCTGGCCGTTGCCCTTGTGAAATCCCGGCGAAGCCTTCGCGTTTTCTAGATATTCAAATGTCATTTTGGGATTGCTTTCCAAGGCACCGCTTCGTGTCGATTTTTGCATTCAACGTTGATTTTTCCTTTTTTGCCTGTCTTGACCGGCCATGTGTCGAAAGAAGCACGAAATAAGGTCTCTGAAGCACCAAAAATTGCCAAAAAAGCGATAAAAAATTGGAGTTAACACTTCTTTTTGAAATGCGGTCGTCGTAGGCTTGTTGCACAAAAAAATAGCCAATAGGGAACACCACAATGTCAATCAAACCACCTCTATCGGATTTGCCGATCAAGACGGCGGAGGCCGGGTTTTACCGTGGCTTCAGCGTCAATGTGACGGTGATAAGTAAAATCATTATCAGTGTGCTTGTCGTCTGGTGTATCTTCTGGCCTGTGCAGGCTGGGAACGTGCTGGGCACCTGGAACTCGGCCATTCTGGCCAGTTTTGCGGCTTGGTACATCTGGGTCGTGGCCGCGTTTGTGATTGTGTGTATCGGGCTTGCGATCTGGCCCGCCGCGGGACGATTGAACCTTGGGGCGGACGGAGAAAAGCCTGAGTTTTCAAACTTTTCCTGGTTCTCGATGATGTTTGGTGCCGGTATCGGTGTCGGCATGTTGACTTGGGCGGTGGCGGAACCCGTCGCGCATTTCAAGAACAACCCATCGGTCATTCAGGGGATCACCACGGCGTTGGATGCGGATAACGTCCGCACGGCTTATGTCTGGTCCTACCTGCACTGGGGTTTGGGCGCCTGGGCCTGTTATGCGATTGCTGGTCTGTCTCTGGCATTCTTTAGCTATCGCCGCGGCTTGCCGCTGACCATCCGGTCATCGCTGACACCACTTTTTGGCAAATCCCTGTCCGGGATGCCGGGTCATATCATTGATATTGTCGCTGTGGTCGCCACCATTCTTGGTGTGGCGCAGACGCTTGGCTTTGGGGTGGAACAGTTTGTCGCCGGTCTGACACGGATTGGGATCGGCGGACTGGCGATGGAAGACGGTACCGCGACCACAACGGGGATCGTTGTTGCCCTGCTGGTCATCATGGGCGCGTCGACCTTGTCTGCGCTGTCTGGTGTCGGCAAGGGCATCAAGTGGCTGTCAAACATCAACATGGTGTTGTCGATCTTCTTGCTGAGCTTCTTCATCATCTTTGGCGCGACATTCTTTGGTGCATCGGCCTTCTTCATTGGCATCTACGACTATCTGGTCGCGTTGCCTGGGCTGAGCTTCAACGTCTATACCTCTGACGGTGTTGAAGGGTCTGAATCCTTCCTGCTGACGCAATGGCAGGGCTGGTGGCCGGTCTTCTACTGGGCCTGGTGGATCGCATTTGCACCATTCGTGGGATTGTTCCTGGCGCGTATTTCGCGCGGTCGGTCGATCCGCGAGTTTGTGCTGGGTGCGATGATCGTGCCGTCGCTGATGTGCTTTGTCTGGTTTGCGTGGGCCGGTGGTACAGCCATCGATCTGGAGCTGAACGGTGGTGCAAATGGCGTCATTCTGGACGCGGCAAACGGTGACAAGATCTTTGCGATGACAGAGTTCATGTTGTCCCCGATTGCCGACGCGTTGGCCTGGGGCATGGCGGTTGTGATCGTGGTCTTGCTGATGACGTTCCTTGTGACATCTGCCGACTCGGCCGTGTTGATCGTGAACACCATCAACGCCGCTGGCGACGAAGGTCCAAAAGCACGTCCGCACATCCTGTTCTGGGGTGCCGCACTTGCACTGGTGGTTGGCGGATTGCTGATCTCTGGCGGAACCGGGGCCATTCAGACCGCTATGGTGATCGGGGCGCTTCCGTTCTCGATCGTGATGGCGCTGATGTGTCTGGCGCTGATCAAGGCGATCTTTAACGACAGCCGCAGAGAAGCGGCAGGCGTCGACTCTGTGACCGTTGATCCGGTGACAACACCCGCTGAATAAAGCGTAAACCTGAAAATCAAGAGGCCCCGGTGCTTGCGCGCCGGGGCCTTTTTCGTAAGGTCGGCGCATGACACTTGATACCGCATGGGTGCGCGCCCAATTTCCCGCCTTCGCCGAGCCGTCCTTGCAAGGGCAGGCCTTTTTTGAAAACGCAGGCGGGTCCTATACCTGCGGGCAGGTCATTGACCGGCTGACGCGCTATTACACGCAGCGCAAGGTGCAGCCTTATGCGCCCTATCCGGCCTCAGAATTGGCGGGGGCCGAGATGGATGAGGCCCGCAGCCGCTTGGCCGCGATGCTGGGTGTGGACACCGACGAGCTGTCGTTTGGGCCGTCGACCACGCAGAACACTTACGTGCTGGCGCAGGCGGTGCGAGGTTGGTTGATGCCAGGTGATGCCATCGTGGTGACCAATCAGGATCACGAGGCCAATTCCGGGCCGTGGCGCAGGTTGGCGGACGCAGGGATCACGGTGCGCGAGTGGCAGGTGGACCCCGAAACCGGAGAGTTGGACCTCGCAGATTTGCCTGCGCTGCTGGATGGGGCCAAGCTGTTGTGTTTTCCGCATTGTTCCAACGTGGTGGGGGCGATCAATGATGTGGCTGCGATTTGCGCCGTGGCCCGCGACCACGGCGTGCGGACTTGCGTGGACGGGGTTTCATACGCACCACATGGGTTTGAAGATGTGGGCGCGCTGGGGTGTGATGTGTATCTGTTCAGCGCTTACAAGACCTATGGTCCACATCAGGGGCTGATGGTGATCCGCCGGGCGTTCGGAACTGCACTGCCCAATCAGGGGCATTTCTTTAATGGCGGGACCTTGTATCAGCGGTTCACGCCTGCGGGTCCGGACCACGCGCAGATCGCGGCAAGTGCGGGGATGGCGGATTATTTTGAGGCGCTGAGCGCACATCACGGCGGGCCCGCCAGCGGGGCCGGTGCAGCGCGGCATGCGCATAGGCTTATGCGGGATGCCGAGGTTGCCTTGCTGCAGCCCTTGCTGGATTACGTTGCCGCCAAGAACTCGGTGCGGGTGATCGGCCCTGTGGAGGCAGCCCGACGCGCGCCAACCGTGGCCTTGGCCGCGCAGGGCAATGCAGAGGCGCTGGCCCGCGAATTGGCACCACATGGGGTCATGGCGGGAGGCGGGGATTTCTATGCCATACGCCCGCTGACCGCGATGGGGGTGGACCCTGAAAACGGCGTGCTGCGGGTATCGTTTACGCATTACACCAGCCGTGCTGAGGTGGATCAGTTGATCACGGCGCTGGATCAGGTGCTTTGATCCGCCCCGTCTAATCAGGTAGGATCAGGCGGGGGAGATGCCATGCAATACCAATGCACGATCGACATCAATGGCCCGCGCGACCGGGTCACGGCGCTGTTTGATGATCCTGACAACCTGATGCAGTGGCAGGACGGCTTGCAGAGCTTTGAGCACTTTGAGGGTGAATTTGGCGCGGTCGGGTCGAGGTCCCGCATCCGCTACAAGATGGGCAAGCGCGAGATCGAGATGATCGAGACGCTGGAAGAACATGCCATGCCTGACCGGATGGTGGCGGTGTACGAGACCAAAGGCGTGTGGAACCGGAATGTGAACACATTCACGGATCTGGGCGAGGCAACCCGCTGGAACATGGATTGCGATTTTCGCTGTAGTGGGTTTCTGAAGGTCATGGCGTTTGTGGCCCCCGGCATGTTCCGCAAACAGACCGAGAAGATGATGCAGGACTTCAAGCGTTTTGCCGAGGCTGAGATGGGCTGAGAGCGCCAAAGGCATCCCTTGACGCGGTGGCCCGCGCGCTAGGTTGCGGGGTTCACATGCAAGGGGCGTTCATGTCTGACACAACACCAATTATTCTGTGGTTTCGGCGCGATCTGCGGCTGGCGGATCATCCGGCACTTTGTGCCGCCGCGGCGACGGGACGGCCGGTGATCCCGGTCTTCATTCATGATGAAGTCGTTGAGACGCACGGTGCCGCACCAAAGTTTCGTCTGGGTTTGTCGGTGGCCGATTTGGCGTCAAGACTGGCAGAGATTGGCAGCCGCCTGATCCTGCGGCGCGGGCCAGCGTTGGCGGTCTTGCAGGCCTTGATTGCCGAGACCGGGGCGGGGGCGGTCTATTGGTCGCGGCTTTATGATCCGGCGTCCAAGGCGCGCGATACCAGTGTGAAAGCAGCGTTGAAAGATGCGGGTGTCATCGCCGAGAGCTTTCCGGGCCATGTCTTGTTTGAGCCCTGGACAGTGCAGACCAAGACAGGTGGCTTCTACCGGGTGTTCACACCGATGTGGAAGGCTGTGCGCGGGGCTGAGATTGCCAGCGCCTTGCCCGCGCCAGCCGCCTTGCCTGCGCCGGGCAGTTGGCCCCAGAGCGATGCGTTGGACAGCTGGCATATGGGGGCCGCAATGCAGCGCGGGGCAGATGTGCTGCGGCCGCATTGCACGGTGGGCGAAGTCGCGGCAGAGGCCCGACTGGCGACTTTCATCGACGACAAGGTGGCCCACTATCAGGCCAACCGTGATTTGCCGGGGGTCGACGGCACCTCTCGCCTGTCGGAAAACCTGACCTATGGTGAAATCAGCCCGCGCACCTGCTGGCATGCAGGCTGGGCTGCGCTGCACGCGGGAAAGGCGGATGCAGAAGTGTTCCTGAAGGAGTTGGTTTGGCGCGAATTTGCATATCACCTGACCCACCACACGCCGCATATCACATCCGGCAATTGGAAGCCGGAGTGGGATGCCTTCCCTTGGAACCGCGATGAAACCGCAGAGGTGACGGCCTGGAAACGCGGGCGCACGGGTGTGCGGTTTGTCGATGCGGCGATGCGCGAGATGTATGTGACGGGCACAATGCACAACCGGGGTCGGATGATTGTGGCGTCCTATCTGACCAAGCATCTGATGAGCCATTGGAAGATCGGGCTAGATTGGTTTGCAGATTGCCTGATCGACTGGGACCCGTGTTCCAACGCGATGGGCTGGCAATGGTCGGCAGGCTCTGGTCCCGATGCCACGCCCTATTTCCGGGTGTTCAACCCGGTCACGCAGCTGGACAAATTCGACAAGGATCGCACCTATGTCGGCCGCTGGATCGCCGAAGAGTATCGTAATCCCGCTGACGAGGCGCTGGCCTATTTCGACGCAATCCCCAAAAGCTGGGCCATGTCACCCGGCGACAGCTACCCCAGCCCGATTGTCACGCCCGAAGCAGGGCGCGCGCGGGCGTTGGAGGCTTATAGCAATCGCGAAAAGGCTTAGCTGGCGGGTGCGGGGGCCATGTTATCCATGAAGACCCAGCCACGGCGCAGAGGCTCGCCAAAGGCGACAGAGCACATGTTGACCTCGACCGCGCAGGCATCAATGCCGCCGCCGTTGCCGGGGGACAGGCGGGCCACCACATCCTGACCGTCGGGGCCGGAATAAACCGGCAGGGCCAGAACGCCGGTGTTCACATAAGCGACGTTGGGTTGGAACCGGTTGGTCCAATTGAGGTCAAGGGCAGGGCCGGTGGCGATGGCTTGTGGCAGCATCTGCGGTGTCACACCGGTGATCGAAGTGGGCGCCTGCACCGTGGGAGTGTCAACGGCGATTTGATCGGCAGGCGCATTGGCCACCGCGATCCCGTCACATCCCGCCACTGTCAGCAGCGCCAGTCCAGCGCCGATCATCCGCATCATACCCATCTTTTGTATTCCCCAGTTCAAAGCCCCGCGCATCCGGGGTGTTGCGATGTCTACACCACGCGATGCGCCATAAATCCAGTCCCGACCCACATTTACGAAACTAAACGCATCCGGAACCGTGACTTTGACGTAACAAAGGTTAATGATAACGGGCAGGGGGAATAACCCCCGCGTCTGACCACTTAAGACGACAGGGAACACGATGATACTGACTTCGACCGAGGGGCAAAAGAGCCTCCCGCGTTACTTTTCAGCTGTATTCAACAGGCTGGGTGGGCTGAAACGCGGGCGGTTGGACATCAAGCTGCAAGACGGGCGCATCTTTCGGTTGGAAGGGCCCGCACCGGGCCATGTTGCCGAAATTGAAGTGCATAACCCGGATCTGTTCACCCGGACGATCCGCGAAGGCGATCTGGGGTTTTCCGATGCCTACCTGGACGGCTGGTGGAGCACACCGGATTTGCAGGCCTTTATGGATCTCGTTCATGACGAGGCCGAAGAGATGTATGACGGCTTTCCCGGGCAGGGATTGGTGCGTTTGTGGGAAAAGTTGCGGTTCTGGCTGCAGTCAAATTCCAAGCGGCAAGCCAAAAAGAACATCAGCTATCATTACGATTTGGGTAATGATTTCTATGGGTTGTGGCTTGATGATACGATGACCTATTCATCAGCCAAGTTCGAGACAGGGCAGGAAAGTCTGGAAAAGGCGCAGACCCAGAAATACGCCAGCATGGTGGATCAGATGGGCGCACAACCGGGCGATCACGTGCTGGAAATCGGCTGCGGGTGGGGTGGTTTTGCAGAATATGCCGCTAAAGAGCGTGGATTAAAGGTAACCTGCCTGACGATCAGCAGGGAGCAGTTTAACTACGCCGTGGAGCGTATTGAAAAGGCTGGTCTTTCCGATCAGGTGACGTTCAAGCTACAGGACTATCGTGATGAGACCGGCACCTATGATGGGATCGCGAGCATCGAGATGTTCGAGGCGGTGGGTGAAAAGTACTGGCCGGTCTATTTTGACACCGTGCGGGACCGTTTGAAGCCGGGCAAGAATGCAACGTTGCAGATTATCACCGTCGCGGACCACCGCTGGGATGTCTATCAACGCGGCCCGGATTTCATCCAAAAGTACATCTTTCCCGGTGGCATGCTGCCCAGCCCCACAAAGCTGCGTGAAGCGGTTGAGACGGCAGGGTTGAAGGTTGCAAAGTCGGTCGAATTCGGACCGTCCTACGATATCACCTTGCGGCGCTGGCACGAGGTTTTCAACGCCAAGTGGGACCAAATCGCCGGTATGGGATTTGATGACCGGTTCCGCAAAATGTGGAACTTTTACCTCACCTCTTGCGCGAGCACCTTTAAAAGCGGAAACTGCGATGTAACGCAGATTACCGTCACAAGGGCCCACTGAACGCGGCCCTCGGGCGGATTGCACGAGGGAGCAGACCCATGCCGACAGCCGGACGTTTGACCGCCGCCTTGGCCCTTGCCCTGTTGGGGGGCTATCTGGCTTATCTGACATCGCCACTTTTCGAAGAGGGGTCTTTGCCCGGTTTCTGGTGGCCTTTATGTATCCTGGCCGGTGTCTGGGCCGGTTGGGTGGTGATGGGCAAGCGCGCCGGTCGCGGCTATTCGGCGGCGGTGGGCAACGGATTTACCGGTGTGGCGGCGCAAGTGTTCTGGATCCTGTTTCTGACGGCGGGTGCAGATATGCTGCAGAAATCCATGCGCCGCAGCTATGACGGTCCGATCGAGGCGGTGATTGATGTGTTCCAACTGATGTGGGAATACGCGCAGGATCTGGGCACGCAAGAGGTGGGCGTGGCCCTGGTCGTTGGCGCGATTTGTGCGGCCTTCTTTTCGGAATTCTACGCGAAACGCTTTCCTTGAACCTGTTTGTTTACGGCACGTTACGCGCCTTTCCGCTGATGGAGGCCGTCGGCGGAGATAGATTTCGCCACGCGCCTGCGACACTCGATCATTACCAGGTCACAGGTGTTGTGGGCGACGTTGTGCCGACGATCTTTGCCGAGATTGACGGTCAGGCAGAGGGGCTGTTGTTGCGGAACGTGACGCCTGCCGCGATGGCGCGGTTTGATCTGTTTGAGATGGCTTGGGACTACACGCGCCATACCGTCACAGTGCAGACAGCGGACGGACCGAAAGAGGCAGAGGTTTATTTGCCGCCTGAGGGGCAGAGTTCGAACGGCTGGGCGTGGTCTTTTCAGGATTGGGAGGCGCAAAATTGCGCAGCCGTGACCGATGCCGCAAAAGAGATGTTTGCCCGCGATCCGCTGCCCGATGAGGCGGGGTTTGCGTCGCGCTGGCCGATGGCCTTGTCCCGCGCGTGGGCGCGGACCCGCGCGCGCACGCGGCGTGCCCCCACCTCCCTGCGCAGTGATCACAACCGATTTGAGGACGGAAGCGTTGCGGCGATACGGGCCATGTCGCCACCACAGGGCAGCTTTTTCGCGCTGCAGTCGTTTGAGGTCAGCCATCAGCGCTTTGACGGACAGGGCAGCGGGGTCTTACCGCGCGAAGTTTTTCTGGGTGTCGATGCCGCACTTGTGCTGCCTTATGACCCGGTCAGTGAAAGGGTGCTTTTGGTGGAACAAATCCGCATGGGGCCACTGCGGCTGGGAGAGCCGAACCCTTGGGTTCTGGAACCGGTGGCGGGCATCGTGGATGCAGGTGAGACGCCAGAGGCCGCCGCACTGCGTGAAGCCGCGGAAGAGGCGGGGCTGGAAGACATGGTGCTGGAACCCATCAACAGCTTTTATCCAAGCCCCGGTGCTTCCACAGACTTTTTCTATTGTTATCTGGGGCTGACAACGCTTGCTGATCGGGATGCCTATTCCGGCGGGCTGGCGGCCGAGCACGAAGACCTGCGGCTGCATACGATCCCCTTTGCGCGCGCGATGGATTTGGCCCGGACCGGAGAGATTGGCGCAGGTCCTTTGCTGGCGATGCTCTATTGGCTGGCATTGAACCGGGACCGCTTGCGCGCTTGAGTTCGGCGGTGTCGCCGCCTAGACATGAACCAACAGGACAAAGGCCCCAAGATGCACATCAAATCCGACCTAGCCGCCGCCGTTGGCAACACCCCATTGATCAAGCTGCGCGCCGCGTCAGAGGCGACGGGCTGCACCATTTTGGGCAAGGCAGAATTTCTGAACCCAGGCCAGTCAGTCAAGGACCGTGCGGCGCTTTTCATGATCCGCGACGCGGTGGCGCGCGGTGATTTGCGACCCGGTGGCACCATCGTGGAGGGCACAGCGGGCAACACCGGGATCGGTTTGTCGTTGGTGGGGGCCTCGATGGGGTTCAGATCCGTCATTGTGATGCCCGAAACCCAATCAGACGAAAAGAAAGAAATGATCCGTTTGACCGGGGCGGAATTGGTGCTGGTGCCTGCGGTGCCCTATGCCAATCCAAACAATTACGTGAAGTATTCACAGAGGTTGGCCGCCGCCTTGGCCAAGACAGAACCAAATGGCGCAGTTTGGGCCAACCAGTTTGACAACATTGCCAACCGGCAGGCCCACGTGGAAACCACCGGGCCAGAGCTGTGGGAACAGACGGGCGGCAAGCTGGATGGGTTTACCTGCGCCTGCGGGTCGGGCGGTACGTTGGCCGGTGTCGCCGAGGTCTTGCAGCCCAAGGGCGTGAAGATCGCGTTGTCGGACCCCGATGGATCAGGGCTTTACAAGCTATTCACCGGAGAGACGCCCGCGTCTGGCGATAGTATTTCTGAAGGGATCGGGCAGGGGCGGATTACGGCCAACCTGGAAGGGTTCAAGCCAGACTTTGCCTATAAGATCCCCGATGCCGAAGCGCTTCCGTTGATCTATGATTTGCTGGCTGACGAGGGGTTGTGCATGGGTGGGTCGACGGCAATCAATATCGCAGGGGCCATCCGGTTAGCACGCGACCTTGGGCCAGGGCACACGATTGCAACGATGCTGTGTGACTATGGCACGCGATATCAGTCCAAGGTTTGGAACCCTGCGTTTCTGAAATCAAAAGGGCTGCCAGTGCCGGCGTGGTTGGATCGTGCGCCTGCCGACATACCATCTGTGGCCGAGGACGTGTAACCTTGGGCGCGATCCTGCGCCTGTGTTGCTTGCTGCTGGTCGTTTCGATCGGCACCGCTGCTGTGGCGCAAACCGCAGAACCTGAACTTGCAGATGATCAGGACGCAATGACGCCGCTTGCTGCGATGTTTCAGGACATTGCGGAGTGGGAGAATGTTGCGCAGCGGGCCGAGGAAAGTCTTGGTACAGGCGTGACGACGACATTTGCCCTGAACCGATTGCGGGATGAGTTGTTCCTTTGGCGCGAGACGTTTGCAGACAAACTGGCCGATAATCAGGCGCGGATCACCACGGTGGACAGCCAGTTGGAGGCGTTAGGCGCGCCCCCTGAAAGCGGGGAAGAGGACCCGCAGATCGCCGCCCGCCGTGCAGAGTTAGACGCGCTGCGCCAAAGCCTTGCGACCCCCGATAGCTTGGTGGCAGAGGCGCACGCGCGTGCCAATGGGCTGTTGGCCGAAATTGATACGCAGGCGCGGGCGCAATTTGCCAGCCGGTTGCTGGTGCGCGATGCCTCGCCCCTTAATCCCACCCATTGGGGGGCGGCGATCGCGGCCTTTGGTGCGAGTTTGCAACTGATGTGGTCGGATATGGCGGCCGGGATCAGGACCAAGGTGGGCAACGGGACAATCTGGTCTGTCGCACCGCTTGCGCTGATAGGGATCGTTGCGGGTCTAGTCATGATGCTGCGCGCGCGGGGCTGGGTGCGGGGCATGCGCGACGGGCTGGGCAACAGATCACCACAGGCCCGGGCGCTGTGGTCGTTCATCCTGTCGCTGGGGCAGATGGTGCTGCCGCTGATCGGGCTGACGCTGTTTACCGAGTCTTTGCAAAGCCTAGATGTGCTGTCATCACGGGCAGACAAGATGTTCGGAGCCCTCTTTTCCGCGGTCTTCGTCATCATCGTTGCCCGCTGGTTGAACGACAAACTGTTCCCACCGGGCCCCGCCTTTGGCCCGCTAAGCTTTGCGCCCGAAAGCAATGACCGCATTCGGCGCGCGGGGATCACGCTAAGCTATGGTTTGGCGGCGATTGTGTTCGTTGCCGCGATGATGGAGCTGGTTGATGCGGCACGCATCTCTGTCGCGGTGATGCTGTTTCCGTTGCTGCTGTTTTTGGCGTTCACGCTGTATCAGCTGGGCAATGCGCTGCGCAGCCCGCCGGTGGATGATCCGAACTATAGCGGCACCGGGGGCCGGGTGCGGAGCGTGATCGGGCGGCTGACGATGGGGGTTGCCCTTGCAGCACCGGTTTTTGCAGCGCTTGGCTATGTCAACGCAGCTATTGGCCTGTTCCGCCCGGTGGTGCTGACGCTTGCGATCCTTGGCGTCGTGGTCGTGCTGCAACGGTTGGTGTCGGATATCTACGATTCAGGTGACGCGGACGAGGCTGATGCCGCAGGGCCGTTGATGCCGGTGCTGATCGGGCTGGGCGTGGGCATTCTTGCCTTGCCGTTCCTGGCCTTGGCCTGGGGCGCGCGGGTGACGGATTTGTTTGAAATCTGGGCCCGAATCTCTGCCGGGTTTGCGGTCGGAGATACCCGGATTTCGCCGTCCGATTTCATGACCTTCCTGCTGGTCTTTGCCATCGGCTATGTGCTGACGCGATTTGTGCAGGCGACGCTGCGCAATTCGGTTCTACCACGTACAAAGCTGGATCTGGGAGGGCAGAATGCGGTGCGATCCGGTGTTGGCTACGTCGGCATTTTTCTGGCGGGGCTGTTTGCGATCACCAGCGCAGGGATTGATCTGACTTCGCTTGCCTTTGTGGCGGGTGCGCTGTCGCTGGGTATCGGCTTTGGCTTGCAGAACATTGTGCAGAACTTTGTCTCTGGCATCATCCTGCTGATCGAACGCCCGATTGCCGAGGGCGACATGATCGAGGTCAACGGCCAGATGGGGTTTGTGCGCGATATTTCGGTCAGGTCGACGCGGATCGAGACCTTTGACCGGACCGATGTGATCATTCCCAATGCGGATCTGGTCAGCGGGCAGGTGATCAACTGGACCCAAGGCAACCCGGTGGGGCGTCTGATCGTGCCGGTTGGTGTGGCCTATGGGACGGATGTGGAAAAGGTGCGCGGCATACTGGCCGAGATCGCGGAAAAGCACCCGATGTCGCTGATGGACCCGCCGCCGCAGGTGTTTTTCATGGGGTTCGGTGCATCCTCGCTGGATTTTGAAATCCGCGTGCATTTGCGCGATGTGAACTGGAAGGTCGTGACCCTGTCCGAGATGAATTATGAGATTAACGCGCGATTTGCCGAAGCCGGGATTGAAGTTCCGTTCCCGCAACAGGACTTGTGGCTGCGCAATCCAGAGACCCTGAACCGTCCGGAGGAGACATGACCAAACCGCTATTTCGGGATGATGCCTATGCACGTGATGCGGTGGGCCGCGTGGTCGAGATAACAGCCGAGGGTGGAATCGTTTTGGATCAGACGAATTTCTATCCCACATCGGGCGGGCAGCCCGGCGATGCCGGGCGGCTGACATGGCAGGGCGGTGCGATTGAGGTTGCCACAACGGTCAAGGGGCCCGGAGATGCGATTGTTCTGGTTCCCGCAGAGCCTGCGGCCTTGCCAGAGCCGGGCACGCAGGTTCAGCAGACCTTGGCCTGGGACCGGCGGCACAAGTTGATGCGGATGCATACAGCACTTCATTTGCTGTCGGTTGTAATCCCTTTGCCGGTGACGGGCGGGTCCATTGGGACGGACAAGTCGCGGCTGGATTTTGACATGGAAGATGCGCCAGCCGACAAGGCTGCATTGGACGCCACACTCAACAAGCTGATCGATTGCCATTTCGCGGTGTCGGACGAATGGATCACAGAGGCCGAACTGGACGAGAACCCCAGCCTTGTCAAAACGCTGTCGGTGCAGCCGCCGCGCGGGGCAGGGCAGATCCGGTTGGTGCGTATTGGGGTTGGTGAAAACACAGCCGATCTGCAGCCCTGTGGTGGCACGCATGTGGCCAACACTGATGAGATTGGCCGTGTTCGGATCGGCAATATCGAGAAGAAAGGGCGCCAGAACCGGCGGGTCTATCTGCATCTGGAGGAAGGGTGATCTTTCGCTTTGCTGCCATCGCCACGGCCATTGTCTGTGCCGTTCTCTTTGTGACTTTCCTGCTGTTTCCGGGCAGCTACGCAGGCACTTACAGTGTGCCGACAAACGCCAGTGCGGAATTCATCACGCGCCGCTCGTCGGGGGTGTTTCTGGGTCTGGCAGTCATGTTGTGGATGGGGCGCAATGCGCCGGACAGCCCATTGCGCCGCGCGGTATGTTATGGGCTGTTTGCCATATTTGCGGGGATCGCGGCGACGGGGTGTTATGAATACGCGCGCGGCTTTGCCAGCGTATCCATTCTGGTCGCAGCCTTGGGTGAATTGGTGCTGGCGGGGCTGTTCTTGCGCGCGGCAAGACCCTAGTCGCGGCGCTGATCAAAAAGATCGCGTTCGGCGGTTTGCTGCAGGGTTTGTTCGCTTTCGGGCAGACCTTCGCGGGACAGCAGGATCGCCAAAGGGCGCAGGGCCGGGACGTGGCTGCAGACGACCAGCAGCATCACCATGATGGGCACTGACAGGAACATGCCCGGAATGCCCCAGACGGCCCCCCAGAACGCAAGGCTGATGATGATCCCAAATGATGACAACCGTAGCGCGCGGCCCATCAGCATCGGGTCGATGATGGATCCGGCAACAAACTGCACCATGCCTGCAAGGACAAAGACCGCCGTGGTCAGGGCCGCATCGCCAAACTGCACGTGCATCGCGAGCGCGATCAGGCCGGTCGCGACAATTGATCCGATGTTGGGGATGAAGTTCAGTACAAATGTGACCACGCCAATGGCCACCGCGACCTCTAGCCCGAAAATGCTGGCGATGCCAAAGACGACAAAGCCGGTGATCGCCGAGATGAAGGTTTTGACCAGCAGGTAATAGTTCACCCGGTGGATGATCGAGGCGATGATCTGGCCGACGCGCTGCGCCTGTGCCGCATCGCCCACGAAATTGTGCAGTTTGGTGGAAAACCAGATGCGTTCGGCAAAGAGAAAGCCCACGAACAGGATGACGAGGACTGTGCCTTGGGTCAGGTTGCTGGCAGACCCTGCCGCTTGTCGCAGGTAGCTGGAAAAATCGACGGATCGCACGGAGTTGAAAACAGCGGCCTCTGTATCCTCACCCAGCCACCCAAAGAGCGATGCGACAGCGGCGGGCACTCGTTCAGCATAAGACAATGTCGTCACCAACACTGTGTTGATCTGTGCCAGCAGAATGGACGTGAGCGTCAGCAGAGCGCCCGCGATCAGGAAAACGGCCGCCAGACTGGCGATCCAGTTGGGGATGCGGACCGGCCCAACCCGAAGGCGTGCGATAAAGTTGATCACGTCGCTGGTCAGTGAAAACAGGATGATCGCCGTTGCGAGGCTGATCAGCATAAAACGGGCCTGCACCAGCAGAAACAGCACCACCGCAAAGGCGATGATGATCAAAGCACCGGTTTGCACGCGCGCCAGTTCAAAACGCGCGTCCTTGGGCGGTGTGGCTGGGGGATCATGCTTCATCGCGGACCCGGGCAATCGTTCAACATGACGAGTATGTGCCGAAGCCTGCCGGGTTACAACGCGATTACAGTCACATGGTTGTTGGGACTTGCATGGGGTTTCAGGCCTTGCTAAATGCCCCTTCACGGACAGGTGGCCGAGTGGTCGAAGGCGCACGCCTGGAAAGTGTGTAGGCGGGAGACCGTCTCCAGGGTTCGAATCCCTGTCTGTCCGCCACTTCCCTTTTCTTGCAGAATGCGACGACTAAAGTGTTGGTGTCAGCGCCAGCAGTTCCTTGGTGTAGGCGGCCTGTGGGGCGGCGAAGAGGGTTTCGGATGCGCCGATTTCTTCGATCACGCCGTTGCGCAGGACGATGGCGTCGTTGGCCATTTGGCGCACGACGGCAAGGTTGTGGCTGATGAACAGGATTGAAAGATCAAAAGTAGATTGCAGGTCTTTGAGAAGGTTCAGGATTTCGGCCTGAATTGACACGTCAAGTGCCGAAGTTGGTTCATCACAGATCAGGAACCGCGGGCGGGCAAGTAGGGCGCGGGCCACAGCGATGCGTTGGCGCTGGCCGCCTGAAAACTGATGCGGGTATTTGTCAATGGCGCCGGGTGCCATGCCGACCAGATCAAGCATTGCTGCGGCGAGCGCATGGCGTTCGTCTGCATCCTCGACCAGACCATAAAGCCACAACGGCTCTGTCAGGATTTTGCCGATGCGGTGACGTGAATTGAGGCTGGAGTAGGGATCCTGAAACACCATCTGGATTAGCTGCCGGGACGGGTGGTCGCGCGGGCGGGCCTTGCCAGCGGGCAGGGGGGCATCACCCAACAGCATGGTGCCGCTTTGCACCGGGATCAGCCCGGTGATGGCCTTGGCGAGTGTCGATTTGCCAGAGCCGCTTTCGCCCACAAGCCCCATGATCCGGCCCGGTTGCACGGTAAAGCTGATGTCATGCAGGGCAACATACGGGTCGGGGCGCGAAAAGAGCGAGGTGCGTACACCGGGAAAAGTGACGCGTAGGTTTTGCACGGTCAGGCCTGTCGCCTCTTGCCGGAGCCCATCAAGCAGCCAGTCCTTGGCGCGGTTGCCAAGGTCACCGGGTGCCGTGTCTTCGCTTGCAATGACGGCGAAGCGTTCAAGCTTGCGATCAAGGGGCGGTACGGCGGCGATCAGACCTTTGGTATAGGTTTCCTGAGGGTCGCGTAGAATCTGCGCGGTTGAGCCGGTTTCGACCACGCGCCCGTTGCGCATGACGGTGACGTTATCGGTGATCTGGGCGATCACCCCGATGTCATGGGTGATCAGGATGACGGCGATCTGGCGGGTGTCGACAAGGCGGCGCAAGAGGTCGAGCACCTGGCTTTGCACCGCAACATCAAGGGCAGTGGTTGGCTCATCTGCGATGATCACGTCGGGGTTTGTGCAAAGTGCAAGAGCGATGACCACGCGCTGGCGCATCCCGCCCGAGAATTGGTGCGGGTATGATTTGATACGCTGTGCGGCGTTGGAGATCCCGATCTCTTCCAGCAGGTCCACGGCGCGGTCGTGTGCAGCCTGATGCGAGATATCCTCGTGCGCGAGGATGGTTTCGACCAGCTGATCCTCGATCGTCATCAGCGGGTTGAGGCTGGTTTGCGGGTCTTGAAAGATCATCGAGATGCGGCTGCCACGCAGGGCATGGGCTGCATCGCGGTCGAGTGTGCGTAGGTCGATGTCGTCAAGCGTCAGCTTGCCGTTTGCGATGTAGCCCGGCGACTGCAGAAGGCCGATGACGGCGGCACCAACGGTGGATTTGCCTGCGCCGCTTTCGCCCACGAGACCGTGGATTTCGCCGGGTTTTATGGTCATGTCCACGTCCGCAATGGCGGTGATGTCGCCAAAGCGAGAGGGGAAATTGACGGCGAGGTCCTGGATCGTCAGCATCAGCGCAGCCTTGTGTTGAAGACGTCCCGCAGGAAGTCTCCGAGGATGTTGATGGACACCACAAGGGCCACAAGAAAGAGCGTTGGTATCCAGAGGATCCACCACTCGCCCGAAAGTAGGAACTGCATACCGATCCGGATCAGGGTGCCCAGCGAGGGGCTGTCAGCGGGCAGGCCAATGCCAAGAAATGACAGCGTCGCCTCGAGCAGGATGGCGGAGGCCAGATCGACGGTCATGATCACCAGCAGAGGGCCAAGGATATTCGGCAGGATATGTACAAACATGACGCGGGCAGGGCGCTGACCCATCATGATGGCGGCTTGCACGTATTCTTTTTGCATTTGCACAAAGGTCGAGGCGCGGGCGGTGCGGGCGAAGTTGACCCAAAGTGACAGGGCAATGGCAAGGGTCAGCACGGCCACGCGCGGGTTTTGCTGCGCATCAGGTGGGAGAACGCCACGCGCGATGCCATCGATCAGCAGGGCGGTCAGGATTGCCGGAAGGGCGAGTTGCACGTCTGCGATCCGCATGACGATGGTATCAAGCCAGCCGCCGTAATATCCCGCAGCCAGTCCGAGGCCCACGCCAAGCACCGTGGCAATGGTCATTGCCGCAAGTCCGATCAGCAACGACAGGCGCGCGCCGTAAAGGATGGATGAGATCATGTCGCGCCCCTGATCATCCGTGCCAAGCAGGAACTTGGGATTGCCGCCCTCTTGCCAGACCGGCGGTAAGAGGCCGTCAAAAAGGCTGAAGGAGGCCAGATCATAGGGATTTATGAGCGAGAGCCAGGGCGCAAAGAGTGCGCCGAGAAAGATCAGCACCGCCACCAGGGCCGCAAGCATGGCGGCGGGCGAGTGGACAAAGAGCCAGAGCCCTTCGCGGCGTTTGAGAAAGTCGATCATGTGCTGTCCCGGACGCGTAATCGCGGGTCGATGGCGATGTAGAGCAGGTCAACGATCAGGTTCACCAGCACGAAGAAGAAGGCGATGACGACGAGGTAGACGCTCATCACCGGAATATCGACGAAGCGGATAGATTCGAGGAACAAGAGCCCCATGCCGGGCCATTCAAAGACGCTTTCGGTGACGATGGAAAAGGCGATGACGCCGCCGAATTGCAGACCGATGATGGTGATCACGGGCACCAGCGTGTTCGAGAGGGCATGGCGGTAGTAGATGGCGCGCATCGGCACGCCGCGGGCAAAGGCAAAGCGGATGTAGTCGGTGCGCATCACCTCCATCATCTCGGCGCGCACAAGCCGCATGGTGAGCGTGAGCTGGTAGATACCAAGAGTGATTGCGGGCAAGAGGATCGCGCGCCAGCCGTCGATGGTGAAGAACGAGCTTTCCCAGCCGCCGATCTGCACGGTGCCGCCACGCCCGAATGTTGGCAGCCAGCCCAGTTGCACACCAAAAAGGAAGATCAGCATGATCCCGATCACGAATGTCGGGATGGAGACACCGATCAGCGTCAGGATCAGGATGGATTGCGTGGCGATGCCGCGCGGTCTGAGCGCCGTATAGACACCGGTGGGGATGCCAACCACAAGCGATATCAAAAGGGCGACGACCCCAAGTTCGAGCGTGGCGGGGATGCGCACCGCAATCATTTCTGCGACCGGCTGGCGCGTGCGGAACGAGAATCCGAAATCACCACGCAGCATGTCGCTCGTAAAGCGCATGAATTGTGAGATGAAGGGATCGTTGAGGCCCAATTCTTCGCGCAGGCGTTCCTGATCCTGAACGGAGGTTTCGACACCGGTCATCTGGGTGATCGGGTCACCCACGAACCGAAATAGCGAAAAGGCGAGGAAGGCGACGGCAAGCATCACCAGAACGGACTGTACCAGCCGTTTGAAGATAAAATATGCCATCGCCTTGTTTGCCGCTCAGATCAGTTGACGGTGACCCACCGCAGCATGAAGAAGTTGTCGGCCCGTTGGGTCAGGTCAACGTTCTCTTTTGCCGCCCAGATCAGCGGCTGGGTATAGAGCGGAATATAGGCCACCTCGTCCTGGCTGATCTTGACGACCTCATCAATCATCGCTTGCCGCGCGGCTGGGTCGATTTCCTGCTGGATCATTGGCAGCAGTTCATCAATGCGCGCGTTAGAGAAATTGCCAAAGTTCCAGGACCCCAGCTTTTTCTCGTCATCCTGCGTGTGCTTGAGGAAGCGGATCGGGTGTTCCATGTCGAAGGTGCCGGGCGACCAGCCCAAGAGGTACATATCAAAGTCATCTTCGCGCAGTTGCGGCCAGTAGTCGCGCACAGGCCCGGTGCTAAGCTCTGCTTGCAGGCCCACAGCGGCAAACATTGATGCGGCAGCGCGGCACAGCGCCTCATCATTGATATAGCGGTCGTTGGGGCATTTCAGACCAAAGCTGAAGCCGTCCGGGTAGCCTGCCTCGGCCAGAAGTTCCTTGGCACGGTCAGGGTCATAGGCGGGGCGGTCGCTGTTGGCTTCGGAATAGCCGGAGATCCCGGCAGGGACCAGTTGCGAGGCCGGTTCGATCTTGCCGCGAAACAGCACCCGGTCAATCGAAGCAATGTCGAGCGCATGGGCCGCAGCAAGTCTGACGCGGACATCGGCAAAGGGGTTGGCGTCGGTGACGTCAGAGGAATACAGCAGCGTGTCGTGTTCATGGCCAAAGCCGAACATGATGACGCGGGTTTCTTCACCCTCGAGCACTTTGAAGCCGTCACGGGATTCGACTTGTTCGGCGTCCTGCAAGGGGATCGGCTGGATGAAGTCGATCTCGCCCGACAAAAGTGCTGCCAAACCGGTGGCCGCATTGCCGATGGGTGTGAAGGTCGCCTCTGTCACGTTGTGGCTGGTGTCATCCCACCATCCGCCGTTGGGCGACAGAACGGTCTTTACGCCGGGGTCGCGGCTGGTGAGCATGAAGGGTCCGGTGCCGTTGGCGTTCATCGTGGCGAAGTTTTCAGCGTCGCGGGCGGGCAATGCCGCGTCGTTGCCTTCGGCCCAATCCTTATCAAGGATCATGAAGTTGGCGATGCTGTCAGGGAACAGCGGGTTGGGCGAGGTGGTCACAAAGTCGATCGTGAAATCGTCGACCACGCGCACGTCAGACACGGGCGCAAACCAGGACCGGACATCGGCCGCTTCATCCGAAGCGCGCTGATAAGAGAACAGCACATCTTCCGCCGTGAAGGCCGCACCGTCCTGAAAGGTGACACCTTCGCGCAGGGTAAAGCGCCAGCCGTTTTCATCTGTCAGCGGCT